>JAGGVT010000096.1 GCA_021157815.1 bacterium | reverse complement strand
TTAGAACTCACCATCCGGAGGTAGCATGAGCAGAAACGCATCGAAACTGCCGTTTGATGTATGCTCATCCACTCCCGCGCATGGATTGAAATCAACAACGTTTTGATATATTCCTGTAGCAAAAACACATCCCTGGCTGTTTGTTGCCACACCATAACTCATGTCGCTCCATATTCCACCCCATGCGCGCGCCCATTGGTAATTTCCGTCCGCATCGAATTTACTTAGAAAACAGTCCTCATGGCCCTTGGATGAAAAACGGCATTCATCAGGACCCGTGTCAAAATCGACATTGCCGTAGAAATAACCGGTAATAAACGCGTTTCCTGAATTGTCGAATGCCACTCCCCATGCTCTGTCTGAATCATGCGCTCCAAAAGTTTGAGCCCACAGGTGAATACCGTTTTGGTCGAACTTGGTAAGAAACACATCAAAATTGCCATTTGTGCTGTGCAAATTCTCCCCTGTGCCCGGATCAAAATCCGCTGTGCTATAAAACCAGCCGCCGATTAGAATATTCCCAGAGGAATCGGTATCGACATCAAAACTCTCATCCATCCAGGTGCCGCCCCATGAACGCCCCCAAATGAAATTGGCATCCGAATCGAATTTGCTGACAAACACATCGGACATACCGATTGAATTGTGGTTATCCTCGCCGATTCCCGGGTCGAGATCAATTGATGAACCGAAATGCCCTGAAGTAATGATATTGTCAGAGCCATCCACGGCAAGTGAATACGCCTTGTCAACATCAGAACCTCCCCAAGTTAGAGTCATTACATAAGTTCCATCCGAATCAAATTTGGACATGAAAACATCCGTTATTCCGAATGGGGTGCGATTATCCTCCTCAATAGGGTCCGGGTTGAAATCGTGCGTGCCGTAGAAATCGCCGATTACATAAGAGTTCCCATTGGAATCGACTCCAACCTGATATTTCGCACCGGCAGCGGGAGTTGTCCAAAGCCTGTTTCCGTTTGAATTGTATTTAGACAGGTCATTACCGGTAATATAAACATTGCCGTCATTATCCAAAGTTATTCCTTTGCCTCCTCCAGATGATGTTTCAACCCAGACATAATCACCATACCTGTCCAGTTTCAGCAGGTATGTGTCATGAAATCCGCCTGCGGTGCGTTCCTCGACTCCATTTCCCGGATCAAAATCGACAGTGTAACAGAATGTTCCCGTAATATAAATATTCCCGGAATCATCTACAGCAATGTCTTGTCCTGTATCCTCAGAAGTTCCTCCCCATGTGCGTGCGAATCCGTTAATATCAATCCTTTGAACAACTGTTGCCGTGAAGGTCTGGTATGTCGCGAATTCAACAAGCTTGTGCCATGCCAGATTTATTCCATCCGGTGAATGGACAAGGGTATCGGTTTCGCCTCCGGTAATAACATAACCGGGAATTCGCGAATCCGTTACTTTTACAAGCCCCGTATATAGTCCCGGCAAAAGGGCATTTTCATTGGCGATTTCTGCTGTGTATGTCAGCGGGTCATCCCAGCCGTTGGTTTCAGTATCCGTTGTGGATGCTGCAACAATTGATGATGTCATTCCCGGAATCTCAACCGTAACCGCGCCGACATCTGACTGAGCGTAAATGTGATTTGTATTGTCGGAATCAGGGAAATCTGTCGCGATTACTGCGCCATGATTCCAATCATAAATATCAACAGTTACCGTGTATTCAACGGTTGTTTCGACATCATCCCAGGTGTTGCCGATCTCCGGCGGATTATCTCCCTCAGGGGGAATAACCTCCACTTTCCATGCTGCTTTCCTGTTGAACTCCGGCACATAATATGTCGGAACGAGCCTTTCAGGTTTTTTCGCGCTCGCGCCGTAACCCATCGTTAGATAGACATCAAACAACAAACCTGAACCGGGCGACAGGATGACATCAAATAACTGATAGTCAGTGCCCATTTCAAAACGGTTGTTATTTTCATCCTCATAGCATATTTTGTACGGCATTACAACGTCATCATCCACAACATCGCTCAGTTCGCATGTGAAGCCGTCCGCGTTTTTCATTATGCCCGTGTAGGCGCTGATATCCGTTTGTGTATAGATATCAGGCGTGATTTCAATTGGCTTGATAACAAGCGCAAGGTCGAAAACATCCAAATCGAGACGATTCACCGCGGTTGGCGGCTTGAGAGGGTCGCCTTTCTCAAACGGATGTTTCACTTTAAATTCAAGAACGGCATTCCCATTTTCATCCAATGCGATGCTCTTGATTTTCAAGCAATCAACGCACGGTGAAACTGTGAAGAAACCCGCGCCAGAAACGATGTAGGATTCTCCAATAGCGGAATTGCGCATCGGAACCAATTCAGTGGATGCAAAATCAGGCGAGATTGATAAACAGTACACGCCGAACAAACCAGTGGCGCTGATGTTATCATATCTGACAACAGGCATTAAATCGGAATCCGCTTGATTTTGTAAAGGGACAAGCGGATTTGCATCTCTCGAACAACCGGCGGCAAAAAGCATGATGAAAATCATCATGGTGATAAAAATACATAAATAGCGCATTTTGTGCGCCTCCAAAATATTAATTAGGTAAGAAGTGGGTGGAAAAGAAAACCACCCGCTTCCAGGGGTGGTGCATCAAAGGAGAATATCCAATGAATGCGAAGCCCAATCCAAGAAGCTGTACATTCAACCTGTGAATTGGTTTTCTGGCTTAGGGCAATTATCTGGACTTCAATAATGTGCCCAACACAGTGGCTGGACCGCGATGGACTTTAACCATCTTCCCTTGCATCCACAAGTTATATGTTATATAGCAAAAACCATCGAGAAAGTCAAATTACCTGTATGCCTTGAAGCCGGTTATATCATGGCCGAGGATGAGCGTATGGATATCGTGAGTTCCCTCGTAGGTGTAAACCGATTCAAGATTGCAAGCGTGGCGCATTGCGGAGTATTCATCGACAATTCCAGCCGCGCCGAGAATTCCACGAGCCATCCCTGCGATTTTCAGCGCTTCAGCGACATTGTTACGTTTCGCCATCGAAACCTGCGTGTGGGTTGCTTTTCCCGCATCCTTGAGTTGCCCCAGCCTGAGGCATAAAAGCTGCATCTTTGTGATTTCAGTCGCCATGTATGCGAATTTTTCCTGCTGTAATTGAAACGCGGCAATCGGTTTCCCGAATTGAATTCTCTCCTGCGCGTATTGCAAAGCTTCATCGAAACAAGCCATAGCGGCGCCGATTACCCCCCATGCGATTCCGTATCGAGCCTGTGTCAGGCATGACAGCGGCGCTTTCAGCCCTACGGCATCAGGAAGGATATTCTCTTTGGGAATCTCGCAATCCAGAAAACTCAATTCGCTTGTAACAGATGCCCGCAGCGAGAACTTGTTTTTTATTTCCGGAGCTGTATATCCATCAGTGCCTTTTTCAACAAGGAAACCGCGGATTTCACCGTCCAGTTTAGCCCATACAACGGCGATATCAGCGATAGTGCCGTTGGTAATCCACATCTTGGAGCCGTTTATTATGTAACCTGAATCTGTTTTTTGGGCGGTGGTTTTCATTCCGGATGGGTCGCTGCCGTGGTCGGGTTCGGTGAGTCCGAAGCATCCGATTATTTCACCCTTTGCCATGCCGGGAAGGTATCTTTCCTTTTGTTCGCCAGAACCCCACCGGTGGATTGGATACATCGAAAGGGAGGTTTGAACTGAACTGAACGAACGAAGCGCACTGTCCACCCGTTCAAGCTCCTGGTTGATTAAACCATAAGCCGTGTCTGATGAACCCGCGCAGCCGTAACCTTCAAGGTTTACTCCAAATGCATTTAACTCTCCAAGGTCTTTTGCGATTTCCAACGGGCATGTGCCATCGTTGAAATGCTTTGCGATTGCAGGCTGGTATTTATCCTCCATCAGGCTTCGAACAGTATCCCGGATGAGCAATTCTGAATCGCCGAGCAGCTCGTCAATGTTGTAATAGTCAATTGCCTTAAACGCCATCTCAATCACCTGCCGTTATTTATGTCAGCGGGAAAAATGCGTAAAAAGAAATGAGCATTGAATCATCTCATTAAGACCAGCGAAATTTTATCATAATCAAAAGAAGTAATCAGAAAGCAGAGTGGGTAGGAGCTTGTCGGGAAAGGTTGTTTTTATATCTCCTCCCCCCCTTAATCCCCCCGCGAGCGGGGGGAAATGTTTTTGCATTTGCAAACGATATACCCGGTCTATACACTTGCGAAGGGAAAAGATAACATTCTCCCTTCCCGCTCGTCGAAGACCCTGAGCGTAGCCGAACGGGTTGGGGAGGGCTGGGGTGGGGGTTTCTTGTTTGCGGTGCCTTTCCCGACAGGCTCGTAAACCCTCCGTCGTTTATTTGTGTTTATGAAATCGAAAAAATGCTACTTTGCAATGACCTTCACGCCATTTTCATTCATTTTTATAGATTCCTGGTCAACTGAAAAGCTCCCAACAGCATTGTCCAAATCGTCGAAAATATCGAGAAACATGTGGAAATGCGCCTGCTGAAAAACAAAGTGATGTTCCTTTCGTGGTGTGAAGATCACAGATTTTCCATTGGGGAGTTTTGCAAACAGTTTGTGAACGGTTATAAGAGCGCCCATTGCTGAGG
The DNA here is from genome assembly GCA_021157815.1 of bacterium. Taxonomy (GTDB): domain Bacteria; phylum JAJVIF01; class JAJVIF01; order JAGGVT01; family JAGGVT01; genus JAGGVT01. Next base: position 70,316 of record JAGGVT010000096.1, on the reverse strand, counting down.
AGTCCATATAACCTACATTTTCCCAGGAGACAATCAGTTTTTCCTTTCCGCTGTCGATAACCTCGTTTGCGGAATGGACAATCTCATGCCAATTTGAGAATTTGATATCCCCCCGCACTTCCATGATGGTAATTTCATCCTGCTCTTTTAGTTTAATCTCCATTTAGAGAGCTCCTCATAAAAAAAGTGTAAATCTAATTTTTCTACAAGAAATCAGATATCCGGCAAGTATCGGCTTGGCAGTAACTTAATTAGCTCAGGTTGGCTTTGCCATTTTTCCAATTTCCTTCTCTTATATTGCAACTTAAACTAATAATAATATCATTCTATGCCAGGAATATTTGACCCCGACATAGGAAGTGTAATTTAATAGATTTTAACGACAGTGACATTTTCACTCCAGCTGGCTTGCTTTGAAATAAATCACGATTTATTCTTTAAAAAAGAGGAATTTTCGGTAAAATGTTTTTTCAGGGTTTATTTATTTTACTGTGCCATCAAAATACGAGGTGTGGAGATATGTGGAAATCATGGATGCTTGTTCTGGTAGCTTGTGTAGTTTCAATGTTCACAACCGGGTATGCTCAATCCGATGAATCAATCACCGTTGTGGATGAGCCGTCAGTTAAGCTGGAAGCTGAACTCAATCTGCACTACAAGACATTTTCAGAAATCAAACTGTCTGACCTGTATCTTGAGAGATGGCTTGTAAAATACAACTACCATCCAGTCGCGGATGTCATGGCCGATGAGGAGTTGTTTTCGGTGATTGACCTTAGCCATGACGGTCTTGAATCAGTGAAGGCAGCAGTAGAGGCGGGGGATTACAAAAAGGCGAAATTTGAACTTGCGGATTATTTTAAGAATCGTCCTGAAATTGTCCATATCGACCCTGGCACGCTTAATCCATCGAGAAAGAATATTTATGTTGAAAGGTCCGATGAGCTTCTCAATAGTCCGGATTTCCCGAATCATCCGTGGGACAGGGAAAAACTTGGCAATGGCTCAAAGGATGCGTGGTGGAACTGGCTATCACATCTTTACTATGCTTATCGTTACACAGGCGATATGAAATATCTCCATGGTTTGATGGATATGTTTTCATTCTGGTATGAGACAGTCCGACCGCCTGAGGGCGCTCCGAAAATCTGGCTTTCACCATCGTTTATTAACAATCCATGGGATTCCCATCTGGCGGGTTACAGAATTCACACTTTCTCATGTTTCAATGATATTCTGACTGGAATTGAATACAATGACATTCCGGTTGATGAAAGGATTGTACTGTATAAATCAGTTGTTGAGCATGCGCAATTTTTAATGTCGGTCAATCCCGGATACCGCGCCGGTAATATTCAACTTCTTCAGATGCTTAACCTTCTTGAGGCCGGGATAAATTATCCTGAATTCAAGGAGTCCCGGCAATGGATTGATTTCGCGTGGAATTACCTTCTAAAACACGTGGATCTTGGTGTGATGCCCGATGGCGGTTATTTCGAGAGAGCGGCAGGTTATAACAATGCTGTTATAAAGTTTTTTCGAAAGATTCTTAAACTGGTGCGTATAGCTGGTTTGGAGGAACCCGACTGGCTTGAGCCGAAACTTAAACATGCGCAGGAATGGACAATAAAAGTATATTCGCCGATTCTTAATCTGGCGCCTGTCGGCGACAGTGCTATGGGAGCGGAGAATTTCGCAGTTCCATATCTTATTGATGGCGCTCTTTTATTCCCATGCCCTGAGTTCAAATATTTTGTGAAGGATTATCCTGATAAATTAAGAGAAAGGGCAAAAGATCTTTTCGGTGATGGCGCTGATGAGGTTATCGCTGAATTAAAAGCAATCGTACCGAAGGAACCGGATTATACATCCGTGAATCTGCCTGACACAGGCTGGGCGATAATGCGCGACGACTGGAGCAGGGATGCCCGTTATCTGCTTTTCGATTATGGCTCAAACGAGCCGTGGCACTGCCATCGCGACGGCCTTGGATTCAGCATTTTCGCTTATGGCAAGCCGCTTATTACGGACTGCGGGCTTGCTGGCGGATATCAGACTGACAGGTGCAAATTGTGGTATAAGGAAACAATCTCGCATAACCTTGTAACAATCAACGGGATGAGCCAGCGCAAGATTACATCCGGAATCTGCGATACATGGGTTACATCATCGACAGCCGATTATGCAAACGCAATCCATGATGGTTACAAATATCTTGGCGCGTATAGCCGTAGAAAAATTACGTTTGTTAAACCCAACTATTGGATTCTCACTGACAACCTGACTGAAAAAATGTGTCAGACCAGCGGTTATCACGAATGTGAATGGCTGGCACATTTCCAGCCGACTGAACTGGCAATTGATGAGAAATCGAAAGCGATTCGCACAAACAATCCCGATGTGAATGTTCTGGTGGTGCCGTTAAATCCTGAAACTCTCATTGTTAATCAATCCACGGGCTGGATGGTTACTCCGGATGGTGAAGTGGATGATGCGCCGTATATCGGCTATCAAAGAGAGGGCGATTTGCCGGTCGATTACGAGGTTGTTATTTATCCATACAAGGGAACAGTCGCCCCGGATATCAAAGTCGAAACTCTCGATATGGGCGATGATGCCTGGCGATGCAAGGGTTTGAAAATCACATCGCCTGATGGAATCGATTACTACCTCGAATCCCTCAAGGCGGATTATTATTACGTTGTTGATGAGAAAAGCGCGTTTCGCAAATACGGCGATTTCTCTTTCGATGGTGAAATGGCGTTAATCAGAGAAAAAGACGGAGTTGTTAGTTCGATTCTACTTGTCGGCGGAACATGCCTTAAACGCGATGGAAAGGTTATTGCGTATTGCTCGAATGAAATGGACTGGGTCGAGATTCAGTTTACAAACAACGGCGCATCGGTCAATGGTGATTTCAAGGGAAAAATGACAATCACACTTCCCGATGGCAGTTATCTTGTGACAGGTTAATAAGTTAGCAGGTTAGTAAGTTAGTAAGTTAGCAGGTTAGTAAGTTAGTAAGTTAGCAGGTTAGTAAGTTAGCAGGTTAGTAAGTTAGCAGGTTAGCAGGTTGGAAAACTGGTAGTACGGGAATCCATTTCCCGGGAAAACGGCGTTAATTCACGCATAACCCCGGCAAAGGGATGCCGGGTTACGATTAGCAAAACTGGTAGCACGGGTTCTCATTAACCGAGGGAATTATCGGCAATTTTACGCAAACCCCAGTGAAGGGATGCTGGGTTACAATTAGCAGGCAGGTTGAACAATGAAGATAATCGATATGCATGTGCATTTATGCGATGATGAGAGCTTTCAGCATACGCTCGATTTGGTGAAATCGGCTGGAGTTGAGAAAATCGTTGTTTCGTGTCTTGAGCCATCTGATGGCGTTTACAAGCCAACTCCCGAGCAGTTTCGTGAGGATAACGCCCGTGTTTATGAATGGATGAAAAAAGAACCGGGTTACGTTCACGGCTGGGTTTATGTGAATCCCGAACATGAGCGGGAATCGCTCGATGAGATTGACAGGGCGATTAACGAATACGGCATGACTGGAATCAAGTTCGAATGCGGCTGTGTATGCACTGACCCGCGCTATATTCCAATCATGGAGAAAGCCGAATCGCTGAATATCCCCATACTGCAGCACACATGGTTCAAAATTACCGGATGCATTGATGGCGAATCCAAACCGGCGGATGTCGCTTTTCTCGCAAAGCAATTTCCGAATGTGAAAATAATCATGGCTCATATCGGCGGCGACTGGCAGCGGGGAATCAAGGCGATTCGCGGCTTGCCGAATGTTCTAATCGATATCTGCGGAAGCATTGTCGATTGCGGCGCGATTGAAATGGCGGTCGAGGAATTAGGCGCTGAGAGAATCTTCTTCGGAACAGATCTGCCGGATATCGATTTCTGGACAAACCTTGGGAAAGTCGAGGGAGCTGATATCACCGACGAGCAGAAAAAACTGATTCTCTACGATAACGCTGTCCGTCTTCTGGGGGGTGATTTGTGATGATTATAGATACCTTCACAGGAATTGGCACATGGCCGTTTAGAAAATTGAAATACGCATCTGCGGATAAGTTTATAGAGTTGATGGAAAGGGAGGGAATCGATCAGGCGGTTGTTTATCCGATTACATCAATACTCGCAAAGGATTGCATGGATGGTAACCTTGAGGTTTATGACGCTTATAAAAAATATCAATCTATGGTTGTTCCGTTTGCCGTGATAAATCCCGCTTTCGAGGGCTGGGAGCATGATTTTGAAACCTGTTTCGATAAAATGAAATTCAAAGGATTGCGCCTGTTTCCGACATATCACGGATACGGCCTGACAGATAAATGCCTGATTGCATTAATCAAAGCAGCGGAAAATAAAAATATCCCCGTCGCGCTTGCGGTTAGAGTAGAGGATGAACGCCAGCATCACTGGCTGATGAAAGTGCCACCGCTTGATATGGGCAAAGTGGTTGATACAATCATCAAATTCCCGAAAGTGAGATTTGTTATAAGCGGAGCGTCATACAGCGAACTCAGCTCAGTCAGAGAACGACTTGCGAAACTCGACAACTGGCATTTCGACATAGGCAGAATGCAGGGACGCCACGCAAGCCCGGGAGCGGTCGAGGTGGTTGTCAGAGCGGTTGAGGATTTCGGTGCGGACAAAATGTTATTCGGCAGCAATGCTCCGTTTCAGTATGTTAAATCATCGCTGTTGAAGGTGTTGAATGCTAAAATAAGTGAGCGTGACCGCGAGTTGATATTATCGAGTAATGCGATTAAATTGTTTAAATAGATAACGATTCGTAGCGCTGGCATCCGGGGCTGTTGAAAAAGGGCTGAATGTAGGGGGTAGGTCTCTGTGCCTACCCTAAATATTGGCATAAATACAGGGCAACCACGGAGAGTTGCCCCTACGGTCTGGGACAAAACGGGCTTTTTCAACAGCCCCAGGAAGTCAGCGCTACGTAAAAAGGACAAACGAAAATGGAAAAAATCAAAGTGCTTTATATCGGCGACTCTGAAATAGTTCTAAGCAAATATATTGTCGGAGCTGATTCCTTCGAGCAGGCTAACTACAACGACAACGCTCATTTTTTCAGGGATGCCATGGCGACACTGCCATATATCGAACTGAGGCATATCAATCCTCACGATGTTCCATACCAGTTTCCCAAATCGATGGAAGAACTTGAGAAATGGGATGTCCTGATTTTCAGCGATGTCGGCTACAACTCGATGATATTCTACGCAGGATTGAAGCCGCCGTATGAATATCCGCTGGGACCTGACAGGGTTAAAATGGTGAAGGAGTTTGTCGAGAAAGGAGGCGGATTTGTCATGAGCGGCGGGTATCTTTCGTTTGCGGGAATCAACGCAATCGGCAGATGGCACAACACTCCTGTCGAGGAAATTCTGCCGGTTTCGGTTTCTCCTTACGATGATCGAATCGAGGCAACCGACGGTTTCATCTTCAATGTTGTGGATAAGGAACATCCGATAACATCCGGGATACCCTGGGATAGTGCGGAATTCACGCTGTGCGGATACAATCAGGTGAAACTCAAGGATGGCGCAAAACTGCTTGCGGAATATGACGGCGATCCGTTTATTACATGCTGGGAATATAAGAAAGGCAGGACGGCAACTTTCGCATCTGATTTCGCTCCGCACTGGGCGGGTGATTTCAAGGACTGGGAGCACTATCCGCAGTTCTGGGGCCAGATGTTAAAATGGCTTGCGGGGAAGTATTAAATTTCAACAGCGTTGCGAATAAAGGATAAAACCATGAAATTATCATTCAGCACATTGGGATGTCCCGCATGGTCGCTTGAAAGAGCGATTGAATCCGCCAGACTGTATGGCTTTTCAGGCATGGAATTACGCGGGATTGACAATGAACTCGACATTCGCAATCTGCCGGATTTCTCCAGCGGCAATATTGAAAAGACACGCGCGATGTTCAACGATGCCGGAATTGAAATTATAAGCGTCGATTCATCCGCCAGCTTTTTTCATAAGGAACAGGAGAAATTGCAAAATAGCGTTGATGAAGCGCGGGATTATATCACTCTGGCAAGCGAACTTGGCGCGCCTTTGGTTCGAGTTTTCGGTGGTTCAATACCGGATGGAATCTCTTTTGAGGACGGCGCGAATCAACTGGCATCTTATCTAATCCAGCTTGGCGATTTCGCTGCGGAAAAAGGAGTCATTGTCGCGCTTGAAACGCACGACAGTTTCCTCACCGGTAAAGCTGTTGCCGCAGTAATGAAAAAAACGAATCACGATTCGGTAGGTGTAGTCTGGGATATAAGCAACTGTTTCTGGACAGGCGAGCCAATTGATGAGTCCGCAAATCTGCTTGCTCCATATATAAAAAACGTTCACATGAAAGATTCAATCCTTGACGGAAAAGATGCAAAGCTGGTGTTTATCGGAGAAGGCGATATCCCGATTCAAAAAGCCTTGAAAATACTTGCATCGATGGGATATGATGGCTATCTTTCGTACGAATGGGAAAAGGTCTGGCAGCCTGATTTGCCTGAACCGGAAGAAGCGTTTCCGCAGTATGTCGAGAAGATGAATGAATATCTCGGGAAATTATCATGATGGAGAAATGAAATGGAACTTATCGATTTAAGCGTAGATTTGTATTACGGCATGACTCGTTTTTGGGGCGACTATCATGCCTCCTTTTCATGCGAGGAGACAGGCTCGTATGAACGGGACAAATGCCAGGTTCACAAAATTGAAATGGCGACACATACGGGGACTCACATTGACGCTCCCGCGCATTTTATCGAAGGTGCGATGACAATTGATGAAGTCCCGCTGAACATGCTTGTCAGCGATTGTGTTGTATGCAAACTGGATGGAATCGGCGAAAATTCGCATATCACACCCGGCATGCTGTCGCACCTGGAAATCACGCCCGATGTCGGAATCCTGATAAACACAGGCTGGTACAAGCAGTGGAACACGGGAAACTTTTATAAGGATTTCCCAATTCTTGATCCTGAAACCGCGCAGATGCTCGTTGACAAGGGAGCGAAATTCATCGCCAGCGATCTTCCGCTCAGCGCAGAGGTGCATCTGATTGTACTTGGCGCGGACAGGCTTCTGATTGAAAACCTGGCGAATCTGGATGCTGTAAACGCCGATAAAATCAAGCTTCTCGCGCTGCCATTGAAAGTGCGCGCTGTCGATGGCGCTCCCGCAAGAGTGGTAGCGATGGTTGGTTAGTAAGTTAGCAGGTTAGTAGGTTAGTAAGTTAGCAGGTTAGTAAGTTAGCAGGTTAGTAGGTTAGCAAGTTAGCAGGTTAGCAGGTTAGTAAGTTGGCAGGTTAGTAAGTTGGAAAATTAGTGAATTGTAACCCGGCGTCCCTTCGCCGGGGTCCTTGGGAAGAGCTCCCGGATTACATGCAAAATAAACAAAAAGGAATAACACAATGAAGGTATTCAGATTGAAAACCGGCAACGAAATGAAAATCGGCGTGATGCTGGATGATGCTGTTATTGATTTCCAACGCGCCAGACTGGCTTATGAACTAGCCGACAGGAAAGCAACGCAAATCGCGCTAATCTGCCAGTCGATGGACATGATGATTAAACAAGGCATTTTCAAACTGGGAATATTTACCGAAGTGTGCGATTTCCTCAAGAAACACAATCTGGTGGATAGTTTCACAGTCAAAGAAAATTTCAAATATGAGATTCCGCTGATTCAACCATCGAAAATACTCGCGCTGGGCAGGAATTACAGGGCGCATGCGGAGGAGAGTAATCTATCGGTTCCCGATGAGCCGATTATTTTTGACAAGGTAACATCATCGATGCTTCCTCACGAAGGCGAAATTGTATATCCATCCGTTGTTAATCGCCTTGACCATGAGATCGAACTTGTGATTATAATTGGAAAAACCGCGAAGGACATTTCACCATCCGATGCTTATGATCACATCGCGGGATACACAATCGGCAACGATATCTCCGCAAGGGACATGCAGGAAAGGGACATGAAGATTGTTAATCCGTGGCTTCGCTCGAAAAGTTTCGACACATTCACTCCGCTTGGACCCTTTGTTGTTCCCAAAGATGCGGTCGATGACGCACAGAATCTCGAGATGGAATTGAAAGTAAACGGCGAAACCCGGCAGAAATCAACTACCGCCAAAATGGTGTTCGATATTCCCAGTTTGATGTCATACATCTCAAAGCACATGACTCTCCTGCCGGGTGACATGATTATGACAGGCACTCCGGAGGGAATCTCAGCGCTTGAAGTCGGTGATGTTGTCGAGGCGACCATTGAAGGCATTGGCACATTAAGAAATACGGTTGTTTCAGGTGGTTAATATGAAAATCGAAAAAGTGGAAATTCTGCAGAAAGCTGTTCCATTCAGAAGGCCGTTTGTAATTGCCGGCGGGGAAACAACTCTATGCGAACATGCGATTATCAGGATAATCACTGATGACGGCACAATCGGGTTGGGTGAAGCAGCTACAATGCAGTCCTATTCGGATGAAACACATACCGGTGTCGAGGCGGTTCTGAAAGAGAAACTGATTCCGGCGATAATCGGGCTTGACCCGTTTGAGATAAACGCGATTATGGAACTGCTGGATAAAACAGTCGAGGGCAACAGTTACGCTAAAGCCGCTATTGACCTTGCACTGCACGACGTAATTGGGAAAATCACAAACCAGCCTGTTTATCAGATGCTTGGAGGCAAATGCCGTGATACTGTCCCGCTCGCATGGGCGATTGGAATTGGAGATATAGATGAGGTTGCGAGTGAAGCGGTTGAGTATGTCCAAAAGGGCTATAAGACAATTAAAATAAAAATTGGAAATGACCCGGGGCGTGACATTGACGCCGTGAAAGAGGTTCGAAGCGCGATTGGCGATGAAATCAAACTTCGTGTCGATGCCAACCAGGGATACGATTACGATACTGCAATCGAAACGCTTCCAAAAATGGAGAAGTACAATCTGGAATTGATCGAGCAGCCGCTTCCACGAGAAGATATCGATGGCATGGCTAAACTGTGTGAGAAGCTGGAAACTCCAATCATGGCGGATGAAAGCATGTTCGGAATAAAGGATGCGATTGAACTAATCAAGCGAAAAGCGACGGATATAATCAACATCAAAATAATGAAACCGTGCGGATTGCGTGGCTCGCGTGCGGTTGCCGATATTGCGAGAGCGGCGGGTGTTCCCTGCCTGGTGGGTTCCATGCCTGAGATGGGCGTCGGGTCAGCGGCGGGATTGCATTTTGCGATCGCGATGCCAAACATCAATTACGCCTGCGAGATGATAGGCCCTGAGATGCTGGTGGATGACACTATTCATCCAGCGCCGTTTTTTAAGCATTGCGAAAATGGTTATCTTGAACTGCCCACCGGCGTCGGTCTTGGTGTGAGCTTAAAGGAATAGTTTATCTCTCAGGAAAGTAAAAAGGACATACACAAATGGAAAAAACTCGCATATACACAGCGTTTCTAGGGGAGAAAAAACCGATAGGCGTTCCTGGATGGCCCAACGCGCAACTTGATCCCGAAACTCACAGCAAAGAATGGATGGCTAAACTCAACGAGGAATTCGGCGATGAATTCGAATTCACCGGCGGCGATATGGTGCCGTGTCACGATAAGGGAACATGCGAAATCGGAGGGTATGTTAATCAGGTGCTTGAAAGCCGAGGGCCTGAATCTCTAAATGATTTTCCCAAACACATTCAGGATGGTGTAAGGCAATCTGATGGCGTTCTGGTTGTCTCGCTGTGCATACCCGGTTGCTCCTGTGAATTCGATATCCTGTCCACAGGCAAACCAACCGTTGTTCTGAATAATTTATATGCCGGCGACGGCATGTTTCTGCACTGCAACAGTTTTGTTAAACGCAATAACCTTCCGGCGATTCTGGTGAGTTCATCGGATTCAAACGACACAAGGCGCGCGCTGCATTTAATAACAGTCATGCGTAAAATGCGTGAAACGAAAATCCTTGACTACATGGATGCTGTATCTGAATGGGGCATGAGACCGGGCGAGGAGAAAGTCATTAAGGATATTTTCGGAACAGAGATAATCCTAAAACCGGGGCAGGAACTTCTGAAATACTGCGACGATGTTGACAATTCCGAAGCGAAGAAAATAGCGGCAAAATGGGAAAAAGAAGCGGAGAAGGTTGTTGAACCGGATGATGAAACAATGCTGCAGGCGGCTGTTATGTATCTCGCTTTAAAAAGCGCGATGGAGGATGTCGGCGCGACCTGTGTTTCCACCGATTGTTTGAACTATGTTTATCGCGATAAATTTCCCGGATACCCGTGCATGGCATTTTTTCAGTTGATGAACGATGGTCTTATGGGAATCTGCGAGGCGGATATTTTCTCAAGCCTGACAAATCTGATGGGGCGCTATTTAACCGGCGCTCCCGGATTTGTTTCCGACCCCGTGATTGATACCGCATCCAATCAGGTAATTTATGCTCATTGTGTTTGCTCGAACAGAATGATTCCAGATGAGCCACCCATGCCGTATGTTATCAGAAGCCATGCGGAATGCGGCAAAGGAGCATCCGTGCAGGTCAAAGCGCGGCTTGGCCTTCCAATGACAACAGTTAAATTGCATCCGGTGGATAAAAAACTCGCGCTTCACAAGGGAGTGGTGGTTGGAAATGTCGATATCGACTGGGCTTGCCGGACTAAAATCGCTGTTGAGGTTCCCGATGCGAAAGCGATACTGAACAGCTGGAATGTCGAGTGCAACTTCGGATGGCATCGAGTATCATTCTACGGCGATTTGGAAGAGGACTTTCGCAATCTTGCCACGCTCTATGGATTGGCGATAATTGAGAATTCGTAAGAAATATCACCATGCTTTAGCGTGGTGCTTCAAAGATTTAAAATGATGTTATAACAACAAGAGGTTATTATGCAATTTATCGATGCCAATTGCTGTATAGGCAAATTATCCGTACCACTGCCGGGTTATATCGACAACGCAAAAGAACTGGCAAAAGTGATGAAACAAGCCGGTATTGATGGTGCACTTGTTTATCATATTTCATCGAAGGAATACAGCCCGACTTACGGCAACAATTGGATTCTTGACGAGGTCGCGGATTATGGCAACCTGTATCCATGCTGGGCTGTAATGCCGCATCACACAGGTGAAATGCCTCCACCGGTGGAGATTGTTGAATCAATGCTGGAAAATGGCGTTCGCACCGTGCGTGTTTTTCCAAAAACTCATAACTGGTCGTTGTCGGAATGGAGTTGCGGTACTCTGCTAAGTGTTCTGCAGGAGCGTTCCATCCCGCTGTTTATCGATTATAACGAAACAAGCGTCGATCAGATATATGGATTGTGCAAACAACATACAGGACTTGCTGTTGTTTTAACGGGAGCGCCGTTTAGATTCAGCCGCCTGATTTACGCGCTTTTATCTGAGACATCGAATCTGTATCTTGATACATCAATGTTCCAATTGCATGGTGGAATAGAGGATGTCTGCGCGAAATTCTCAGCAAGGCGACTTCTGTTCGGAACGTCAATTCCGCTTTTCAATCCTGAGCCATCAGTGATGGCGGTGCAATACGCCGGGATATCTGATGAGGAGAAGTCGATGATAGCCGGCGGCAATTTGTTGAAACTGTTAGGGGTTTCATAATTGTAATGCCATCGGGAGAGGCTTTTATAGCCTGTCTCATAATTGTTAAGGAGACATAAAAATGACTCGAACAGCTATAGCCCTTTTTATTGCATCGATTATTTTCTTCGGATTTTCACTATCAAGGGAAAAGGATGTTCACTACACGATGGATTATGCCGATGGCGGGCAGATTGTAGCTGTTCCACCGGAGGCATTGTCCCCATTTGAACCAACGGAAATCACCTACGTGGATGAGCCGTTGATTGAACTCGATTCCGACTGGAACATGGATGTAAAACTTTTCAGCAAGTATCGCTACACCAACGAATTTGTGGCGAAGTGGAAAGCGAAATACGGCTATACTCCCACCAAGCCGGAGATGTCGGACAGGGAATTTTTCGAGGCGGTTAATCTGGACTATCCAGGCCTTGAGAAAGTTAAGGCGGCGGTTACGTCTGGTGATTTCCAAAAGGCGCGGGATGAGTATTTGTCATATCAGGCGAAGCGCGATAAAAAATACCAGCTTAAAGAACGGGTTGTTACAAAAGAAGCAGGCGAGGCTGCTGTAGAGAAAGCGGATGAGATTATGAAAGACCCCAAATTCCCGGATTGCAGGCCGGGGATGTACTTCTCATTATGGGGAATGATGTACTATCTCGAACGGGCGTATATCCACACGGATGATATTAAATATGCTGAAGCGTGGCTTGAAATGTACAACCACTGGTATGAAACATATCGCCCGCCAGCTCAGCGGCCCAAAACGTATATCTCCTTTATCTGGATGCCATATTGGCGTACACTTGGTGCCTCAGGCCCGGCTAGAAGCCTGCCTGAAACTGAACGATGGCTTTCGCAGATTGATAACCCTAAATTGTGCAAAGATAAAATATTCAATTTGTATAAATCAGTTCTGGAACATGCTGAATATCTCTATATATGCAATGATGTATTCATGCCCAGCAACTGGCAGACCGCCCAGTGCGAGGGGATTATGAAAATCGGCGGTTATTTCCCATCGTTTAAAAAATCGCAATTCTGGTGCGAACACGCGTGGAAAATGTCGCAACAGCACATGGTAAAGGAAACCTATAACGACGGCACTCACTGCGAAAACTCAGTCGGTTACGCTACCGGTGTTATGGATGAATACCGCACTGTAGTCAGGCTCGTACGAAAACTCGGGATGTTTATCCCCGATGAATTCTACCGAAAGTGGAAAACCATGTATTTATGGGCTGTTAAGATAGTTCCGCCGACGGGAAATTATGTTCCATGCGGTGATAGCGGTATCGGAGCGGATGGCAGTTTCACCAAACGCGCGATTATAAAAGGCGCACTTGAATTTAATGACCCTGCAATGAAATATTTCGCCGAGCGATATCCCGATGATGTTATCAAAACAGCGAACGAGCAGTTTGACAATACTGATGAAGTGCTTGCGGCATACAACAAAATCAAATCAGAAGAGCCGTCATTTACCTCTGTTCTCCTGCCCGACACAGGCTGGTCAGTTATGCGTGAATCGTGGGATGAGAAATCGCCGTATATGTTTTTCGATTTCGGCTGGGATGAGGCGTGGCATTCGCATCCCGATTTTGGCTCGTTCGATATTTGGGCATTCGGAAAACCAATCTGCACTGAATGTGGCAGGACTGGTTCTTACGAGGCTGACGTATCAAAAAGATGGTACAAGCAGACTATCGCGCATAATACTGTCATGATTGATTCGCGAAGCATGCGCAAATGCACGACTAACACTCTGAAGCAGTGGTGGACATCGGATGATTTTGATTACACTGACGCTTGGAGCGATGGCTACCGCTGGATTGGCGTTCAGCATAACCGTCGAGTAATTTTTTCAAAACCCGACTATTGGATTATCACGGATTTCCTGCCGGGACCGTCCTATTACGGAACCAGTTTCCAGACCAGCGGATATCATGAATTCGACTGGCTTGCGCATTTCCAGCCGACTCAACTTAATATTGACAGTAAAACAAAGCGTATTGATACGCTGAATCCTGACGCCAATATCGCGCTTGTCCCCCTTAACCATGAGGACATTGTCGTTAATAAAAGCAAAGGCCCGATGTCAACAACGGATGGAATGGTAGAAACTCCTTACATTTCCCTGCATCAGGAGGGATTGGCGTTCAAGCAGTATCAGGTTTTGCTTGTTCCTTACGAGGGAAAAGTCGCGCCTGAAATTGAAATCACGCCGCTTGAAACGGATTTCGCTGACCGTGTCAGCAGGCAGAATGTTGGTTATGAAATATCATTCTCAAACCGAAAAGATATTTTCATGGAATCCGGCGATGCAACAAAGAAAGTTAAATTCGGCGATTATGAATTCCGCGGCGATATCGCGCTTCTTAGTGACATTGAAAAATCCGAAACAGTCTTTCTTCTACTTAATGCCGATTATCTAATGATTGATGATATCCTTATATTCTCAGCTCCTGCAGCAATTGAAGCGCTTGAAATAAGTGTTAATGGAGCCAAAATGAGCATAACAAGCGAATCCGATTTATCAGGTGTCAAGATAGTTGCTGGTAGTGTGAACAAGGTTATAATCAATGGCGAACAGGAAAAAGTTAACATGCAAGATGGGTTCATTATCATTAACTAGGAGAAAAACAATGGCACGATTTGCATTTCTACTAATAATGGCATCCTTCATTTTTTGTGGTTGCCCAGTGGATTCCGATAATGATAAATCTTCACGGGAGAATGAAGTTCCCAACACGATGGCGTATGTTGACATGGCGCAGGTGCCTGTTCCACCGGAGGCAATTTCTCCGTATGAGCCATCGGAGATAACGTACGTGGATGACCCGTCAATTGAATTTGATTCGGATGTCAATTTGGATGTCAAACTCCTTAGCAAATACCGCTATACAAATACTTTTGTCGAGCGATACAAAGCGGAATACGACTACACGCCCACCTGTCCAATAATGACGGATAAAGATTTTTTTTCCACCGTGGATTTGAACCATCAGGGACTTGAGAAAGTGAAGGCAGCGGTTGATTCGCGTGATTTCACAAAAGCGCGGGATGAATATTTGATATATCAGTCTGAACGCCCAAGGCCGAATCAGTTGAAGCTTTGTCCGATTACAAAAGAAGCGGGTGAAGCCGCGGTAATAGACGCTGACGAGATTATCAAAGATCCCGATTTCCCAGCATGCGTTCCCGGAAAAAGGTATTCACTTTTTGGGTTGATGCGTGTTCTCGAACGCGCGGCAATACACACAAATGACAGGAAATACGCCGATGCGTGGCTTGAGATGTTCTCTCACTGGTATGAAACGTACCGTCCGCCCGCTCAACGGCCGAAAGCGTATATCGGTTTTGTCTGGCTGCCATACTGGCGAACGCTTGGCGCAGGCGGTACCGCAATTCATATGTGCGACACAGAACGATGGCTTGCAAAAACAGGTGAATTGAATCTCGACAAGGAAAGAAATATTAATTTCTACAAATCGATTCTTGAACATGCGCAATTTCTGGAAAAGTGCAACGATGTCTTTATGCCGGGCAACTGGCAGACATGCCAGTGCGAGGCGCTGATTAAAATCGGAGCGTATTTCCCGGAGTTCAACGATTCAGAAAATTGGATTGAGCCTTCATGGGAACTTTTCAAGGAGCACATGATTACCGATACCTACGATGACGGCACTCATATCGAGAATTCGGTCAACTATGCGACCGGTGTTATTGACCAGTATCGCAGGACTGTAAATATCATTCGCAAAACGGGAAGAGAGATACCGGAGGATTGTTATAGAAAATGGGAATCGATGTATTTATCCATGGTCAAGATAATGCCGCCTGCAGGCAATGGTGTTCCTGTCGGCGATGGCGGAATTGGTCCGGACGGTTATCTAATCAAGGGCACGATAATCGAAGGCGCGCTTGAATTTGCGAATCCAATCTTGAAAGAATTTTCTGAGTGGTACCCGGATGATGTTGAAAGGATAGCAAATGATCAGTGCGAGAATACCGCACAAGCGCTTGACGCCTACAATAAAACCAAGGCGCAGATCCCGCCATATAAATCAATTCATCTTCCCGATTCTGACTGGGTTGTGATGCGCAATTCATGGGATAAAAATTCATCGTATATGTTCCTTGATTTCGGCTGGGATGAGGCGTGGCATTCGCATCCTGATTTCGGCAACTTTAATATCCACGCGTTTGGCAAACCGATTTGTACGGAATGCGGCCGTACCGGGCCTTATGAAGCGGATATAAACAAGCGATGGTACAAGCAAACAATCGCGCATAATACAGTTTGGGTCGATTCCAGAAGCCAGCGAAAATGCACTAACAACCGTGTCGAGCAATGGTGGACTGGCGAGAGATTCGATTTCACGGATGCTTGGAGCGATGGCTACCGCTGGATTGGCGTGCTTCACAATAGACGTGCGATTTTTGTCAAACCCGGCTATTGGATAATAACCGATTTCCTGCCGGGACCGGCGTACTATCAAGCGAGTTTCCAGACCAGCGGATATCATACATTCGACTGGCTTGCGCATTTCCAGCCGACTGAACTTAAGATTGATAAGAAAACAAAACGCATCGACACTTCCAATGATGATGCCAATCTTGCGCTTATTCCGCTTAATGCGGATGAGGTTGAGATCCATGAAAAAACCGGGCCTATGGTGACACCGGCTGATGGCGTTAAGGATGACGCGCCGTATATCTCACTGCATCAGGCGCGGATGCCGTTTGTTCAATACCAGGTTTTGCTGTATCCGTACGAGGGAAAAGACGCTCCAGATATTGAAATCAAAACGCTTGAAACTGACTGGATTGATAGGGCACACAGGCGTAACTATGGCTACGAAATCGAACTGCCTGACAGAACGGATGTGTTTCTCGAAACGGGCAACTCCAATAAGATGGCCACGTTTGGGAAATACAAATTCCAGGGTGATTTGGCGCATGTTGTCCGTGCAAACAATCCCGATTTCGATGTCCTTCTGATTAACGCATCGCACCTGGAATACAACGGCATGTTGATTTTCTCATCGCTTGAAACAATAGAAGCAATTGAGATTTCACATAACAATCTGCTTCTCGAGATAGGAACAGAATCGGATATATCCGGCGCGAGAATACTTGCACCCGGCGTAACGGTGGTAATATTCAGTAACAGGGAGTTTGGATATTCATTCGAGGATGGGTACGTTGTAATTGATTAATACTGGATAACACCATGCTAAAACATGGTAATATTTAAAAAGGATAACTCAATGGACTACTTCACAAAAACAACAAACGATGGCAAACCTTTAGATGACTATTTCATCTTCGACTGCCATGGACATTTTGGGCCTGACCATGGATTCTATATCCCCGGCGGTGATGATGCAGGTGCAATAGTCGCCGGACTGGATAGAATCGGAATTAACAAGGTTGCTATCAGCTCGTTCAGCAACGGGCTTCCGTTTGGCAATGATATTGTCGCCGGGGCGGTCAAATCATATCCCGACAGGTTTGTCGGATACGCCAGAGTTAATGCGAATTACGCTGATATCCTCGATGACGAACTCAATCGCTGTTTCGATGAGCACGGATTCAAGGGGATTAAAATCCATCCTTATTGCGATCAGGTTGCCGGTGATGATGCGCGTTACAATCCGGTTTGGGAGTTTTCATCGAAACACAAAGCGCCTGTTTTAATACACACATGGAACAGCATGAGGTATTACGACCCGATTTGCGATTACTGCCTCCCATCGCTTTTTAACAAGGTTGCCGAGAATTATCCGGATGCGATTATCATTCTTGGGCACACCGGCGGGGAATATGACGGCGTTTTTGAGGCAATCGAGGTCGCGAAAAAGCATCCGAATGTTTATCTCGATACGGCTTCATCGCGGCTTTATCCCGATGTAATCGAGATGATGGTTCGCGAGGTCGGTGCTGAACGGATTCTCTACGGCTCCGATGTGCCGTTTATATCGCCTGTTCCGCAGGTGGGGAAAATTGTTTATGCTGATATTTCGGAATCTGACAAAGAAAAGATTCTTGGTTTAAACACGGCAAAACTGTTCGGTATTGATGTGAAAAACTAAAATGACAGATAAACTTAGCAAAAATGGGGACTGTCCCAACAACGTTAATAAATACAATAAATGCTGGTGTTATGAGTAATGTCTATTGATAATGTCAGATTTGAAGCCTGTTGTGGACTGTCCCCATTTTTGCGATATCGAGGTGTTGACTAAAAAATGACAGATAAACTTGCAATAGATGGCGGAAAGCCTGTTCGCAACGAACCGCTGCCACCACCGTATCCGGGCGCGCTTGTTATGGGCGATGAGGAGAAACAGGCGTTAATAGAGGTTATCGAGCATAAATCCCCGTTCAGATATTACGGGCCCGACATGCTGAACAAGGTTTCTGAATTTGAAAACTCTCTTCAGGAATATTTAGGAACAAAACACGCACTGGGGGTAACATCCGCTACTGCCGCATTGAAAGTGGCGCTTGTCGCGCTCGGAGTATCTCCCGGCGATGAAGTAATCGTTCCGGCATATACTTTCATAGCCTGCGCGAGCGCTGTTGTCGCGGCGAAAGCGATCCCGGTTTTCGTTGAGGTCGATGATACGTTAAATATCGATGTGGATGATCTCAAAACGAAAATCACTCCTCGAACAAAAGTGATAATGCTCGTTCATCTTCAGGGTGTTGCTTGCGATATGGATTCCATTTTCCTAATCGCGAAGCAGAACGATATCGCTGTATTAGAGGACTGCGCGCAGTCGTTCGGAGCGCATTACAAGGGGCAACAAGTCGGAACGCTGGGCAAAATGGGCGTTTTCAGTTTACAGATGAATAAATTAATCTCGACAGGAGAAGGTGGAATTATAATCACAGATGACACCGACCTGTTTCATCGTGCTGTCCGATTTCACGACCACGGCAACCTTCGCGAATTCACAGGCGGAGTGCCGTTTATGGGCGAGAATCACAGGATGAGTGAATTTACAGGCGCGGTGGGAGTCGTGCAGATTAAAAAACTCGACAGCATTATCGCATCTATGAAAAAAGCGAAAGAGGAAATACTAAAGGGAATAGGAGATATCAAGGGGTTGATTTTCAGGCGTGTTACCGATGGCGCGGAGGATATCGGAACAAGTGTGATTTTCTATATGGAATCCGCTGAGCTGGCGTCAAGGTTTGTTAAGGCTCTAAACGCTGAGAATATCGATTCAAGTAAAATGTACGGCGGCGCAATATACCAGACATGGCCACAGGTTTTAAACATGAGCACAGCCACGCCGGAGGGCTGCCCGTTTACATGCCCATACTACAAAGGCGATGTAAAATATCATCTGGGAATGTGCCCGAAAACGGAGGATATCGCTGGACGTCTGGTTTATATCGCGCTCTCTCCGACTTTCGGCGATCAGGAAATCACGGATGTAATATCCGGCGTGAGGAAAGTCGCAGCGAATTTGTATAAGTAAACACGACTGTCCGGTTAAATTTGAACGAAAGTAGACGAAACATTAAATGCTCTATGACGGTAGTAAAAAGGGGACAGTCCACATGAGACTTCAAAACTGATGTTATCAACATACTATGCTGTAACCCCTTATTTATACGGTGTTTATTCACTTGGTTGGGACATTCCCCTTTTTTTACTCAATCCAGATTCAACCCACACGATTTATTGAAGACCCTTATATTAAAAGATACGCTGACAGCGCGGTGAAAAAGGATGTTAATAAGCCGTACATAAAAAGCCTCGATGTTGAACATTCGCCAATAAAACGTCTTGTTGCAGATACCATTGCAATAATGCCCAGAACAAATCCAAATCCGAACATGAATGAAAACACTGTTGATATGAGCACGTAAACAAAATACGCAAACAGTGATATCCTGATTATTTTCCAAAAGCCCAAGCCGACTAACAATAATCGATGGAATAGGGTGAAAAATAGTATCCAGAGTATCAATCCGGTCAGGATTGTTCGAATGAGACTGGTGAAGCGTTTGATACGGCTCAATTCGGATTCATGCTGGTAAAATCCGGTTGACTCATCCAGAGTCCCCGCAATCTCGATTTGGAAAGGAATCCCTGATGATGGCTGCTTGAAAAGCGAATATTTCTGAACCGCGCCATCCGAATTGATCATGTCGAAAAACGCAATCACGCCATCCGATGAATAAAAAACGCCTTTCTCCCTCGCGTTGACACGGTTTATCAGTGAAACCTCATCAAGTTGGACGCCATCCACAGGAGAAATGCGCAATCCGGACGAGTTTGCTTTATTTATTATATACGCCCTTGTCAAAGGAAATGCAATCGTCATGCCTGAATCCTCGTGAATTATCTCACCAGCCAGAATTCTGTTGACAATATCGAGGCGTTCATCGTCATTTCTAAAAGATTCCGTATAAGTGAACATTACTCCCCTTGATGAAAACATGTCGGTTTGCCCGGAGAGATAATAGCTGATTTTCAAAGATGAATTGCTTTCACCGGCGGATTCGAAATTGATGTCATCCGGCAAATCCTGTTGTTCAGCAGAATAAATATGAGCCCAGAAATCCTGTGCCGGCTGCTTTTTCTTCATCGACAAATGCCATTCAAGCAGCGCTGTTGGAAGTTTGAAGGCAAGATGAATCATCCAGAAAGGCTGCTGAAACAGGAAAATGTTCGTATTTTCCACTTGCTGATTAAAATTATCCCTTTCAGATTTGATCCTTGCATTATCCTGAAATTTTTTCTCGAGCTGTTTTACAAATCTGACATCAAAGAACACATAATCCGTAAGCGAGCAGGTTGACACATTTTTCCGATTCAATCCTTTGAAAATAAAACTTTCAGGAATATTAGAAGAATTTTTGGATGAGAATGCCACAAAAATTCGCGCTTTTATCATGCCGGGTGATGTTGTATCGATTAACGCAACCATGTATTCAGCTTCAGGCGCGCTGGATGGTGTCACGCCCTCCGATGCCTCCAGAGAGGAAGAGCATGCCATCAACACAAAAAAGAGGATTATCCCGACAACGTATCGCATCACGCAATTATATACCGACTTGGTGAGTTTTTGCGAAAAGAATTCCGCAATTATACTAAACATACATATAGCATCGCTTGTAATTCTGCAGTGCCATCTCTTGACATGATTGTATTTAGTTGATTATAATTTAGTTGCATTAAGTTATATATGTTTTGATTAAATCTATTTAAGTTACCTGCCGTAACTTGTTTCGATTATTTTAACATCTCCAATGAATGCTTGGGAGAGAACAATGACAAAATACAAACTAATCATCGTTGCAGTGTTACTATTGGCACTATACGGTTGCAGCAACCAGCCGGTTACCCCTGACAGGATAACATCCGAATTCAACCCTGAGGCAAAAACATTCCAACTCGCGCTTGTTCTGGCGGGAGCGGATTATCCAAATCCGGAAAGGATTCCAACTGACGTTCCAACAATCGAGTTGATTAATCCGGCGCAGTTTGGATATTTTGCAAGTTATGCACTGGCGGCTTTTGATATTTATTGGGAGCCAAGCGACTGGGATGACTGGATGGGATACGAAATACAGCCGAGAACCGCAACCGATTACGAACCATCCGACTGGGATGACTGGATGAGTGCTCCAAAAATTGGAATACCCGCAATCAGGCGCGCCCATGACAGCTCTGACAGCGAATGGCTTGAGAAAATATC
Source organism: bacterium (assembly GCA_021157815.1). Classification (GTDB taxonomy): domain Bacteria; phylum JAJVIF01; class JAJVIF01; order JAGGVT01; family JAGGVT01; genus JAGGVT01. The sequence continues at coordinate 48,924 of JAGGVT010000096.1, read as the reverse complement.
GGAAATTATAGATCCTCTTGGCGATTATGAGCCATCTGACTGGGATGACTGGATGTCATTAGGCAATTATGTGCCATCCGACTGGGATAACTGGCTGGTCACAGCGACTATTGATGATTTGACGAATTTGAATTGATATATGAACCATGAATACTAATACTGACTCCCGCCCAGGCGGGAGTTTTTTTATACATATCATCCCGTGGTGTTGTAATATATTACTGACGAGTTCGTCTTATAAATCAAAGAACAGATAGATGTCATTCCGACATTCACCGCAGGTGAATGGTCGGAATCCCTTAATCGTCGCATAAGAAAATGAAATCCAAACTGCCATTTATATTAACGCTTGCTTTTCTGATTCTCCTTTGTGTAGCTCCCGATTCAGCGGATGCCTCAAAGCGCAGAATTGCCCGTAACCCCAGTGAACCCAGAGAACTTACCCGTGTGGAGCAGGTTCGAATTGAGGGTTACATGAATTATTTCTCGCATGCGCTTTTCAGATACTGCTGTATTTATGGCGAATATCCGGCATCCGCACGACTGTTGGTAAAATCGGGATTAATCGTTGTCTGGCCAATTAATCCACTGACTGGAAACCCGGTTAGATTCATCAGGGATATTCGCGAGGGTGAATACAAATATGCCGGCGAGATGTGCTATGTCTATAATTCTCCCAAAGCCGGCTTTTTCAAGGGCATTTTCGAGACCACTCGTTCAATGGGATGGGAATATTATGAATTCCCGGATGTGGTTGACCAATCAAAACTCGAGCAGTTGAAAAAGAGCAGCACTAAATCGTATTCGGAAAAGGAGCCGTACAGATTCGCGAAGTCGATGGCGAGTTTGTTTGGGACGCTGAAAAATATTCATCTCGATGAAAAAACCGGAAAGCTTCCAAAAAGCACTGAGGAGTTACTCGGAAACCATTTCAGGATTTTAAGGGAGTATTATCGGCCTAAATACAGCGGTGATGACGATCAGCACGGTGGGTTTTTCGAACTTGGCGTTGACCTGAAAGCGGGATTCTGGTATTCAATATACAAAACGCGCCCTGATTACACTTACCATTTCGCGCACCGGTTTCCATACGAGGGATTAAACCTCCTTGAGAGGGAGTTTGTCGATGAGGATTTCCCTGAATTGAAAACCCCGATTCCACTTCTGGGATCATCGGTTTATCCTGATGTTCTCACATTGCCGGGAAAGGTTTTGATGTCCGTTGACGATATAAAATATGTACGCGATTAGCCAACTTATGCGTGCTTTATAATAATTTGGATTTGAGATTGCTAAATCGCGTTAATAATGATTAATGCGAAACCGATATTTTAAGGAAATTCAGTGCATGGCAGAGTCCATCATGCGAAAAACATAGTATAATTAAGCTTGGTGTCTGACTTGGTTAACGAAAATCGGACGCATGAGTGGAGTACTGTTACATCTGAGACTCAATATTCTGATTTGCGGTGTATTATCCGCAGAATGTGAAGGAAATCAAGGGAACGATGGGTTATGGTTCGTATGAACCATCCCAAGCGGATTCGGGAATGTCAAAAGAACCATCTCTGCAGGATCGATTTATAGGCACGATATTAGGCGTTGCTGTCGGCGATGCATTAGGCGCGCCTGTTGAAGGCTGGAGCCGTAAAACAATCAAAACCGTTCTCGGCACCGTTCGAGGATACCAGCTCACGATGATGGGCAAGGGTATTTTCACTGATGAAACCCAGCTCACTCTGGTTTTAGTGAAATCACTTCTTCACTGCAGGAAATTTATCCCGGAGGATTTTGGTAATCGTATTGGTGAATGGATGCGTCTCAGCGATGAGGGTATTGAGCCTGCGCGCGGTGTTGGCAGAACAATCTCGCTGGCGGCGAGAAAGCTGTATCGTGGAATTCCCTGGGATCAAAGCGGCGAATATTCAGCGTCAAACGGTGCAGCGGTTCGTATCGCTCCCCTTACACTTCTTAATTATGACACCGATAACATCTCTGAATTCATGCAGGATGTTGAGAATTCCGCCAAGCCGACCCATATTGAATCCTTGGCAATTCAGGGCGCGAAAGTTATAGCTCTCGCGCAGTATCTTGTTTTTAAGGAGGATAGATTCTTCTTCGACAGGATCGAATTCATTGACAATCTGATTAAACTTGCCGGTGAGCACGCACCGAAAATGGTCGGCAGCATTGCCCAGTTGAAAAGATACATTGCCCGCAAACCGATTGAACACAAGGTTTATGACAAGCCCTGCTCAAAGAATGTTTTCAGTCGCGGGCAGAGCATTGAAGATACGGATGATAGATACGCAATCCTTGAGGAGATAGGCACTGGCAAATACGTTCTCGAAAGCGTCCCGGCCGCTTTATACTGTTTCCTTAATTCACCATCGAATTTTGAGGAAACACTTCTTACAGCTGTCAACGCTGGCGGTGATACCGATTCAATCGCGGCGTTGGCGGGTTCCTTATCAGGAGCGCTCAACGGCGCTCCGGCAATTCCCATGCGGTGGCTGATGGACCTTGAAAATCGCGAGGAAATGATAGAACTTTCCATTCAACTGCATGAACAGGCAATCGGTCTTGACCTGCCCGAAGGCATAGTTTACATCTCCCGAACCAAAATTCAATTCAAGTCTTAAAAAGCCCTAATTTTGCAGATGGAATAGCACTTAATTTTGTGCTGCAGGCATCCTGCCTGCATATATTTAGACATCATGTTACATCTCAAGATACAGGCAGGATGGGATTGTCGAAAAAGCCTATTTTCCTCGTAACCCGGTCATGCCGTCCCGAACTAAAGAAACAATTATCTATAAGATGAATCAGGCATGCCGGGGTCCCGCTGTAAATAGCCATCTCCCCGGCATGCCTGATTTACATCATAGAAAATTGTCAAGTGTGCACGGGACTGCATGACCGGGTTACGTTTTCCAGCAGGCGCATTGGCGCAAAAGCGCCAACGAAAAAGGCGTGAACGCCTTCCTGCGCCGGCTGGAATCCAGCGCTTCCAAGGGGGGGTTACGATCCGGAATCGTACATTATCTGGTAGCTGCCTGTTCGACGGTCAGCCCAGACAATATGCACCGTGCCGCACCTGTCAAGCGCCATCTGAGGATTGAATGAATAATACCCCACTGCATCATCAAGCTTTGTGAATGGTTCCCATGTTATGCCGTCATCGTATGATTCAGTGAATTGCATCTGATATGAGGGGAATGCTTCCTTTAAAACAGCGAACCAGTGGCCATCGGCGGTGCACTCAAGTGCGCCTGCCCAGGTATATCCGGTTGGGTTTTCCGCTAATTCAACGGGAGCTGCCCATGATGATCCTTGAGCGTCATTGGCTTTGAAAAAACCATGAACATATGATGGAACAGATTCGTCAATGTACCTGCACAGAATTCCGGGTATGCCTGTTTGGGGCTGGATAACCAGTGCGGATTCATAAGGCCCGTAATTTCCAGTATGAGTGAAAACAACGACATCTGTTCCCCATGTCGCGCCGTTATCGGTTGAGCGGTCAAACAGAATATTTCCAGTGCCGCCATAGTTAATTGGATCAGACCATGCGACATTAACAGACTGGTCAACCGGGCTGATATAGATGCTTGGTTGATGAGAGTCAGTAGCGGAATCATCGATAGTGTGATATGTCCAGTTCTGCCAGTCATCAGTTGTCGTTGTCGCAACGATGATGTCGTAATTGCTCAGAACGATTTGGTCGGAATATGAGATATAAATGCGCGACGGGTCAACGCTGTCATCGATGACAATTCCACCGTGATGCTGGTTGCTGCCTCCCGGTGGATTCGGGTTTACTTTAGCTGGAGTTGCCCATGAATCGCCTCGATCCTGGCTTCTTGTTACATAACAGTCAAAGGTAATATCGGGTGCCTGACTCTTGTAACCAATATAGATATCATCCGTGTTGCCATCGATCCAGAGATTGCAGCCCTCGGTTCGTTCACCGTTTGGAGCAGTATAGGTGGTAACCTGAACCGGAGTTTCCCACGTTGCTCCCATATCTTCTGATCGAACGAAATAAACATTCCTTGGATTTGTTACAGTGTAGAAAGAAACATACAGGTCATCGCCGTAAATGCGGATCGCTCTTTGCCCTGTGTTCAGAACAAATCCCTGCAATGATGATGCAATCGGGGTGTCAGTTCCCCATCCGGTTGTCGGGTATGAATCTGTGATAGTGATTGGAACGGTGCAGATTGAGAATTCAGTAAGGTTATCCGTAACTCTCAAGGCGACATCCCTTGTTCCGGGTTCGCAGAGAGAGGGATTCACAATATCGCCTGTGTCGTCAATGTCGAAAGTGATGCCGTCATAATCGTAATCCCATTCGTAAGAAACCAATGTGGAGGAACCGGTCGCGGATGAACCGCTGCCGTCGAATTGGATTGGGTCTCCCTGAATGATATCCACGGGGTCGGGGTCGGTTACAATCACGCAGTTTGGAATTGATGAGATAACTTCGATTCCAAATGATTGATATGCCGCGAATTCTGAAATGTCGAAAAGGCCCTCGATAGGATTGTCAGTTGGCCCAACTCGTTCGATGCCGTCCATGTTGTCCAGCAGCGCGTTTGTGTTCAATCCGGGAGGATAGGAATCGAGCACTTTCACAAGTCCGGTGTAGATGCCTTCATCCGCCGCGCCCGTGTTTGTTACAACGATTTCGTATGTCAGCGGGTCTGCGGGATCATTGCCGACACCGCTAATTTCAACCGGTGAATTTACAATAACAGGCGTGAGTGTAACCTGCGGGATTTCAATTGAAATGCTTCCAACAGATGAATCCGCGAGCATTTCATCGAGGTTTGTCCCGACCGCGACTCCGTGATTATAGTCAAGAACTTTTACATGGAGTGTTGCGGTTGATGTATCAAGTCCGGCGATTAAACCGTTATCGGCGATTTCGATTTTAACTTCGCTGGCGGCTTTTTTATTATGCTGCGGGATTCGGAATTCAGGATTGAACCTGTCGTGTCTGGTCGCGGCGGATACAGCGTACGTGCACTCGACAGCGTAGATGAAATCCATGTCCGCGCCGCCTGTTGATTCGAAAATGTAATTTTTGAAATCGTAATCACAACCCATCGCCATTACAAGGCAGCCATTCGGGCCGGGGGTTGTTACGCTTTGAAATCCGTTCGGGTTTGATGCGGAGAAATTGCCTGATGAGTAATCGTCGAAATGCAGGATATACGGATGAATTGTGGCGACAGTGTTCAGGGTGTCGTCGAGCATGTCATCGAGATACGGCGAGTAGCCATCCGCGTTGGTTAAAAAAAAGTTGCCGATTGTTTCACCGATGGATGAAAAGACAATAGGTGCGGTTCCGCCATCGGAGGCAATTACGCCTTCGACATTGAAGACATGCAGGTCGGCGCGATTTTTCCCCGTGATTGGCATCGCTGGATTGCCGGGTATAAACGGGTGTTTGAGTCCGATGCTCAGGACGATATTGCCATCGCTGTCTAATGAAATTGACTGGAGTTTGACACAGTCGGTACATGGCGCGACGGACAGAAATCCGCTAATATCGACCACCTCAAGAACATCCTCAAGCGAGCCGTTTCTCGCGGGAACAATATCACCGGAAAGGTTTCCAGTGTCAACATGGACATTGTAGAGTCCCAGCAGGCTGACACCGCCGGCGGGGCTGCCATCCGGGAGGTATTCGCTGACACCGGCATTGATATTTCCATTTGTAAATGTATTGGATAGTTGTTCATTGGGTGCGACAGGAGAAGTTCCACCGCTTGAACATCCGATAATCATGATTAAGGCAATGGCAGGGAAGATTAGTGATAAGCGGTTCATAAGTCACCTCGCGTGTTTGAGCGAATGTGGAAAAGTATAGATCCGTTGAACCCTCAGGATACTGCATCAATTAATAGAGATTAAAGTATATTTAATATTAGCCGGTAAATCAATATTGACTTGTGAATCTTTGGTGTGTTAAGTGAGAATTTGGTCATTTTGGCAGTCGGCACCAAATTTAATCGTAGGTTATACAATAGTATATTAAAGGGACACCCGTGGTGCCAGCCGTGCTAGTTATTTATCGGTAAATCAATGTTGACCCGTGAGGAGCTGTTGAAGAAACTGACTTAGGCGAGGCTGTTTTCGTTAACTTCCGAAGTCGTAAAATAATTCGTTGTTTACGCCGTCTTCCCTGACGTCACCCCAGATTACATGCACCGTGTTGCAGTCATCCAACACCATTGAAAGTCCGAAAACCTTGTTTTCATCATCGACCTGAACGGGAGTTGTCCATGTGATTCCGTCGGATGATTCGGTAAACATGGCTTTCCAGTCGGTGTCGTGGGTGATGTCCTGCTCGAGTACGGCGAACCATCGGCCATCGGAGGAAACATCGAGAGTTCCCGACCAGCAGTATTTCGTTCCGCCATCGGTGAGATTTACAGGCGCTGTCCATGTGGCGCCGTCTGCGGATTCGGCTATGGCGAATCTGTGGAAACATGTGGAGTCGCCGGTGTCAACATCGCGCCAGATAACGCCCGGGATTCCGCTTGATGGCGCGATTGCGAGGCAGGTTTCGAATGGGCCGTTGTTTGATGAAACGGTGAAAATACTGATGTCATCGCCCCAGGTTGCAGCGTTATCGATTGAGCGGTCGAACAGAATTTGCCCTGTGCCGCCAAGATTTACAGGGTCAACCCATGCGACATTGACTGAACTGTCGGTCGGATTGACATAAATGGCGGGGTGCATCGATTTCAAAACGGTGTCATTGTCGATTTGAGTGATTGCCCATGTTGAAGTGTCATTTGATAATGCTGTCGCTGAGAAGATATTAAAATCGTTCGCATCTTCGCGATTTTCATAAGCGATGTAAATTATCGATGGCGAGGTTGAATCATCGACAGCGATTGAACCCGCAAGCTGGTCGGATGCTCCCGGAGAGTCATCGTTTACCTGAACCGGGCCGGTAAATGTTACGCCCTCATCGGAACTCATCGTGAAGAAAACGTCGTATTTGTAATTGCCGGTCGCGTCGTAGCTTTTCCAGTCGGATTGGAACTGGATGAAAATATCACCTGTGTTTTTGCCAATAGCCAGATTTGCTTCCCTTGCCCATGCTTCATCAGCGGCTGGATATGATGTCAGCTGAATGGGAGTTTCCCATGTGATTCCCAAATCCGTTGAACGCATGAAGAAGATATTTTCGGATGCGTCTGTTGGAAGGTTGCTGTTCATCACGATGTAGAGATTGTTTTTCCACGCGGCGATTGCGCGGTTCGATGTGTTCAGGATAAACGGTTCCAGTGAAGTGGCGCCAAGGATTTTCTGATCCGCGGCGAAACCCTCGATTGCGCCGTCATCGGCGGTGATTGTGACATCAACGGTGCAGATGCTTGAATCCAATTCATCATCTGTGAGTTTGACTGCGACAGTGTGAGTTCCGGGAACGCAGATAAATCTGCTTATAACCGCGCCTGATGCTTCGGAATTGAAAGTAACATCGTCATAGTCGAAATCCCATTCGTAGGTTTCGATTATACCGTCATCGATTGACCCGGAAGCGTCAAATTCAATCGCGGTTCCCTGTTCGACTTCCGCCGGAGATGGGTCGGTTGTGATTTGGCATGTTGGTTCTGCGCCGGGTTCGGCGAGTATGAAAGCGAGATATGTCGCGAATTCATCAATTACAAAAAGGCTGTCGAAAGTGGATGATGCGCCGGGTTCAATGCGCGCAAGACCATCCATTCCAGTAAGATAAGGATGAGTGTTCGATGCCGGCGGATATGAGTCTGTTACTTTTAGAAGCGCTGGATATGCCGCCTGAGTTCCGCCGGCTGTGTTGGTAAGTGTGATTTCAAATATGTACGGGTCGGTTCTGACATGGTCGATTGTGTTTTTCGGTTCCGGGTCGGTGGCTGAAAATTGCTCAAGGAGGAATCCGGGGATGTCCAGAGCGATTTGAGCAACTGAACTGTCATGCGCCATTTCATCCAGAGCCTCGCCGACAGCAACACCGTGGTTGATATCCATGACATCGACCTCGATTGATACCGTTGATTCGGTATCGCCTGCGATGAAACTCCAGTCGGTTACTCTGACATCTATTTCACTCGCGGCTTTTTTGTTGAACTGCGGTATTCTGTATTCCGGTTCCAGACGACCTTCCCATGATTCGACACTTACCCCAAAGGAGCATCCAACCGCGAAGATAAAATCGAGATTGCCGCCTGACGGGTATGAAAAAACATAGTTTTTGAAATCGTAATCCGCACCCATCGCCATGACAAGGTTTCCGGTTGGTGTGATGACATCGGAAAAACCGGTTGCCGATGCGGGATCGAAATTGCCGAGGGTGTAGTCATCGAAGTGAAGGATATACGGGTGGATTGTCGCGGTTGATGGGAATACGGTTTCCAGAGTTTGGTCGAGATATTTCGAGTAGCCGTCAGCGTTGATAAGACGGAAGGAGTCGATTGTTTCGCCGAGTTCGGTGAATTCAAACGGCAATCCGCTGTCGCCGATTATTGTGCCCTCGATGTTGAAAATATGCAGGTCGGCGCGATTTGCGCCGGATATTTCACCCTCCAAATCGGGAGCGTCGAATGGGTGCTTTATCCCGATTCTTAGTGAGATGTTTCCTTTCGCATCGAGGCCGATTGAGTCGAGTTTGACACAGTCAACGCATGGAGCCATTGTGAGGAAATTTGTGATATCCACGATTTCGAGTGAATCGGTTAACGCGGATGTTCTAAAAGGGATTAATTCTCCGGATAAAGTGTCAGTGTTTATGTGAGCCTGATACAGTCCCAGTGCGCTCATTCCGCCGGAGATGATTCCTGATGGGGCATAATCACTGACAGCCAGTTGCGGATTGAATTCCGGCGAAACGCCATTTGTCATGGATGGAGCCAGTGGCGATGCGTCTTTAGAGCATCCGATCAGGATGATTAGCAATGTAAGGCAGATAAGAATGGTGTATGTTTTATGCATGTTCAATTACACTCGAAATCGAGATTGGTAAAAGTCAGGTAATCCTCCACAGTATATATCATTTATTGGGATAGTTTAATCGTGGTTTTGGTTGTGTGAGATATGTCAATTAAGATCAGCGGACTAATCTTAGTTGACAAAATGGTAAATAAGATCAACGGACTAATCTTAGTTGACTTTAGAGATTTTTAAGGAAATACAGGTGTTTGGTTTGAGCGTTTAATTGCAACCCGATACGCTAATCGCTACAGCGCCAAGGACAATGGTTATCGCGCAAAGAATAAGAACAGTTTGGATGGGGGTGAATCCTTTTTTTACAAGCGCGTGATGGAGATGCTCATCATCGGGTTCGTATATCTTTTTGCCTTTGATGCTTCTTCGCAGAATCGCGAGGGATGTGTCGAGAAGCGGTATGCCGAGAACGAGAATTGGAATTCCAACCGCGATTAGTACGGGCCCTTTGAACGCTCCGAGAATCGAGATTGTCGCGAGGAGAAGCCCGAGCAGCTGGCTTCCCGAATCGCCGAGGAAAATGCGCGCTTTTGGGAAATTAAACGGCAGAAATCCGACAATCGCGCCAATCATCGCGGCGGACAGAAACGCCGGAACCTCCGCTTTGAGAGGTTCGGTGCGCGATAATGCAATCACAAGGAAAACAATTCCGGCTATCAGGCTTATTCCGCTCGCAAGGCCATCCAGGCCATCGCTGAAGTTGATAGCGTTCATCACGGCGACAACCCAGAAAATTGTTACTATCGCGGATATCCACATCGGGAGAAATATCATGCCATCGCCGGGACTGCTGATGAATCCGATTCTGACTCCGAAGATAACCAGGCATGCGGCAATCGCCGCCTGGAAAAGGATTTTTGTGCCGGCTTTGAGCTCGAAGAGATCATCAAAAAGCCCCATTATAAAACACAATCCGCCGGCGATTACTGTTCCGAGAATTCCGAATATAAACGAGGGATATTGTTTGAGGGAATCAGATAAAAATGGGAAAGCTACCAGGAGCGCAAAAAGGAATCCTATATATATAGAAAAGCCACCCAGGTTTGGAATCGGTTTTTCATGCTTACGGCGACCATCTGGGGTTGCCAGCAGTTTCTTCTGGTGGCAGAAGTGAATCAGTCGCGGAGTTACCAGGAATGATATTCCCGCTGCAAGAATAATCGTTATAATCAGTTGAACAACCATAATTTAAACATACCAAACCGTCCCCCGGATTTGGATACAAGAAGTATACCAGAATGGCTGGTTACGATAAAGATATCATCAGGAAATAGGTTGGCGTCAGAGGGTTATAGAGCGTGTCGGAAAAGGCATCGCAAACAAGAAGCCCCCACCCCAGCCCTCCCCGCGAACGGGGAGGGAGAATATTGCCTCTCCCCTTCGCAAGTGCATATACCAGATATATTGTTTACAAATGCAAAAAAATCTCCCCCCGCTCGCGGGGGGATTAAGGGGGGGATAAGATACAAAAGCAACCTTTCCCGACACCCTCTATAACCCTTTGGGACAGGGAATGGGTTAATAAGGTTAAATATTTCTGAAATATTATGAATCAGACTAAATATTTATGTTCGGGAAGCCGACAATAGTATATGTAAGCAGTAGTATTGATTGAAATCAATAGGATTGATTACGAAACTAAAATATGTGAGGGATGCCGGAAGCAGTAAGTCCGGCAGTGGATAATAAGGTGAATTGCGGTATGAAAAGAAAGATAAAAAAACTTCGAGATTATTTGGATTTGATGAAACAATTGAAGATGGCATATGGATATTATAATTGAGTGAGCAATGTATGATCTTAATTCGTCGCTCAGGGATGAGCGGCTCTTTAAAGATAAAACTTGAATTCATCGATTTTAAGGAGAGAAAAGATGAATAACCTTCGAGAGTTCAGAATAAAGAAGCTGATGACTCAGAAGGAATTAGCTGAGAAGTCAGGAGTTAGTCAGGTTACGATTAGCTTCATTGAGAACTCTCTCTCTACTCCTATGGATCTCACAAAACAGAAACTTGCACGAGCGCTTAAATGCACTCCCAAGGACCTTTTCCCGGAAGAAGGACGGAGAAGGAAAGTTCACGAGGTCGTATAACGAGTTTGAGGGGATCCCTTTGTGTGTATTATGATATTAAATCGCCTGGTCGATCAACCGGGTGATTTTTATCATTTTTTAAAGAGGTTTCTTAGAGTCATTGCGCCAACGCGTAGTGACCTTAGAGTTGGTCGAAGAACAATGTCCGGGTCAACCTTTATGATCCGGTCATTTTTTATTGCCTCAATTCCTGACAGGGCTTTGTCCTGCAGCAGATCATTTCGGATTCCATCAAATGTGTAGATTATTACATCCGGATTAAGCAGAATCATATCCTCTTTTGAGAGTGTAATATAATCGCCGGGTGTGTCAGATGTTATACTCTCCCCGCCCGCGATTCCTATAAGATTTACCAGGTATGAATCTCCCGCGGCAAGGATAAGCGGAGTCGATGAGATTATCGCGGCGACTTTGGGCTTGTTTTCAGGTTCGGGAATCGTAGAGAGTATCCTTTTGGTTTCATCCACTAATTCATTCGTAATATCGCGCTTGAATAATATATCGAGAATACGTAAATCATCAGCGAGTTCCTGGAACGAGCGAGTATCAAAAAGCAGCACCGGTATTCCCAAATCCTTTATGTTCTCAATCATTCCGGCGAACAGGTTTCCCTCGCCGATAAGCAAATCGGGTTGGAGAGCGATTATTCTTTCGTAATCGAGCGACATGTCGCCGATGGACGGCAGGTCGGCAGCTTCAGGAGGGTAATCGTGAGGAATGGTCGCGCCGACAAGGTATTCGCCTACACCGTATTCATACAGCAATTCAGTTGTGGATGGCGCAATCGAGATTATTCTCTCAGGCGATTTGGATTGAAATTCCGCCAGTATCGAATGGTATTTCTGCGGGATATTTTTGAATGATTCATTATCCTGACTGCTTTTTGTGTCAGCGGAATCGTTTTGACAGCAGCCAAACAGGAATAAGGCGCAAATCATGGCAAACACAAGGGTTGCCCCTACCTTTTCAACAGCCACGTTACATTTGCATTTCGATTTCAAATTCAACATCGCAATCCTTGCATAGATAGATAGTTACAAAGGTGCCGTAGCTGTTTTCGGCGTGTTTGATTTCCTCGATGTTTATGCCTCCGCACATCGGGCATTCGACTTCTTTTTTCGCGGTTTCATCGTTTGTCATTAATTTACCTTTCGCAAGTTTTGATAAGGTATGTAATGCCGGGTTGCTGCGTAAATCGAGAGGCATTATAGCAGAATCTGTGGGTTAAAGTGAGGTTTCATCTAAGTATTTGAACTTGGGAAATGAAACAGAGCTCATAATTTGTGATAAAATAATATGTAGTCGCATTTAGAATAAAATGTACTACTGGTTTGACGAATTTCTTATTAAGGAGTTGTGAGATGAAAGAAATCAAATATGAAAAAGGGGACAGCGCCCTTTTTGTTGACAGTTCAGGACTGATGTTATAAGATAGGTGCATGCCAAGAATACCTCGAATTGTAATTACAGATGTGCCGCATCATATCACACAGCGCGGAAACAGGCGCCAGAATGTTTTCTTCTCCGATGCCGACCGCAAGCTATATCTCAATTGGCTGAAACAGTATTCCGCCAGGTATGATCTGCTGATTCACGGCTACTGCCTGATGTCAAACCATGTGCATATAGTGGCAACGCCCCGTAAAATCGACAGTCTCGCGCGAACGTTAAATATTGTTCACTCGCGCCATTCGCAATCGGTTAATAAATCGCAGGGATGGAGAGGACATTTGTGGCAGGGACGTTTTTTCTCCACAGCGCTTGATGAAAAGCATCTGTGGCTTTGCATGAGATATGTTGAGCAGAATCCGGTTCGCGCCGGGATTGTCGCATATGCCGAGGATTACATCTGGAGCAGCGCGGCGTTCCATTGCGGATTGCGGGATGATGATGTTATCCCGCATGGATACAGGTTTGGTGGTGCATTAGAGGATTGTCGCACGATTCCGTGGTGCCAGACACGGTGCCAGCCACGGTGCCAGCCCAGATTGTGTGTTATGTTAATTCATGGCGCGCTATAAGGTTATGTCAACTTGCTTGTCGACCACAATTACACCAAATATGCCACTCTGAAAGTTATATAATATGACACATTGCCATTCCTAAATGGATTCCGGGTCAAGCCCGGAATGACAACTATGGGTCAAGCCGGGAATGACAACGATAGTTCAAGCCCGGAATGACAATGTTGGGTCAAGCAGGGAATGACAACGATAGTTCAAGCCCGGAATGACAATGTTGGGTCAAGCCCGGAATGACAATGTTGGGTCAAGCCCGGAATGACAATGTTGGGTCAAGCCTGGAATGACAATGTTAGTTCAAGTCTGGAATGACAACAATGGGTCAAGCCTGGAATGACAATGTTGGGTCAAGCCTGGAATGATAACGAAAGGTCAAGCTTGGAATGACAACGAGTTCAATCGCGATTTCAAAAAGAAAGCGAGTGTTTTGAGAAATACTCCATCTATGTTACTATCTTATTAGTTATTTATATATCATTTCTCAGGTTCGGAGCTCCAAAATGCATCGCTTCTATCTGTTGTGTCTTTTGTTTGGCTTATTTTTGTATGGGTGTTCATCCAATTCATCCAGTCCGGTTGAACCAGCGAGTTCAACCAGTAACCTATCCGATATCGCGTTTACGGAAAACCAGTCCGATTCAGGACATGTGCTTCTCGGCACCTGGGTTGTCGAGTTTGATGTTGAAAATCTCACAGCGACGGTTGAGCCTGTTCGAGATTCGTTCGCCGATTCGTTTCACTACAATGTCGGCGCAATGCTGCCAATCGATATTCAGGTGAATTCGTGGGATGCTGTAAATGAAATCATGGACGTCGATGTCACAGTAAATAACACATCGCCATATAGAGGTTTTGACCTTCGGCTGATTATCTATACTGACGATGTCGGCCACCTTCTTCTAAACAATGATGGATGGATTGACTTTTTTGATATTGACGGCGGGCAGGATATAAATCCTTTCATGGCGTACGCGAAAGAAGACCAATTCAGAACGTTCCGTCCTGATGAACAATACACGGAGAATCTTCAGATTTATATGCCGGGGAGGAATCTCGGTGTGCGTTTCACAATTGACGCCAGTTTTCCGTTCAACTGCCGTGAGCCGTACGAGATGGTTAATTTCGTTCAGGAAGAGGAGATTTACAGCGAAGAGGGCTGGTCGAGCTGGATTCAAATCGAGGTTCATGACTGGCAGAACAGCGTTGACAGTACGATAATTTACGCTGAGGAAATAACAGGTGAAACTGAAACTCCGCTCACATTCCTGGGCAGTTATATATGGGGGATTGATCTGGTAAACAATACTGCAGCGCCGGCTGGTGAGTATCCGATTCTTGTTAAGGCGACAAGCGAGGAGCCGTTCGATCTCAATCTGTATGATTATGTTACGGTTGAAATCGAAGAGGCATCCGAGATCGCGGACTGGACATGGCTTGTTTATATGCATGAGTCCAACCTTGGGGCGTACGCGATTCAAAATATCAACGATATGGAGAAAGCAGGCGTAAAACCGTTTAACACAAATGTAATCGTTCTTTGGGATAAAGATGGAACACCGGATGATGTTATCCTGCAAATTGAAAAAGACCCCGGTGGATTCAATCCGAATATTATATCACCTGAGGTTGATGATCACGGTGAGGTTATTCCGTCCGGTGGTTTAAAAATGGGCGATGAGGAAACATTGGAGAAATTCCTGCGATGGTCGTTTGAAAATTATCCGGCTGAAAACTATGCGCTTACCTTCTGGGATCATGGCAACGGGCCGTTTGGAATTGTTCCGGACAACCATCTGGTTAAATACTGCTGCAACGGTTTGTCAATCTGGGAAATTAGAGATGCCTGCAAGACAGCTCTTGGCGAGCATCCCGAAATCGACAAATTTGAGTTCCTGGGATTTGACGCCTGCCTGATGGCGTGGATTGAAACAGCATACTGCCTGAGAGAAGTTACTGAAATTACAATCGCGTCAGAGCTGGTCGAACCCGCAACAGGATGGAACTACAACACTCCGATTGAATTAATGAACGAAACATCAGAGACCGTCACAGGTGAGATTCTTGCTGAGGATATTGTGGTGCAGTATTTAAACAGCGCCTATAACGGCAAAACGTTTTCCGCTGTTAGCACTGATGCATTGCTCGATTATGTGATTCCGGCGCTTAATGATTTCGCTGTTGAACTTGTGAACGCGATGCCTGATAAAAGATCAACAATCGGAACATGCAGAACTCAATGCGGAGAATGGGGTGCATATTGCGATGAGGGTTATGTTAAGGATCTGGGATATCTTGCTGAACTGATTGGAGATGCATCTGTACCTCAATCTCTTGTGGATGCGGCGTTGATTTTAGTAGATGAAATTGAGAACTCGATGGTAGCTCACGGGCATACAGGCGACGGCACATCCCCCTGTCCATACGCGGAAACCGGATTGCAGATTTGGTTCCCGTCCGGCTACAACAGCAGTTCCAATGATGATAAGCGAGCTGATTATGCCAGACTCGAATTCACCGATACTCTCTGGGATGAATTCCTTTATGAATATGACGATTAGAAGAAAGTTAGCAGGTTAGTAAGTTAGCAGGTTAGCAGGTTAGTAAGTTAGCAGGTTAGCAGGTTAGCAGGTTAGCAGGTTAGCAGGTTAGCAGGTTAGTAAGTTAGCAGGTTGGAAAAATTGAATTAACATAATGGCAACATGCTTTAGAGCCTGTCGGAAAAGCATGTTGATTTTTAAACATACCATTCTGCTGATAACTCTCGGGTGCCGCCCACACATCACGTCTTTTTGTGATTTGTGGGTGTTGACGTGCAAATTCGTAACATTTCACCCATAAAGCCCGGAGGGCTATATGGGCGGCACCCAGCGTTTTGAATCAAATTGACATCTTTCCCGACACCCTCTAACGTTCGATGCTCGGTTTCAATATTTTGCACTAGTTCAATAATTTTTCCGTAAGTGAAAGTACTTCCCCACAGATGTTCATATGTATAAATCACACTTGAATGAGTCCAATTCCTTTTGAATAAACGATATTAATTCAGAGCACATTTTACGAGAGGAAATGATCTTATTAACTTGAAAAGTAAGTTGCGGGAGTTACCATGAGTGGATTAAAGGATTTTAGATTTCCCATATTGATATTATGTCTTCTTCTGCTGGATATCACGCTTGTTGTCTGGAGCTGCTCCGGCAGGTCGAATGTAGATTTGGATGCGCCGATTGTTCCTCCTGATAAAATGGACAATGTCGAGCGGGATGATGGGAACATTCCCATTCTGGTAACGGAAGTCGATGATGGCCACCTTGTTTCAGGGCTGGGCCTTCTCGGGTTGTACCAGGTTCAGATTGACAGTTCGAACGGATCAGGGGAAGTTGTGCAAATAAGAACCGGTTCAGCTCTTGGTGATCCGCACGATGTCGATATCACGGGATTTTTGCAAAGCTCTCCATGCCAGGACTGTTTCGAACTCAGAGGCGTTGAATACACGGATGATGAAAAATTAATCACGACATTCCACGTTCGGCATCCGTTTGGGCTTCCACAAAACAATCCGCCGATGCCGAATGAGAGGCTTGACCTTCATGTGTTTGATCTTGCCGGAATAATATTTATGCCGGCAGGCCGGGAAGGAAACACATCTTATCCGGACTTGTCCGCTCATGTATCGGTGGGGCAATCCAGCACGACGCTTTCATCCGATAATTCGGGTTTTTGGGCGATTGACGAATGGGATGGATTCACGAATGATTTTGATTCCCAGGTTGATAGTTTTTATCCGACACAGGCGACACTTCACCCATATAAAATCCTGAGCCTTGATTCAGGGCGCGGTAATGTAAACGGTCTTAGCGCCAATGGTTTTAACGATTTAAGAAATCCCAGCGGACATAATGTGTTCGCACAGGGATCATCTTTTGACACCACGATTGGCTTCAACGTGTCTCCGGGCGCATCGATTGAGTTTCTCATTGCCTTGACAGCGGCGTATGGACAGTCCGCGGCGGGTAAGGGAAATCTTCCGTGCCAGCGAGGAAATCCGCGCTATTTCATTCCTGAGTTCAATCGAAAGGATGCATGGCGAATAAGTGTTGATATTCCTGAGGAGACAGACCTTCTTGGGCATGAAGATATTGAATCAAGTACGCTTATAATTGTGAATGTGTGGGACTGGCAGCAGAATTACGGTTATCCGATGGAGGATATAGACCCTTACACATCACGCCTGGATGCCCTGAGAAACAGCAGCCGGGTTGCTTCTGTCGTTGTTGACCTGCCCGGGGTGAATGATCTTGATGTCGCGACAATACCTTTTGATGGAGATGGTTTCGACAACACTCCTCTGATTTATAGAATCACTGTGCAGAACGATAAAGCGGCGATTGAAGGCAATTACAACGGACTTGTTGGCGTCATTGACGATATGCACGGCATGCCGATTACCGACTATGGAATTGAGCGGGATGGGATCACGGCTTTTGATGTGGCGGATTTTGTAACTTATGCCCCATTCCAGGTTAGTGTTGTTGACAGGGGCGCAGAAAATTTTGGTATGAACCAGTCAATGAGCGGATTTGGCGATGACAGAGGACATCTGGGCCTTATACCGGATGCTTCCGACGGTCACAATATCGCTTCGTTTTACTATAACGTCTTCGCAGTTTATTCTGCTGTCAGTGCAACATACGGTAATATGTGGGATGTGTATTTCCAGAAAAGCACTGATCTCGGCGCAACATGGCAGGATTCAGTACGCATAAATACGAACACGTATGGCAATCAGCGAAACGGAACAATCCAGGTAAATCGATTGACCGGGGATATTTATATTGCCTATGTGGACTATACCGGATCTCTTCCGGGATCAATGGGCAGAGATGTTGTAATGGTCAGGAGCACAGATGGCGGCACCACATTCAGTGAGCCGATTATTATCAACAGCGAAACAATTGGTTCCCAGGATCAGATTTCGATAGGTGTTAATGACGAAGGTGTTACTTATGCCGCGTGGAGAACTCAGGTAACTGAGGGAGAAACATATATTGCATCGGCTGTCAGTTCTGATGGTGAATCGTTCTCCGAGCAGGCTGTATTAAATTATGGCGGTTTTTCAGGATGTGAAAAACCCATAATCGCAATAGACAAGGGTAACCAGTCACCGCATATGGGGCAGGTGTATTTGATTTACAGTCGCGGCAACTACTTTTTGCCGGATATTGTCTGCTCGCGATATACTGTTAATACGGGTTTTGATACGCCATCCATGGTTTCAAATGAAATCCACGGAGAAGCGCAGAGTCCGTCGCTTGCGATAAACAATCAAGGTTCTGTTTTTGTAAGTTATATTGACAACGCTGTAACGCCACCTGCTGTGAAGGTTGCTCGCAGTTTCAACATGGGTTATTCATGGGGGCATACACCGCCACTGAATTATTCCATTGGTGGAGAGGATCCGGGTCCGCCTGTATTGATTGTCAGGCAAAATAATAACTTCATGTATCTCATCTGGGATGATATTGTGGAGGGCGACAGGAATGTTTACACAATAAGAAGCACGAACGGGATAACCTATATACAACCGATAAAACTGAACAATGACTTGACAACAAGAATACAGGATTATCCTGCAGCATCAGTCAACCAGTTCGGCAATTTCTTTGTAACATGGCGGGATATGAGATTGAAAGATATCGGTGAAATGTATTTCACTCGCGGAGGTTCATAATTGAAGTTGTAATATTGAGAAGGATTCCTTTACTGAAATAGACAAACCGCCTGCGTTCCCAGGCGGTTTTCTTTGAGGGAAGTGCTATCACCGATTTTTATATCGGAGGAAGCGCGGCAAACTTTCGAAATAAAATGCAAATTCCCTGCGGGTTAATCAACCTTAAAAAGATTTAATATTTTTTTGGAAAAAAGGGTAAAAAACCACATTTGCTTCCGATACTATTAATGAGAATTAATGAGGTGCTCTATGATAACGCAACCTGATGCATCTCAACTTTTCTCCCAAGTACGGCTCCCCAGGCGACCGCATCCCAGCCCGGGGGCCTTTTTTTTTCTTGAAATAAAGCCCTATAAATAAAAGAATAGCGTTTTCAGGCAATATTATTAGTGCAAGAGGATAGTATGCGCGTACCTTATAATGCAGATAACTGATACGACAGAAAGTGCGACTAATCTTGCCGGTTTAAAAATCAAGGAGCGTTATGTGCTTCTTGAGGAAATCGGCCATGGTTTAATGGCTCGAGCCTATCTGGCCTACGATGAACTTCTCGAGGGAGAGGTTGTTGTCAAGGTTATTAACACTGAGATAGGCGGAGTTAAAATTCCTCTGGGTCCCGAGTGGGTTCAGGAGGCAAAACGCGCGATGAAGGTGCGCGGGTGCCCGTACATTGCTTCCGTTACAGATTTCGGCGAGGAAAATTGTGAAATAGACGGTGAAAAAGTGTTCGTCCCTTTCATTGTCTGGGAACGCGTATATGGCAAAACGCTGCAGGAGTACATTGAAGAGAAACAGCCGATAGATGGCCGCATGATAATCGTAACAATCATTCAGCTTCTTCATGTGCTGATTGCATTGAAACGCAACAATCTGATTCATGGCGATTTGCATGTGAAGAACGTGATGTACGATGACGTTTCAACATCGCGCCACCTCATGAAAGTAATCGATTTCGGACTTGCCAACCTGATTTCATCGGAAGCGGATTTCAAACGTGATAGAAAGAGTGTCGGCAAGGTTTTGTGGCAAATAATCGACGCTTTCAAGGAGCAGGAAAGAAGCGATGATGATAATGTCTCTTTGTTCCTGAGTGATGTAGGGAATCTCGCGGATGAGATCGCCGCTCCGCATCCACCAACACTCGATGAACTGAACGATCTGCTTGTGAAAGCGGAGGAGCTGGAGCGTAAATTCTTCCTTGGCGTGGAATGGTTCCAGTCGAGAGGCAAGGACCAACCAGCCGGGCAGGATGTGGTGCAGTATCTGAAAAATTTTAAAAACAGCAATGACATAGTGTTGGTCGGCGCTGATGAAATTGATGAACTAAAGCGTTGGCTGAAAAACGGGCTGGATGAGGGATTAGGCAGGATTCTCGCATTGAAAGCGGATACCGGACTTGGGAAATCGCGATGGAGCCTGGAATTGCTTCAACAAATCGCGGCTGATGAAAGCGATATCTGCATCATGAGAACAACCGCGTATCCGGGAGATAAAAACCGCCCATTTGAAACGACAAAACGATTGTGGCGATCATACCTCGGGGATAGCGAAGTTGAGCATTACAAGAATTTCCTTACCGATATGTTCCCTGAAATACCTTTGCTTGTTTCGCCGTTAGTTGCCCTTATCACTCCAAATGTCGGGGATGTGAAGGAACCGACCCAGATGATGGATGAGATTAATTACCAGAAACTCATCGCGACGGGATTCAAGCATCTTTCTCTCAAGCACAAGTTGATTATCTGTATTGATGATGTCAACTATGTTGATTCCCAGTCATTGCAACTTTTGCGTGATATCTCAATAGCCACGGCAAAATATCCTGTGATGATTGTTGTAACTTTCAATATGGCAAATGAAGGTGATATGAGCAGTCTTATGGAGGAATTCTCAAGGCGCGCCAATTACCTGCTTTATGAAATCAGAGATTTAGATCTGTCTCAAACGCATGAACTTCTGCTTTCAAAGTACTCATGGGAATATCCTGAGGATGCCCACAGGCTGGCTGAAATGCTGCACGCAACTATGGGTGGAAATCCTTTCTATCTGGTTGAAATGCTGAAATCTTTGGAAAACCAGAAACAGATTATCAGGGACGGAGGTTCCGTAAGGTTGAGTTCCGATATTGATGTTCAGGATAACCCGCGTTCGGTGCAATCTCTAATGCTGGAGAGAATGGAGATGCTTCCGGATAACATGCAGGACGCGTTGAAGTGGGCATCCATACTCGGGAACGAATTCATAATCGATAATCTCGCGGCGCTTTCCGGATCATCATCTGCAAGTGTGGAGAAGGTTGTCAAAAGCCTTGCGGATGAACACCATGTGTTTGTCCGAACGGACGACACGTACACTTTCAATCCAAATATGCTTTGCAAGGTTGTTTATTCCAGTATTCCGGATGATGTGAAAAGGGAGAAACATATCGCGGCGGCTGAAGTGCTGCGTTCGAATATTCATCATGACCAGAAACTTGCAGCCAAAATTGCGGAACATCTTGAGAAAGCCGGACAGACAGCCGATGTCGCGGAATATTACCTGAAAGCGGCACGATATGCGCAAAAAATCAACCTGAAATCACAGGCGGAGGAATGGTGCGAGTGCGGCATGAAAGCGTTGGAGAATAAAACAGGCAAGGATGAACATCTTCTCGGCAGGTTCTATCTTCTGAAAGGCGCGTTGGCAAGGCAATCCGGCGATGCCGATAGTTATCGTGAAAATACATATAGCGCCTATAATCGCGCTATCCTCTCTCGTGATACGCATCTCGAAGGGCAGGCGTTGAAAGCTCTTGGTGAATACTACCGGTCGATTGCCGATTACCGTTCAAGCATTGATTATTTCAAAAACGGGCTTGACGTTCTCAAGGAAACCGGGGATGACAGAGAAGTCGCCCTTATCCTTAAGGAGCTGAGCATTAATTTCTGCTTTCAGGGTGATTTTGACAAGGCAATCGATGTTCTTGGCAAATCACGTGAAATATGCGAAACATTGAATGATCGTGAGGGCATGGCGCGTATCTATAACAATATGGGATTGATATATAAAATACTGGGCGACATTCCGCTGGCAAAGGAATGGCTTGAAAGAAGCATTCGGCTTTTCAGGGAGATTGATGATATCCAGGGTGAGGTTCTTCCGATTGGGAACATGGCTATTATCTACACAGAGGAGGGTGAATTCGAAAGGGCGATGATTCTCCTGAGAGAAATAATATCCTCCCAGGCACGCCTTGCTGATACAAGAGTGCAGGCAAAAGTGCACGTTACAATGGCGGATGTTCTTTTCGAACTTGGTGAGTACAGGGAATCGATGGATTATTACGAACGCGCGCTTATGGTATTCAGAGCTCTGGGCGACAGGCAGGGTGAATGTGAAACCCTGACGAATATCGCGTTTGCCCAGATGGAACAAGGTAAATACAAACTTGCGGAGAATTATTCCCTTCTGGCATACGAAATAAAAAAAGACATTGGATACGAGCGCGGCATTCCGTTCAATTATCTTATAAATGCCAAACTTGCAAGCCGGCTTGGCGATTTGGAAAAGGCGGAAGAGAATATTAAAAAGGGGCTTGAATCTCCGACGGTTCAAGCAGGAAGCTGGTTGAAACTGGCATTTATGCTTGAGCATGCGCTGGTTTTAGCGCAAAGAGGCGATATCGATTCCGCCAAACCGCTTTATACTCAGATTGAAAATGCAATCAATGAAAAATCAGATAAAAGTCCCCGGACTTTCATCGTGCTGTTCTATTACCGTTACGGTGTCTTCCTTAACGAACACGGTGAAGAGGATTCCGGAAATAAGCACATCGCAAAGAGCAAAGAGGTGCTTGGCACGCTGGAGAGAAAGATTTTCCAGATGAAATGGCGTGAAAAATTCCGCCACAAATACGACATGCTTCTATCCGCTGATAATACTTCAGCGCATGTGTAACCTAAACGGTGTGATTAATTTTCATTAACGGAGTAAAAAATGTCATTCTGGTTATTCCAGGCTGTCACTTAGGCTGTTAATAATAATTCGAAATAATTTATATTTGCGCTTGCGCCCCCCCCGGCGTGGTATAATAGCTACAGTTTACTGAATTCCATATCACCGTTGAGAAGGAGAGTCTTTGAGATACCCGCGACATGCAAAATATTCGCAGGCAGTAAAACTGTTGTCTATAGTCAACCTTGCAGTAGCGATTATGATGTTAGTAAGAATTGGTGGTTTATAGAAGTAATACCTGATAGACCGTATTGTGATTATACGCGGTGTTTTTTCTGCCCTGAAGGTGGCAAACCGGAGGCAGTGTGGGAATCGCAGCCGTGCCACAATGGTTAATTTTTACTCATCAAACCCATGGAGATTAGATTATGAGATTTTTTGTTTTATTAATAATGGTTGCTGTTCTATTCGGATGTTCATCCAACCAGAAAACTGATATTGTCATTGACAATTCAAACAAACAGACACAGGAACGAGATACCTCAATTTCTGATAATTGGTCATTCCCGATTGAGGAAAACGACAAATCCCTATCTGCCATACAGCTAAGTTCGTATGACATATTTAGAAAAGCCAGTATAGGTTATTTCAAAACGTACGATAACATGCCGGATTCATTTAACACTCTTGTATCAAGCGGCCACATATTATTTTGGCCAAGAAACCTGTCAACAGGAAATCCAGTACAGATTTTGGATAATAGTAATGATGTTATAGTTAACGAACAGAATTTTGGTGAGGTAGGGTATAAGCGGCTTTCCGGGTCTTCCGCGCAATTTAACTATTTGTATTTCGGGCAAGATGAATCAGACGATCAGGACATGTGGCGAAATCTTAAATATGTATTTCCATCAGAAAGTGATTTGGAATCATCTATATTTATTGGTGTTAACACAAGCATAACTAAAATACTCGATGAGGATGAGAAAAAACTTCTAGCTATGTTTGGTCAGCTCACCGATATCCTGTTCACGAATTCAGGGAATTTCTACGTTGATAACGGTGTTCTTCCATCATCATTTATTGAAACACTCGGCCCGCAGTATTTCGTCATCGGTGAAAACTTTGATAGTTTTGCCAAACTGGTTGACAAATCCAATGTTCAGTTTAAGTGGGGTAAAGATGATGAATCCAACTACGTTTATTTGAATATCAACGGAAATGAGTATATCAAGCACTGCATTTATCACGGAGGGGGAAACAATTTGTCCGATATGGTATCGATGTTCTCATGTGAGTTTGATCTACTCGATACATCAAAACCTATTCTCACACAGGAAAACCTCAAAGACCTGATTATTCCCGAGAAATATTTAATATCCAAAGAAGAAATACCGATCATTGAGTAAAAGCAATCTGGCTTATTTGTAAATCCAAGACCCCGCGATATGCGGGGTCTTTTCATGGTTTGAGGAGTTATGCCAATTGAATAGCTTTTTCATTTCACCAAATGCGTTATAATCACAGTGATTAATTTGTGAGAGGGTGCAAAAATGAAAAAGCAAAATATTATTGCCGCGATTCTTTTTGTCATGGTGGGATTTATGCTTGGATGCATTATCCCATCCGCAACTGAATCGGGGAGTGCGATTGCCGCTGATGAAACCGATGCGGTCGATGCTGTCATCGATGAATTCCAGGAAGCTTATTCATCGAAGAAAATGACAGATGTCCAAAATCTGTTCCATTATCGTGCCGTTATTGGAATCGATTTCGATAACCACACCAAACAGGATATAATGAGCCTTGCCGAATGGGTGAAAGAAACAAAGGAAATGTTCAAGGAAGAGATATTTATTTCCGACAAACTGACGAATCGAAAAATAGAGATCCATCGCAGCAGCATGGCGACAGTGGTATGTGATTATGATTATCGCGATTCAACAAATCATCAAACTGGCGTTGATATATTTTCGCTTATGAAAATTCGAGGGAAATGGAAAATCATCTCTCTGATATTCAGCGGTGATAGCGTTGGGGATTGATAGTAGGGGAAATCCGTAATTAGTTGTGTCTGATGATCTTTTAGTATAGGTAAAAATCTGAACCCGGGAGCGCTGGTCTCTGGTCGGCACCTGTGTCAGGTTAATTGAAATCAATAGAGTTTGTCTAACTGATGGAATACCTAAAGACAAGGATTGGGTTTATCAACAATACTGGTTAGATTCAGTTTAATATTTCCAGTTAGCCTAACCAGATGCCGGTCAGAGACCAGCGCTCCCAGGGAAAAAAATTAATAAAATGCAATACTTGCAATTACCATTAGTTTTGCGCAAATAATATGAATAACCGCGATTAATTACATGCGGGATTTATTTAAGCGATGACGAATTGCAAATTAATCGTATTAATTCATATTTAATGAACTTTAATGAAAGTGAATGTGCAAATTAGGTAAAATGCAGGTTGCAGAATTCATTACATTCTGCACAATGATAATAGCAAATTAATTCTCTGGACAGGATGTTGATCGTAAGATTTTACTTTGGGATATTCATTTTGGAACGATTTAAGCCGCGGAGAACTAGCGTTAATGTGCGATAAATCTGAATTAAGAGTATTTAACGGATATTATCGATAAATAGGTAGGTAATGTGCTCTCGGTTAATATGAATTATTAATATTTAATGAACATTAAAGACGGTGCTCGACTCGTGTCAGAATAAAACAGGCGTAAATTCATTACAAATTGCGCAATAGTGAAAGAAACATGAGAAAATATCCACTTTTAACCTATCTTTTCCCAATAATCCTTCTTTTGGTTGCTGTCGCGCTTATGCGTGGAAGCTCAGAGATAAAGGAGGAAAAGCCCATTGCGGCTGAAAAGGAAAAGCCGGAATTGGTAACGCTTACATCAACGGATAATGATTCTGAGGAGGGTGAATCACAGAGTGAAAAGAAGATACAAAGCCGGATTCCGGCCTATCCAAATTCGCAAAAAGCGGTATTGGAAAGTGGCATTGATATGACTCAGGCTGTTTTTTATTCAACGGATGATCCGATTGATGTTGTCAAGAATTGGTATATTGAATATTTGGGCGGACTGACAAAGGTAAATATGATTGATATCCTTGACAAGAACGGCCTTCGTAAAATCACCATTTCAATGTCCGATCCGCCGAAGGAGCTTGTTGAAATCAGGGAGCGGTTCAAGGGTGCGAAAGGCCTGATGATTACAATCACAACTATTGGTTTCTATACCAGAACGCAGCCAAGAAAGTATGAGCCAAAAGATATAGACAATGAAAACGATGGTGTTTCATCTGAGGATAAACCGGTTAATGAATCAACTCAAAAGGACAAAGAAAAATGATTAGCGCTCTGCCAGTATATTATTGCGTGGAATTTCTTGATCACGATACCGGAGATCATCCCGAAAATGCGGGACGGCTGACATCCATTATCAACGCGATTGACAAGGACCTTGTTATCGGGGTTGTTGAACTTAGAGACCCCAGACCGGCATCGAAAGGATACATTCTTCTAAATCATGATGACTCCTATTATGAAATGATAAAAGAGGAAGTCGCCGCATTGTCGGGAGGTTCAGGACGCAATCTTGATCCTGACACGATTATTTCACCCGGTTCGTTTATCGCCGCTGAAAAAGCCGTTGGAGCCGGTATTGACATGTTGCATAACTACTACGGCACAACTGATGAAAATGGAAAAGAGAGCAGGGCGATTGCGCTGCCTCGTCCGCCGGGACATCACGCGATTGCGAACCGCGCGATGGGTTTCTGCCTGTTTAACAACATCGCGATTGCCGCCCGCGCCGCGATTCGCGATTACGGCCTTGAACGAGTGGCAATCCTGGACTGGGATGTTCATCACGGCAACGGAACAGAGAATTCGTTCTATTCCGAGAAAGAGATTTTATACATTTCAACTCACCAGCATCCGGCATATCCGGGTACAGGCCGTTCTGATGAAATCGGGATCGGTGATGGAGAAGGTTTTAATGTGAATATTCCTCTCGCTCCGGTCAGCGGCGATGCTGAAGCGAAATACTGTTTTGCATCCGTTATAATGCCTGTTCTTGAGCAGTATGATCCGCAGATTCTGCTTATAAGCGCCGGTTATGACGCTCACGAGCGCGACCCGCTGGCATCGCTGACTTTCTCAACGCAAACTTTCAGATGGATGGCGGGAACGGTTGATAAATTCTGTTCGGAGCGGGGAATTCCGATGTTCGCATTTTTAGAGGGCGGATATGACTACACCGCGCTCGCGGCGAGTGTGATTGAAACAATGAGAGCCATGCGCGGCGAAGTCGATCCGGATGAGCCTGAATATCTGCATGTGATGGATAATGTAAAACGCGCGGTTAAGGAAACTCAGAGCGCGCTTTCGAATAACTGGAAGTTTTCATAGAGAAGGTGTTGTAAAATAACAAACTAAATGATAAAAACTAAATCTAATAAATTGAGTAAAAAAGGGGATTGTCCCACAACGTTTATAAATACGATAAACACTGGGATTTAGAACAATGTTTATTGAAATCATCATACTGGAAGTTTTTCTGGACTGTCCCCTTTTTTACGGATTCCAATAGAAATATCTTGTTGGCAACAGTCTCTTAGAAAAAAACATGATACTCACCAGAATAAAACAACTCATATTTCTTGTGCTTCTGCTGATTGTTCTGCCAAATCTCAGCGCATGTGGACGCGGGAAAGAAAAAATATCTCCACCAGACGGGGGAAATAGCCCTGAAACTCCTGTTGTCCAGAAGATTACATACACGAATCCGGGTGAGCGCGGAATTCCATACGAACTCGGCAGGGAATACAGGTATGTTTTCAAAATGCTGGATGTTGAAATCGGTTCCGCGACTTTTAAGCTGGACAAAAATGAAAACAACAATTACCGCCTGTTAACATCAATAGATATAGACAACGAGGAATTCAACGAAAGGATGAGCGGCGAGAGTGTTCTCGTGTTCGATGAAAACTGGCGACTGCTAAGCTATGATAGGGAAATGGACTCATCATTCGGGAAAAGAAGCACAATGGACGGCCATTACAGTATCCATGCCCGTTTTGAAAACGGACATGCGCACTTTCAGCACCAAAAACCCGGCGATGACGAACCTAAGGTTTTCATAAAGGAAATCCCCGATGATGTTTTTTTATTCGACAACAATTTCATAGGCCAGATGGCGCTAATCTGCACCCAGCCGCGCCTTAAAACCGGACGCACTGAAACGCTTCGCGTGCTAAGCATCGTGCAGCAGGACTTTTATAATCTGACCATGACACCAAAAATCAAGCATGAAATGGAATTCGGCAACAGGAAGATAATTGCGTACGAGGTTGACATGAAAGCGAATGATATAACCTTCGGTCACTATTTTATTACGCGCAACGGAGTAATGGTCAGGGCGGAGGAGGAGGGCGGCCGTTTGGTGATTATGCTTGAGACGGGTGAATAGAGGGATTTAATATGTAGCGAGAGAACGAAAAGGATAAATGATTAATGAATTGTGAGATAGCATTCCAATTGTGGATGATTGTTAAGGAAAAACTTATAAAGGATATATAAATGGCCATAGAATTCACTGATGAGCAGAAAGAAATAATCAGCCATCCTGTGGAAAAGAATGGACGCGTTATAGCTGGACCAGGGACAGGTAAAAGCCTTACCGCAGTTGAGTTAACAAACAGACTTATAAATTCAGAGGACAATCCTGCTAAAGTAAAATTCATTACTTTTACAAGGGCAGCTACTGCAGAATTAGCAACAAAACTTGAAAATATTGAATCAGAAAAACTTGCTAAACCAAGTACACTTCACTCGTTTTCTATTTCTGTTGTTTTGCAGAATGAAGGATGTGCTGAATTCCCTGTTCCATTACGCATTCCTAATGATGTTGAAAAACGACTTCTCATTCGGCGGCATCTTGCAAAACTTGTTGGTGTAAAAGTAAAACTACTGGATAATTTAATAAAGGAGATGGCAGCAAAATGGGAATCATTGTCAGAGCAAGAAAATACAGAAATTTCAACCCAAGAAAGAGCAAAATTCATGGGCATATGGCTTGTGCATCGCTCGATATTTGGTTATACACTTCTTGAAGAATTACCTGATCTGCTTAGATGTGCATTGAGAGACCATGATCATTTGAAGGGAATCGATTATGATATTATTATTGTTGATGAATACCAGGATTTAAATGCTTGTGATCTTGAGGTTCTTCGTCGTTTATCAGATAGAGAAATCTCGATCTTTGCGATCGGCGATGACAAACAATCCATTTACTCTTTTCGAAATGCACATCCTAAAGGAATTCTTAGATTCCCTAACGAATTTACACCTATTAAAGATTATGGACTTACAATCTGCCGAAGACTACCAAGGAAATTATTTGAGTGGTCTCAGTTTGTAATCCAAGGTAGTACAGATGAACAATCTCCATATACATTAGATTGTTATGAGCAATCTGATGAGGGGCATGTAGGTCTGTTAAGATTTAGAAATGAGGAGGAGGAAGCAAAAGGTGTCTCAAAACTAACAAAATGGATGATAAACTCGCAACATATAGACCCATCCGACATTCTTATACTATCAAGAAAGGATCGACAAGGCATATTTACAAAATTGATAAAGGATAATCTTGAGGAGCTCAACATTCCCTTTTCTGAAACAGATAAAATCAATGTAATACTTGAGGATCAAAGTAATAGATATGTAATTGAAATACTATCGCTCTTATCAAACGAAAAAGATTCCTTAGCTTGGTGGAGCTTAATGGAAATGACTAAAGGTATCGGTGCTAAATTCATAAGCTTTCTGTATCAAAAAGCTAAGGAAGCACAAATAAGCTTTAGCCAGGCGTTTTTTGATGAAGCAACGAATAATTTTTCCTCTTCACCAATACATGGAAAGAAACAAGCAAAAAAACTATGGGAATCAATGACCAATTTTATCGAATTGACTCAAGTCCCAGATGATGAAGATATTTACTGGGGCAAATGGATTCTGGAACAAATGGAAAATGGTCAGCTGCCTGAATGCACAGATGATTTAAAACAGCTTTTAATAGAAATTGATGACTTAATAGACAAGGGGAAGAATCTTGGTTTTTACATTGGACAAATACAACCTATTGGAAAAGACATATTATCTAGTCATTCACATGGTGTTCGATTAATGAGAATGAGACAATCAAAAGGATTAACAGTTCGTGCCACAATCGTGATTGGGGCAGAAAATGATTTAATTCCATTTCCCCAAGAAGATTTTGATGAGGAACGAAGATTACTATATGTGGCAATGACAAGGTCGACAGAAATGTTATTCATGACTTGGGCAAAACAACGTAGCGGACCAACTGCACATTCTGGTCGACCAAATCATGGGTTAAGACAACATACTTCAATGCTGAGGGGTGGACCAGTAGAATCAATTGATGGAGAACAATTCGTTAGAAATCTTTGTTAATTATATAATGTCACTGCTGTCCGGTTAAATTAGAGACCTATTACCGTATTACTGATTAATAAAGAACATACCGGCTTATTGGTATCTATCAGACATGAATCGTAAGTGAATACCCTAAATCCGCGATTGAACTCGTTGTTATTCCGGGCTTGACCCGGAATCCATCTTGACAAGCGAAAAAGATATGGATTCTGAATCAAGTTCAGAATGACAATTTATCACCCAATTGGTGAATTCAATGTTAACGGGAAAAACGAGCGTTTTCCACACAACCTGCGAGCTGCAGGTGTTACAAAAATATCCTATTGCGGATTTTGGGTAGTGAGCGATAACTGGAATATAACAACCTCCGGTGGTAACATAAACTTGCTTTGATCAACATCACTGGAAGGAGATAATCATGAGTAATTTAATTAGAGTATCAGAACGAATAAATCGAATCAGCAAATCCGCGATTCATGAAATGACGCGCTTATCCAAAGAGATTGAGGATGTCGCGTTTCTGTCGTGGGCAAAACCAACCTCAGGAACTCCGCAGCACATTAAAGATGCCGCTATCGATGCCATTCAGAGCGACCTTACAGGCGGATATACTGAATCATCAGGCCTGAAAGCGCTTCGCGATGAAATCGCTCTTAAACTAAAACGGGACAACAACATTGATGCAAATCCCGCTCAGGTTATTGTAACAGTCGGAGCAATTGAGGGTTTGGCAGCGGCGGTAATGGCTGTAATTGACCCCGGCGATGAGGTCATTCTGCCAACGCCGACATACTCCACCCACATACGTCAGGTTGATATAGCATCCGGTAAACCAGTTTTGGTTCCTCTAATCGAAGAAGAGGATTTCAGGCTGGATATTGATGCAATCAAAAAGGCGATTACACCACGAACAAGAGCGATTCTGTACTGTTCACCATCCAATCCGACCGGAACGGTTTTCAGCGAGGATGAACTTCGCCAGCTTGCTGCGATAGCGCTGGAGCACAACCTGGTTGTGATAACCGATGAGGCGTACGAGTATTTCGTTTTCGATGGGCACAAGCATTTCAGCATTGCATCCATTCCCGAAATGAGGAAAAACGCAATCAGTTGCTTTACGTTTACTAAAACATACGCCATGACAGGCTGGAGAGTCGGCTACCTTCACGCGGATGAGGAATGGATTCCGCAAATCAGCAAAGCTCATATTCCTTTTGCGATATGTGCCCCAGTTGTATCGCAGTATGCTGCGCTGGCTGCTCTAAAGGGTTCGCAGGATTGTGTTAGTGATTACAGAGAAAAATATCTTCACGCTAGGAATCTGATGTGCGAACGTCTGGATGGGCTTTCATCTTTTTTTGAATACAAAAAACCCGGCGGTTCATATCTGATGTTCCCGAAAATACTGACTGATGAAGGCTCGCATGATTCAGCATCGTTCTGCAAGAAAATGCTGAAAGAGGCAAAAGTCTCGACGACGCCCGGCGTTGCATTTGGATCTACAGGCGAGGGACATTTAAGGCTGTCATTCTGTGTGCCGGATGAAATGATAAACACGGCTTTCGACAGAATGGAAAAATATCTGAGGTAAGATTGCAATTCTGATAGGGAAAATATTCCATGTATAAAGTAGCTATAATCGGCGCTGTGTTTTTCGCTTTGTCCATCGTAATGACAATGGTTGGACGTGGCGGGGGGAATTTTTATGTGTTAACACTTGTTCTGGCGGGTATTCCGATGCACGATGCCGCTTTAACAGGGCAGTTTGTGCTTTTCGCAACCGCGCTTGCAGCGTCTTTTGTTTTCCATAAATCCAAAGCGCTTTCATTCCCTTTATTTTTGTTCATGGGCGGAATAACCCTCGTCATGGCGTTTGCTGGCGGATTCCTCGCGCAGCATTTCACTGGCAGGGAGATGAAAATCATCTTCTCATTGCTTCTTGTTGTCGCGGGCATCATGATGTTGTTCCAAGTGGATGAACGCAGGAAACAAGATAGCGCTCGCATTGGATTCTGGAATCTCAAATCTGGTGATGATATTTACCCAATAAATTTGTGGCTAACTGTTCCGATTGCTGTTGCCAGCGGATTTTTTGCCGGCATGGTTGGAGTTTCCGGCGGCTCATTTCTGGTACCGCTGATGGTGCTGGCGTGTGGCGTACCAATGCGCATTGCCGTGGGAACAGCATCGGCAATGGTTGCATCAACAGCTTTTGCTGGATTTATTGGGCATACGATGCATGAGAGTTTCAATCCAGCCCTGGCTGTACCGCTTGCTGCAGTTACAATTATAGGAGGTATTATTGGCAGCAGGATTGCACTTAAGACAAAACCGAAAACATTGAAACTTCTGTTTGCTGTAACAACGCTTTTAGCAGCAGTGCTTATGTTAGTAAATATTTATATGGCAAAGCAATAAGATTGGTAAATTATTGTATTTATCCTACTTCTTAGGCGCTTTCTTAATCTTGAAAGATTCGACCTTTGTAATTGATTTATCCAGAATCTTAATCAGCCAGTCAACTTTCTCTTTTTGCCTTGCGTTTATAAGCTTTGCAAGGACATCGCTGCGCCACTTATCGGGTTTCTTTAGCTTGTTGAAATCGATATCCGCAAGACCCTGAAATGCCAGTTCACGCTTGGGCATAATCTCGTTGTCAAGCCATCTGTAATGGCATTCAATCGCTTTTACGGATGGAAATCCTTTTAATGAGCGCAGGACTGAATATGTCAGGTCATCCTCGTAAGCGATAATCCTGTCAACGTCCTCGGGGAATTGTGTGTATCCGAGCGTTTTGAGGCAGAAATCGGTTGGCTCGGTTGGCCAGGCGTTGAAAGTGCCGTCTTCGATTTCATCGAGAACTTCCAGCGCGGCGTCCCGAAGATCGTATTTATCCCAGTTTCGAGGCGGGAAGACAGAATCCAATGCTGTGCATGCCTGAAGGAATTTCTCGGCGTTGTGGCTTAACGCGCTTGCCGGCATTGCGAAAAACCCCACTACAAAACATGCCATGATGGAGATATAAATTAGTTTTTTCATTTTCGTAGTCCTCCCTTATCAGAACCACGGATAATTGGTTGGATTGTTAAAGTTAAATTCATTTATCTGCTGCCATTGGCCGTTAACAAGGTTAAACAAATCCCATGTCCAGCCCATCTGATGGTAATACATCAGGTTGCCGTTGTAACAGCCATTATCGCACCAGTAGAGCCACGGAACATAGCCGAGACAGCCATTGTCTCCGCAGGCGCATCCGCCGGCATTATATAGATATTCATCGAAATAATAAGCCATCGCATGACCGTTCTCATGTTCAACAACCGATTCCCATGTCCACACATTCGGACTGTAGGCGGTGAAGACATTATTTACATTATGCGCTGATTCAGGAGTATAACACCTGCAGTACGCGGTATTATGCGGTGGATCAAGCTGGTTGACCCAGTAGAGAGTTAGCAGATTGTTAGTATGATAAGCGGTGTGCATTGCGTTGACTTCCGCGCCATTATCCAGATTGTAATAGATCCAATCCATGATTGTTACAGTGGAGCCATCCCAATTGAGGTTATAACCATATTGATGCCAGAAATTATTAGCCCATGTTATCATCTGGTTAAGTCGTGCAAGATCAAGGTAATTCGTGCCGTCGTATGGCCAGTTGCCGCCGGGTGTGCCGTCATCGGTCGCGACACACACCTGAACAGGCATATTTGTTATCCATGGGGCAAGATCCAAATCCATTGTGTAACTGACCTCTCCGGAGTTGCCTATCAGTTTAATGTAGAGAAGGCTTAACGAACTTGCTGGAACATTAACTGTTGTTGTTCCAATGTTGGTTTGCGATGTAATCAGCGCTCCGGGGCATGTTCCGCCCGGGTCGATTCCATAAACTTCAATATCCAGCGTGCCGGATGGCATTGTGATGTCTATTGTACTTGCCGCTGTAATTCCATTTGGAGGAGCATACACATAAAACCAGTCCTCATCAATCATGTCAACGCATCCTGATACGGAGTGTCCCGTTACGAAATTGTTCATAAACATTTGATCAGCTGTTCCACATGTATCGTTTGTATCAGCCGCGCAAGCGAAAGCGTAACCGGTATCCGCTGCTGAAGCCGGGCTGTTGCCGCATGCGTTTACCGCTTCAACCTCGTACGTGTAAATCACTCCCGCCGTGGCGGTCATGTCGTCATGGGTTATTCCCGGTACATTAATCAGGAAACCTGAATTTCGGATGATGTCGTAAGACAGCGCGCCAGCAGCGGCGGTCCAACTGAGCTGAACTCTGTCAGTGTGAGTACCGTCTGATGCTGCAAGTCCGGTTGGAGTATCCGGAAGTTCGCATGCATTGCCGGGTTCACCCGGGTCGGCAGGAGCTTTATTGCTGACACCGCAGCCGTTTATCGCTTCAACCTGGTAGTTGTAAACAACAGGAGGAACTGCTGTCGTGTCATCCCATGTAATACCGGGGTGATTAGCCTGCACCAGTCCGCTATCCCTATAGATGTTATATCCAGTCGCTCCCCCAACGGCGTTCCATGATACTGTTACCTTGTCCGGGAAAGTGCCGTCAGTCGCATCGACTCCAGTTGGGTC
This sequence comes from bacterium, assembly GCA_021157815.1. GTDB lineage: Bacteria > JAJVIF01 > JAJVIF01 > JAGGVT01 > JAGGVT01 > JAGGVT01. The sequence goes on along the minus strand of JAGGVT010000096.1, from coordinate 14,060 downwards.
TGTTGGTAAAACACAAGCGTTGCCGGGTTCGCCCGGCGCTCCCGGCGCAATAGGCCCATTGCCGCAGGCGTTGACCGCTTCAACCTGGTAATTATAAATAGTTCCCGGAGTTACAGTCGTGTCATCCCATGTCAAACCCGCAAAATCATCCTGAACAAGTATTGTATCGCGGTAAATGTCGTAACTTGTCGCTCCAGTTACCGCGTTCCATGAGACGGTAACTTTGTCAGGAAAAGCGTCATCGGTTGCATTCACACCTGTCGGAGCGGCAGGGAATTCCTCTGAATAACCCGTGTCGCTGGCGGATTTGGGCCCCTCGCCGCATGCTGAAACGGCGGAAGCCTCATAATCGTGATTTTCACAGATGTTTACAGCGGAATCATCCCATGTTGGAGCGGCTACATTCGTTGCGACAGGCACCGGATTCAAATCCCTATAGATATTATATCCTGTCGCTCCCGCAACAAGCGCCCAGTCGATTTGAATTCTGTCTGTGAAAGTGCCATCCGATGCTGTAATCCACGCCGGTGCGACAGGGAGAACGCACGCATTGCCGGGTTCACCGGGGGCAACGGGAGCCAGGGCGCTTGTTCCGCAGCCGTTAACTGTTTCAACCTGGTAGTTGTAAACCACTCCCGGAGTTACTGTCATGTCATCCCATGTTATGCCGGGATGGTTTGCCAGCTGCACAACAGAATCGCGGTATATATTGTATCCGGTTGCGCCGACTGCAGCATTCCATGAAACAGTTACCTTGTCCGGGAAATTACCGTCAGTCGCGCTTACTCCGGTTGGCGGTAATGGCATAACGCACGCGTTTCCGGGTTCGCCGGGATCAGGTGGAGCAATTGCCCCGTTACCGCAGGTATTCACAGCTTCAACCTGGTAGTAATAAACTGTTCCCGGAACTACAGTCATGTCATCCCATGTTAATCCAACGAAATCATCCTGCACAAGTCCGCTGTCGCGGTAGATATCGTAACCGGTCGCGCCTATCACAACGTTCCATGAAACGGTAACCCTGTCGGGAAAAGCGTCATCAGTCGCGTCCACACCGGTTGGGAAATCCGGCAGAACACACGCATGTCCGGACTCGCCCGGGTCGGCGGGAGATTTGGCGCTTGTTCCGCAACCGTTAAACGCTTCAACCTGGTAGTTGTATATCACTCCCGGAGTTACTGATGTGTCATCCCATGTAAGCAATGTGTAATTGCCCTGCTGCAAAATGGAATCGCGGTAGATGTTGTATCCGGTTACACCTGCCACGGCGTTCCAGGTAACTGTTACCTTATCGGGGAAATTGCCATCAGTCGCGCTTACTCCGGTTGGCGATGTGGGTAAAACACACGCATTTCCGGGTTCACCCGGGTCGGCGGGCCCCTTTAGGCCGGCTCCGCAGGAGTTTATTGATGCAATCTGATAATTGTAAATGGTTCCGGGAACAACAGCGACATCCTCCCATGATAATGCAGGATGATTGGCAACCTGCAGTACATTATCGCGGTAGATATCATATCCGGATGCTCCTGCGACTTCATCCCAGTAAACGGAGACTTTGTCATTATATGTGCCATCGGAGGCTGTAACACTCGCTGGCGGATTAAGTACCGGGCAAACAACCTGAAAATCAGCGTCGCTTTCATCGAAAATCAACGGATCTGTGAGTTTTTGCACTTTAATTCTGTTATTAATTCCAATGGCTTCTTCCGGTATGTTCCACTGATGGATTCCATCGTTTTGCGTTGAACCGGTGATTGGAATTGTGTAACTCAGGCCGGAATCCATGGACAGATAAATCCTGACATAGGTAATATCAGCATCGGCAGTCCATGTAATATTCTGCTGGGTGTTTTTAGCCCAGATTTCGCCGCCGTTTGGCGTGATTACCTGAATTGGCCCCTGGATATCCTCTATTGTGAAATCGTTGTCCGATTCATCAACGATGGTAGCGTCGAGCGAATTGTAAATCCTTACTCTCGCATTTTCAGTGGGGAAATTCCCAACAGGATTATAGATAAATGAACCTGTATTCGGAACGGTATTGGCGATTGGAACTGTGAAATTGCTGCCGCTGTCCAGAGAAAGTTCGATGTTCACATTTGCGATTGTACCCGTCGATGACCATGTTACTGTCTGCGATGAGCTAATCCCCCATGTTTCACCGCCGTTTGGATGTATGACAGTGATGCCGTCACCGGGAACAACAGTCGCTGTGAAAATCTGATATGTCGCGAATTCAGGTATCGTGTTCCAATACAGCGTACCTCCATCAGGACTGTGCACCAGAGAGTCAATCGTACCGACATCGGCGGCTAACGCCGGATGCCGTTCATCGCTTACTTTGACAAGCCCGAAATGTTCTCCGGCTGAAAGCCCTTTTTCATTTGCTATTTTCACTTTGTAAATCAACGGGTCAAGAGGGGAACCATCGCCGCTTACCGGTGTGTACTCCCATCTCAAATCATTTGTCATATTCATAACTTCAGCTGTAACGCGTTTGACTTTTGATGAAGCATAGATATGGTCACGGTTTTCATAATCAGGATATTTGGTCGCCACTGTCGCGTTTTGCTGCCAGTCATATACTTTTATTGTAACGTCGTAAGTCGTTGATGTATCAATCTCATTCCACGTGTTGCCTAATGCGGGAGGGTTTTCGCCCTCAGGCGGAATTACTTCGACTTTCCACGCGGATTTGCGGTTGAACTCAGGGTTGTAATAGACCGGGCTAAGCCGTGTTGTGAAATCAGCGCTCGCGCCGTAACCCATTGTCAGGTAAATCCTGAACTTGCCATTTGCCGCGAAATAAGCCGGAACCAGTACATCCGTTGTGCCCATTTCGAATCTGTTGTAGTCGTGCTCATCCAAACCAGACTCGTCAACAACAAGATAATAGGGGCAGGCATGCGGGTTGTGAGTTAAATCCGCGAGTTCCCTGGTGAAACCGTCAACATTCTGGCATAGTTTCGAATATGCGTTGACATCAAGAAGAGGGAAGGATTTGTAACTCGCGCTGTATGGCACTATGACAATCGCCAGGTCGAAAACATCCAGATCAAGACGATTCAGCGCTGATGCCGGTTCGGTCTTAACGCCTTTTTCAAAAGGATGCCTGACGGCGAATTGAACAAGGATTGTATTTTCAGGAGTCAATTCGATTGATTCAATTCTCAGGCAGTCGATGCATGGTCGGACTGTGAAGAAACTGGCGCCTGATACAAGAAAGCTCTCACCAAGCGATGCTGTACGAATTGAAATAAGCTCAGCGGACATGGAATCAGCGTCCAGTGATAACTCGTACGCGCCCATTGTGCCTAGAGCGTTGAATGTGTTTCGAATTGTACCCAATTCCGCAGCAGGGAGATCATCAAAATTCCTTTCAGGATTCAATACATCATCAAGGGTGTCACTGACTAGCGGTAGTTCCGGGGTTGCATTGCCGTCACCGGGATCACGCGGCATTACCGGATTTTTCCCACCGCTTGAACAACCAAAAAGCAGGGCTGTAATGACCATTGCTGTTATAAAAAAACGAATGGAGTTTTGCATCGTTAACTCCTTAATTCCTAAGAGATTTGGAGACAAACAAGAAGACCTATCGCACCCCTGTATATCACAAAAATTATAGCACTATACATTAAAGAAAACAAACATGACAAAGTAAATACTGGCAGTTACCGGTGTCAAATGGCATGAATATTGAATAATGGCAGTATCCCGGGACGAGGTCGCCACGAAATAAAAAACCCGGCTTGCATGTAACAAGCCGGGCTTGGTTAGTGTCATATAGATTGAATTGTTTAATTCTCTTCAAGCGTGCCTATGAAACATCCATTGATACTGATATTGTCGATTACAACGCCTGCGTTATCGCCGCATAAACCGGATGTGCCAACAGTATAATTTAGCGATTCATACCTGAATCGGAACATTACATCTGTCCCGGAATAATCTGAAATATCAACCGACGTATTTTCAAAACAGCCATTTGAGGTTGAGAGCCACAATTCAGTCCACGGGCCCGTGCATCCATTTTCTGAGACATAAACATAGAAAGTTGCGCCAGCCGTTAAATCGTTGCAGTGGTTGAATTCGATGGCGCTATAGTCAGATATTGGCAGGTTGATTGGCGGGCTGACTACATTGAAATCCGCGGCAGTGCCGTGTGAAAATATATAATCACAGCTTGGGTCTGATCCCATCATCTCACCGCCGCCTGTTGTCAGGTATGGATGAGTCATTCCGCAGGGATTGCCGACATCGCATCCCCACTTGAAACATCCCATAGTATTGGATGAATTTGGCAGGCCGCATCCGCCGGCTACCCATCCCTGGCATTCAAAAACGAAATCGATTGGGTCACCGCAGCCGATGAAATCATAGTATAGTTCTTGCTCGGTGCATCCGCTGCTTGTAACAGTTATTGTAATTTCATCATATAGTGTAAGCGTTCCGGAGTTTGCTGATGTTGCGAGAATGAAACCGGTATAATCGCCTTCTGATGCGCCGGTTTCGTTTACCAGGTCCATTTCCCATGTTTCAGTATCAATCTGAGTAAATGGTACAAGCGTTACGCCTGTGATCTCAGGACAATATAGATTAACCGCGTCTGTATCGCTCTGCCAGTCGCGAACAGTAATCGCGATATTTGCCGATGCGCCGACTGTATCATACAGGGGATCCTGATAAAAATTGCAGATTTCGTACGGCTCACCGCAATTGCCCGGATATGATGCATCGACAGCGAAAGTTACACTCTGATTTCCGCCCGGCAGATATATATGCAGGTTCTCGGTACGCTGTGAATGCGCGTAGAAAATTCGATTAGGTTCCTGTTTGGAATAAGCCTTAAACGGGTTGATTGGCCATCCCTGAGCTATGTCATAAAGACCTGTCCAGTCATCCTCGTTCATAAGTTTGTGCCCAACACTATCAACAAATATAATCAACCGGACATCATAACCCGAAAACGAATACGGATTCGATATTGTAAAATCGACATCGACAATGTTCGTCAGCGGATCATAGGAATTAACCACAATTCCCGGGGTTGGAATCAATGATGTAATGTTGAAATGTGCTGAAAGGTCGCGGCTCGGTTCTGCCTGCAATGACAGTCCTTTGGCGATGCTGAGGAAATCCATCGATTCAACGTTGAAATCGACAGTCCACATGCCCCAAAGAGTTCGATTTGAGGAGTTTTCATTGTTTTCCGATACTGGTATGCTGAATTCGCAGATATCATTGTCCGGCGTAATCGGCGTGATTGTGTCATCGGAACAACCAGCCGCAATCAGCATAAAAACGATAATGGATAGACTAATCAGAGTTCTCATGGATAAGCCTCCACGTGTTATTAATTGATAATAATTATATTAAATTCATATTTCCCGAATATTAATCTGTCAAAACCGCCAAGTGATTTACGGAGAAACACAGGCCGTTCTCGATTTCAAATGGTATCAGCAGTGAGGTAAAAAGGCAAGCAGATAAATTAATATGACTATTCAGCAATTTTTGGGCCTTTTTATTCGGATATGAAAAAAAATATCTAAAAAGTGCCAGCCACGGTGCCAGCCATGGTGCCAGCCATGGGTATGGGTACCCTAAATCCGCGATTGAACTCATTGTCATTCCGGGCTTGACCCGGAATCCATCTTGACAAGCGAAAAAGATATGGATTTCCGGCAAGCCAGACTAAAGAACTGAATCAAGTTCAGAATGACAATTTATCACCCAATTGGCGAATTCAATGTTAACCAGGAAAGCGAGAGCTTCCCACATAACCTGCGAGCCGCAGGTGATACGAAAATATCCCATCGCGGATTTAGGGTGTGTACCAAATGCTTGCATCATTTAACTTATTTGCATACAATCAACTCATGTCGTTTTACTATTTCGCATACGGCTCCAACATGAATCCGGACAGGATGAACATGCGTAAGGCTTATTTCGCCAACCGGCAATTCGCCAAACTCGATGGATACCGTCTTGCGTTCAACAAGATATCAGCCGCCAATCCTGATGAGGGTTTCGCGAATATCATTCCCGATGATGATTCGACAGTAGAGGGCGCGCTTTACAAGGTCGAATTCCAGAGCATTGAGAGACTTGATTATTTCGAGGGTTATCCCGATGCGTACAGGCGCGAGGAGGTTTGGATTACTACATCGGATGGCAGGAGACACAAAGCGATTACCTATATCGCCAATGATAATCAAACATCGGACAGCTTGAAACCATCGCGTGAATATCTGAATCACCTTCTGAGAGGAAGAGATTTACTGAGTGCGGAATACTGCTCGCTGCTTGAGAAAACGGATACGTTTGATTGAGAAAAACAAATTCTAGACACACACAGGCATTTGATCCCATGTTTTATCTTCTAAAATCCTTCCGGCTTTCTTTTTGTTTACACCGCCCCACTGCTTAAAAAAGAACGGAACACCTGCCTTCAAACACTGGTCTCGAATATCCACGACCCACTCAGGATTCATCGGTCGGGCTTTCGGGCCGGATTCCCCACCAACAATTACCCAGTCAATGCCATCGAGATTCAGGTTTTGCAAAGGTCCAATCAGGGGTTCAAGTGACAGGAATTTAATTTTCGCGTTGGTTTTCACCAGGTGTTCGATACGATAAGTGTAATCCTCATTTTCAATGCTCACACCCATCCATATATTGGAACGCCATGGCAGGCGGGAATTCAATTTTTGCATGCGCCCGGATCTTTTAGTTAGTAACTGAAACTGATGCCATTCCGCACGGCACATGACATCGAAGATTTTGTCAATAAAACCAACAGGCACTTTTTTATGAAACAAGTCGCTCATTGAGTTAACAAAAATCATCTGAGGTTTTTTCCATTTTAACGGGTAATCCAGAATTCGCTCATGCAAGGTTACCTCAAAACCATTTGCATAACTTGGATTATCCATTGCTTTCAAACGCTTTGCCATTCTCTCGGCATAGCAGTTAGCGCATCCGGGGCTGATTTTACTGCAGCCTGTAATCGGGTTCCAGGTTGAACTGGTCCATTCTATTTTAGAAAGCTGTGCCATGAGAGTACTCCCTGAAAGCTAGTCAAACATATAAATCTGCCGTTCAACACCCTTTTTTGATTTTTTCCAGAAGTCTTCCCCCAATTTACTACGGCTATATAAAGCCAAGTAATATAGGGGATACTTTTTTTCAGTATGCTCTATTTTCTTAGCTCCTTCTATTCCTGAATTATTATACCCAAGAGTTTCCATCTGCTTTCCAAATAAATCAAGTAAAAAATATCCTGATTTTACATTCTTTTGTTTTGCTTGTCCCCAGTCCTTTCTCCAATCCGCCTTTCCTAAAAACCTTGATATTCTCATATCACCATCTTTTTCATAAAGTGCCCAATTTCGTTGAGCATCCATGTGTGTTGGAATCAGCACAAAGAAGTCCATAAACAACTTGGCTAAAGATCTGATTGTGGCAAAATGTAGATTATCAATTCTATATGGATCAACTATACAAAAAGTCAATACTAAAAATTCTTTGGAGTACTGGGGAATTTCTCTTAAAATTTTATCAACATTTTCATTTGTATCCCCCTGAATAACACAAGTGTTCAACTCAGCATAGTCCTTTGCAATCCTCATTTTCAATGCTTGTGCCTTTTCTTCATCAATTTCACAAAATATATATTTATCATAAGGAACACTCATGCCTAAAGCTAAAAATGATGAAGATGGGACTATAGCACCAGTACTTGTCACACGAGACCGTCCAGCACCTGCAAAAAGATCAATGAAGACACGGCAGTTCCACTTTGTCTTCATACTTGTAGTAAACAGTTCTGAATAGTATTTAATCAATTCATACTTCTTCAACGAATGCTCTTTTACATCAGGTGTGATTAAACCATCATCTTTTAGTTCAGTTTTCATGTCAGTCTCCTTTAAGGACATCCTTGATCAATCTTCATAAAATATCTTCTACTCACTCCAGCGTAGTATACATAAGTTCACCATTGATTGCAAGTGAAATTCTCCCCATAAAAATAACTGCCCTAATTAACGAATCTGGTTTATCCTTAAAGCGTTATCACCATGTATAATTAAGAGTGATTAATTAACCACCAATCAGTAAGGTGATTCAATCATGAATAAACTTATCGCATGTTTATCAGCTCTGTTTTTTCTTGTTTCCTTTTCCGTTGCTTATGCAGCTTCCGACGCGGATTCAGATGTGAAAAATAAAACCCCTGAAGAGCAAAAGCAACTGGTCGAGGAGATACTCGCAGATGTTATTGTCCCGGGCAAGGCCGCGCCGGACTGGGTAAAACTGCAACAACACTGTGGTAATGCTTATGGCTCCGTTCGATTGTCAACAGTCTTCAAGGATATTGACACCAGTGTGGTAATCGGTTTTTATGAGCATGAATCATCTTTGGTTCGAAGCGCGGTTGATGGCACTCTCCAAATGAGAAGGAACGAGGCGACTGAGGCGATCACCCATGCGCTTGAAACCGCTTCTCCCCGTGTTCGTTTTCAGCTTTTATGCTTTCAGAATAACAGATATAACTATATTAACAAGCCGACTGCGGAAATGTGCGCAATGCTGGATATAATTATTCATGATGAAAAGCTGCCTGTCTTTAATACTGATCATAAAATTGTCGCAAGGCAATGTTATAAAAATGACGATTGGTGCTTTGATATTATTGGATACTGCAACAGGCTGCTGGATTCTGAATCAATAAATGACCGTGAAACAGCGATTAACTTGCTTCATACCTGCGATGATATCTCCGGGTCTGTTCCGAGACTTATCTCGATACTGAAGAATCCTGATAAAAACGATGAATCCAATTCAATGTTGAAAAAAACAATAAATATTCTTGGACGTAAAAAACAATCACCAACGGAAACTATTCCCATATTTAACAAATATCTGCGGCATAAGGATGAATCAGTGCAGCTTTTGGCGTCCCGCATGCTTTATCGCCTTGATCACGAACGTGATAAACAGGCGCGATTCATTATTGGCAAATTCAAGGAAAATCAAACAGCAGATACTTTTAGTGCGCTTCGTACTATTGGCAAAGACGGTAGCGAGCTAATTCCTTTTATTAAGGAACTTCTCAAGAGCGAGGATAAATCAATACGCAGTCAGGCAAGAAGGGCTTTTACCTATCTCGGCGGTTCATCCGATGACATTTTGGATATGATGAAACTGAATCTAACAAGCAATAATACCGATGAGCGCAATGACACGATAAGCTATTTTCGAAACAAGTCATTCGTGCCAGAAATCGCTGATTACCTGCTTGAAACCTTAAAAAAAGAAAACATCGACAATGAACTTAAATACGAACTATGTTCAATGTTAATCAGTAAGAAGGGAATGTTTGAAGATATTCTGCCATCGATTATTGAACTTCTAAATACAAGATATCCGGAGGAATTGTCCGTCAAGGCGGCAAACCTGCTCAAGTATGGGGGAATCTTCGATGAAAACCGGGATGTAACATCGGCTATGCCAGCGCTGCTGGCTATGATGGAAAGCGAAGACAGCGCTGTTATGAAACAAATCAGAGAAGTGATTATCAAAATCGAGGATGATCCTGAAATCGTTGTGAATAAACTTATCGAACTTGTTGAAAACAGCAATGACAAAATCTGCCTGAACGCAATCAGCCAGCTTGGATACATGAAAGAGAATTCAATAAACTCAATAGGCGCGCTTGCTGATGCACACAACAGAGACAACGAGACAATAAAAACCAATTCGATTCTGGCAATACGAACAATTTTGCAAACATTAAAACACAACCAGAAAGTTAATAAAGCAGATCTTCTTAAAGTGATGGAAATAAATGATTCGCGAATAACCGGTTACGCTACCAAAGAATTAATCAATCGTTTTGAGGATTATGACGGTATAATCGCTCAATTACTCACTCAGGCTAAAAATTCAGACGACAAGGCGCGCGGTTCAATATTCAGCACAATAGGCAAGATGGGAAACAAGGCATTATCCGCTTTGCCGACTCTTCACAAGTATATGCTTAAAGACAAATCGCATCGCAGCTCATCATATTACCAGATCAAGAAAATTGTGGAATCAACATATCCCAGCACTGAAATTGATATACCCACGTTCCTTAACCTTCTGGAATGCAAGGATACCGCTTTGGTTAAAGATGTAATAGGCGTTCTGATTGCGCACGATTGCGATTATGAAAAGATTACAGGCAAGTTGGTCGAAATCATGCAGAACAAGGACTCAAAATACCGTGAAAATGCAATTAGAGAGCTTGGAAATCTGGGTAAAAACGCTTTTTCCGCATTGCCGGCATTAGTGGAAATGCATGGGAGTAATGATTATTCATTAAAAAGAGATGTGTTGGCGGCAATAAATCAAATTTTTGATGCGTACGGACCTGATAACGAGGTTACAATTCCATTTATTATAAGCATGCTGGAAAGCAACGATAAGGATTATTGCGAGAAAGCGTTGAACATTCTTTCGTTCTGGGGAGCAGATCCTGTTCAGGTTCTTCCGGTTTTGACTAAACTTCTAAAAGATGACAAACGCACAACCGCGAATTACGGATATAACAAGGTAGAAAGAAAAAGAGTTTCCGGTACGCTGTTCAGCATCATAATGCGAATGGACAGTAAAACCAAAGTTGATCCTGAATTTTTGTTGGAACTTCTTGAACTGGATGACGGAAGATTTATGGCACTTATCGCTGACAAATATATGCTGCTCACTGACGATTACAGCAAGTTGATTAAAAAGCTGGTCGGATTCATCGAACACGGAGATGATACTGTACGGGAGAAGGCAATAAATACTTTCACTGCGAGATCTGTTAAGTTGAAGGATGCTGTTCCCGCGCTTAAACAAATTCTTAATCGTGTGGATGATGACAGGCGTGAAAGAATCATTCGATTGATAGACTGGATCGAGAAAAAAAATAAAGCTCTTTAATAAATCGTGTGGGTTGAATCTGGATTGAGTAAAAAAAGGGGACTGTCCCAACGAAGTGAATAAACACAGTATAAATAAGGGGTTACAGCATAGTATATTGATAACATCAGATTTGAAACCTCATGTTGACGTACCCCGTTATCGGTGAATGCCCCTTTTTTTACGGGGGTGCAAATAACCCACACAGTTTATTGAAGCGCATCTTTTTTGAGTTTGTCTTCGTCCTCTCAACAGTGAAGTGTATCCATACACAATAAGTATTGAACGTGCGCTACCGCTTGGTGGAACACATTGATTTTTAAGTGGGCAACACTTGCAGTCCTTGTCTTAGGCATCACACCTGTGTTTCGGGCGACTTGTTGAATCTGTTCGAGCAACTGCGTGCTATCGTTCGTCTTGCCTGTTGTCAAATGGACATCAACCACAACACCGGCTTTGTTGTCAACAACCGTATGCTGCTTGTATCCAATCTTGTACCGTTGCCTCTTGTTCGTCCTTGAAAAACTCGCATCGGGATCGGGCTTGCTTCGCTTCTCCTTTTTCGGTTTCTTAACCTGAGCCTCGCGAAACAGTTTGCGATCATGTTTGATGCCGTGCAAAAATCCCGCAAGCATCAGTCGAAGCGCGTATTCGGGATCGATACTCGGACGGCCATTAGTCTCGCAGTACAATTCACGAACCTCCTTGCGAGACCAACTCGTCTTGAGAATGCTGTTTACTTTATAAAAGATGTGCTCCTTGGGAACCAGGGATGTCATGCCCGGTACCGTAATCATCTCTTCTTGCCAATTTTTGTTTTTGCCTGGCATTTGTAAAGTATATTTCAAATAATAGGCTTTTCAACAAGTCCGGGACATCAGCGCTACTCCAGCACACCGGTCTCATAACCAGGCGACTCAATCTCGCCGTCTTTTGTTATTCTAATGCCCTCCTCGAAGCGGGGGAAGCCGCCTTTGTTTGTCAGGCACATCTCCGTAAGTTCGACATCCGCGCCATTTACTGTTACGACATAATAGCTGATTCGCTTTTGCCATTTGTTTATATACGGTTTGAGTGAATTCCAGAATAATTCTTTGGGAGTATCTTTGAATTCGCTCCAGTCTTTATTGGCTTTAGATTCATCCTGCGGAGCGCCTCCGCCGCCGGCGACCAGTACCGTGATGCCGTCATCGGTGCGATATAACTCGGTTGTGTGATTATGCCCGTTGAATACAAACATGTTCAGGTTGGGAAATTGCGATTTATACTCCGACATCACGTTTATCGGGTCGCAGCATTGGTTTAGCGGTTTGTGTTTGTAGGTCGAGTATGACGGTTTATGATATTGAACGAATACATTTTTTGTATCTTTGGCATTAATTCCATATTCCAGCACTTCTTCGAACCAGGCCATCTGTTCACCGAAAGTGGACTGCTCACAGAGGAAAATGCGATCGCCGTTATCGGGGAAACATGCATCAAAAATGACATTACCCGTGCAAAGGGTTACGAATACGCTTTGGTCAACAAAGAAAGCGTAATTATGAAGCCCCGCTTGCTCTTTTCCGCCGTCAAGCGCAAGTTTGCCGGTATCGCCTGCAAGATAGGGAAATGTGTCGAAATATACCTCAAGCGCGCCTTTTGTGGCGTTTTTAATTCCGTATGTTTCCTCGTTGTACGGTCCAGACCACAGTTCGTGATTGCCTATTGCTGGATATATCCGTCCGGGACTGCCATCCTCAAGCGGAATCTTGTCGAGAAAACCCTTTTGGATTTCCATCCAGTGGGCTTTTGTTCCCTGGCGTGGGAAATCGCCTGTAAACAAAGCGAAATCGAACATTCCCTTTTTGTTTTTACCGGATTTGGTCGTGAAATTGGATGCGATATTATCAAACAGATGATTCCTGTATATCACAAATTCCTTGTCCTCTTCATCATCGATATCCGCTTCAGTGAATCGTTTTGCGCCATACAGGACATTCTTAAGTGAGCTTTCAAACACCTCACCGGTTCGAGTATCACCGAACACAGCGAAGCGGAATGAACCGTCATCCGCGCTGATTATATTAGGGGGCGGAAGAATCCTCGCGGGTTTTTCAACCGATGCGCTGTCGCCGAATGCAGTAAAGGAAAAGTAAATCAGAAAGAGCAGGAAAAGAGATAATTTTACAGTTGTTCTTATCATGCCAGCGCTCCTGAATAACGAATTGCATTCGATGCCGGTAATTCTATCATATTTGCATTGCGCGCGAGAAATAAAAAAAACGCATAAAATGCCACCAGAAGCTCGATAAAGATTGATGAATTCCCATTTCCAGAGTTGAATTAATTCAGACCACTAACCGTTATAGAATGCTATTTTGCATAGAAGAATAGCCATTATGAAGGTTAGCATAAGCAACGCCGTTTAACAAGCGTGTTGGGATTGGGGTAGTTGATCAGTTTGCAATTATTACTCGTCTTGGCGTTTTGATTTAACTGGCTTACCGCTCTGTCCTGCTGTGATAATCATTCCGACAGTCAGAACTACCAATAGTAACCATTGATGCCGTAGGCGGTAGTAGTCAATCTTCGCATCATAATATCTAATTCCTGAAGTAACATAAAAGTGAAAGCCTCTAAACTTGTATATCCCATCTTCGGCTAATCTACAATCAATGAAAGGCGGGAATAAACCCATAAGTATAAAAAGAGCAATTCCAATCCACATTGCTATAAGCTGATTCTTATTCATGTTTAACATCATTTATCCTCCAGAATTTCATATTTTGTAAATTACACGATGGAATTATAGCATGCAAACAATCAAGAAAAAAAAGAAGAAACCGCGTGCCTCGAACCTTATGGCAAAGTCAATCATAGACGAATCGACAGGTGAAGTTCCATAAGATGAACGAAAGGACTATGGCGACAAAAATCTAGCTGCAGTGGCGCTTGGTGATCTTAAAGATATTGTAGAAATGGCTGTTTAGAAAAACAGATTTAGATAAGCGGGGTTGATAAAGTATTTCAAATGTGGTATTAAGAAATTGAAAGCCTATACATATTTACATGTATAGCCATAGGCTACCCGTAAAAGGGTAGCCTTAAAATTTGGAATGAACGCA
>JAGGVT010000136.1 GCA_021157815.1 bacterium | reverse complement strand
CAATTTCCTCTCCGATTGTATAATATTTGCGCAAATACCAGGCACGATTGGAGTATTCAATGATTCTGAAATATTTAATCGCATGGTTCCCTCGGAATGACATTATTTAACTGCGGCTGGTTGAATTAAGTCTGGTTAGTTGGGATAATACATAATGGGAGATAATGATACAATCGTTTATGATACAGGTGAAGAATATTGAGCAAAAAACTTAAATCCCAAATATTAAATAAAAAATTAACACTAGCGGGATTTTTTCTTCATCTGGGAATTATTGCTGGGATTATTGATTCATGCTGGGCACTTCGCGATTACCTTGAAGCCGTTAATATTCCAATTGCCAGCCTTTCATTTCTCACCACGTCGGTATTCATATATGGCCTTGCGGGTTTTGTGTGGTCTATCCCTGTCGCATTACTTGAAAGACGGCTGACAGAATCAAGTGACGCCAAAGATAATGAACGTGTGATATCCGTTGCATCCGGGATGCTTGTTCCCTTTATGCTAATTCCTGTAATTTTTGTGCTGGTTGAAACGCTGCATGCACCGCCAATCGCTCTTTTTCCCTTTCTAAAACTTATCGTTGTCGTTGTTTTGATAATTATATATGCCAGGCTGCTCTACTTTGGGGGAAGAGCATTTTTTAAGTACCTGTTTAAAACAAAGATATCGTTAATGCCATTAATTCTTTCTGAGCTGATTGTTTTTATTTTTGGCTACTTCGCGATAATTGGTATTTCGTTTGGCAATCTGGCAATTAATGCAATTATCGCTTTTGTCCTGGCTAATGCATGCTGGATGCTTTTCAGAAGTCGATTTTCTCCAATCAGGAATTCGGTTGTCAGGAATATATTCAGGATTGCAATTGTCTGCATAATGCTGTTTCCCATCGCAACCGGATTGTTTACGCGGGAGGATACCAGCGGATTGGAGACTGTGAATGGGCATGGCAGCATAATCGTGATTTCAATTGATGCTTTACGCGCGGATTACCTTCCACAATATGGCTCGAATTTGACAGAGGCTCCAAACATTACCCGGTTTTCTCAGAATGCTGTAGCATTTGATAAAATGTATGCTGTAGCGCCATGGACACTGCCGTCAATAGCAAGCTTGTTTACCGGCGTTTATCCTACTGTGCATGGCGCAAACATTGAGACACACAAAGTTCACAGTGAAATGCCTATTCTTACTGAAACTTTGAAAGAGCAGGGATATTCGACAGGTGCATTCGTGATTAATCCAATGTTGGCAATATCGGCTGAATTAAACAAAGGATTCGATGAATATTATGAACCCCACTCCATGAAAGGGCCATTCAGTAATCTTCGAACATTTATATTTTACCATCAACATATTTTTCTTGAACTTTGTGAACGGCGATTTATCCATTTTGATGGAATATTTGCAAATAAAATGGAAAGTAAGTTGTTTCCATGGATTAAAAAGCATAAAAATGAGAAAGTATTCTTATGGGTGCATTATTTTGCGCCACATATTCCATATTGTCCCCCGGACAGATATCTGAAAAGGGAAAATCAACAGGGCGATGGAAGCATTAACTATGCCTCTTATAGGTTAATTCTTAATACCAGTTCAGGAATTCCAAGATGCTCGGAAAAGAAACTTAACTGCCTGAAAGATTTGTATTCAGGCGATATTGAGTTCTCTGATGAGAGAGTCGGTGTTCTGCTTGAAAAGATAAAAGAAGCAGGATGGACAGATTCAACAATTATAATTACAGCAGATCATGGTGATGAACTTTTCGAACATGGCTCTTTCGATCACGGTCATACGTTCTACAATGAACTTGTCCATATTCCGCTTATCATTCATACAGGCAATGGTGTAATGCCCATTCCGGACGGTCGAGAGAAAAAACCTGTCAGTATGCTTGATCTCACAGCAACGATCTGTGATATTGCCGGTGTTGAAAATTCGGATTTTTACAGGCAGCTTCAGGGAACAAGCATTTACAGCGATACACCCGGGGGAAAATCGACGGATCTGATATTTATCGAATCCACGCATCGCGGATTCCCTGAAAGGATCGCTGTTATTAAAAACGATGTAAAATATTTTGCGTATGCTGATGATGAAATCAGAGAAGTATTTAATCTCATCGATGATCCTTTCGAGCTCTACAATATAATCAACAGTGTTCCGGATGAGATTCTAGTTGAAATTGGTAAAGATATTGACAAATGGCGCAGTGAAAATGAGATTTTAAGGCGATCGTTAAGATCAAATCCCGATGAAGATGAGAAAGCGAATTATACCCGTAATACACTGAAAGGACTGGGGTATATTTAGCCTTTATTAAATCCCCGATATCAGACACTCTTTTTACGCCACAATGTTTTGCATGATGATTTGCCAGACCGTCTGGCAATCTCTCCCTGTACATTTTGCGCTGTTTTAACACTGGTACAACTACCAATTCATTTATGCTATAATACATAAAACTATTATTTTCCAAAAACAACGTGGATGTGGTTATCATGCGTATCACTATCTTTATTCTATGCATTTCAGTGATTGCGATTCTATCAGGATGCTCCAGGGGGACTGAACCTGTTCTTCCCGGCAATGCCCCTTGCATTCCGCTTGCCTATAACAGCCTTCCGGCAGGCGTTACGGATTACTTCACAAACGGAACGCCATCAGCAGGAATGGGAGCGCTGGGATTGTTCCAGCTGGAAATAAATCCATCGGATAAAAGCGCCGAGTTAATTTCACTCAGGCAGTCCGCAT
>JAGGVT010000137.1 GCA_021157815.1 bacterium | reverse complement strand
CTCAAAGATGGCAAATTGTCATTCTGAACTTGATTCAGAATCCACGTCTTCCAGGCTTGAAGATGGATTCCGGGTCAAGCCCGGAATGACATTGAATATACTTGATGGTTTTATTATGATTTTCTGGCATATTAACCCTTTTTCAACAGCCCCATCCTACCTGCAATCTTGAGATGATAACTATGCAGGCAGGATGCCCGCACCACAAACTAGCGTAAACTGTTACTTTCGCGGATACAATGACTCTAAATGTGATTTGGAAATTCCCTTGGAGTAACTTGCTCTTATTTCATCGTTCTGATCCAGTGAGTATAGAGTAAAGACAGCGATTGGACCGTTCGGCCCCTCGAAAACATCAAACGAATAGTTTCCCGCATATTTGTTCTTGTCATCGACTTCAATAACTGTACGGGAAACGCTTTCCTTGAAATACTCTATTTCACCTGAAGGGAAAATAAAGGATGTCTCAGGAAAATCGACCTTTTTCATCTCCTTTCGGGTGTAGGGATTTATCCACGCTGCCGGATTCTTTCTCCCGAAATAATTCAGGTAACCGTCGATGTTATCCGGCACATCATCGTTGATTTTGGAATATGCCTTCATCATTTCACGTACTTGTTGATTCAGCCACATTAATGTAAAGAATGTGCTTACAAATTCAGCCTCAGGTTGACCAATATCTTTTAAAAGAACAGGTTGAGCTTTTCCTTTTTGAAATCGAAAATATCGAATTTGTGTTCTACCATCAGTACATTCTTCTATTCCTGTTAGCTTTGGTTTGTACATGATGCGGTTGAAGTTACTTCTGGATGGGTCATATTGTGATTCTTTTTCACCAGCATGATAGAGAAAAACAAATCCTCGTTTATCTCTTGCAAGCAACATATCTCCGGGCGAGTATTCACAACTGGTTTTCATATCCTCTCTGGAATACGGATTGCGGGGAATTACTGCCAGAAGCCCATCTCTAATAATTGAATCGTAATTTAAATCCAATGAGTCTGAAGAGGAATGAACTTGCGTAATCACCCACATGAAAAGCTCATAAATGGTTTTTTGCCGTATCGATAAAGCTAAATCGATATTTGGATTCTCGATTTTATATTTTTTACTTTCCGCGAGTTTCCTTTGCTTCTCAGCATAACGCTTATTGAACTTTTTACCCAGGAACTTGAAAAGTTTGTCTTTGGCAACCGCATTTAGTGCCGCATTCTCATCCTCATTGAATTTGATTCTGCTTTCTGAGTCGGATTGTCCAATTTCTGCATCGGACATTCCTCCCTGTCCACTGGCGGCACACCCAATCGTTAACCAGAAAATGCAAATTATCAGGGCAAATCCACACCTTGAATAATTATTCTTCATCAGTTTCTCCTGTCAAACCATATATAATGCACAGCTCAATTATACATTTAGTTTATCAATAATATGACGGGAATCATTTGAGAAAGTTTAGGGCAATTCCTTTTTTCTACCATCGTGGAATATTCCAGGCTATTTCTGTTTTTCTACTTTAACAGGACAGTAGTGCGATGCTATTACAAAATATCGTTAATTAATTCTGCTGTTTTACGGATGTAATCCTCATCAGCAGTATCATCCAGCCAGAGGTTGATAATCCTGCCAGCTACCCATTCCGCGTTTGAGGGCTGAATCCGGGTGTCGCTTGAGAAAATCAGATGCGCGGGGTAATAAAGATTGGAGGCGTGTATTTGATTTGCCCTGAGATGATCGGTTATTCGCTTGCTTTGTTCTATCCCTTTTTCCCCCTGGATTAAAATCGTATGGCGAAACAACGGAGTTCCTCTTTTTAACTCGGGATGGCGAATCCTCTCATTCCTGATTAAGGATTGATACATCAATGAGCGTTTCGTGCGGATTTCGATGTTTCGTCCCAGCGATGAAAAAGCGTTGATATTCACAGATTCACTATTCGGATTCGCGCCGGATGGAATCAAGTCAATGTTTGCCAAATAAATTCGTTCGATTTCTTTTTCGTTGCACTTGAAATCACGCGCGCTGTTCAGAAGAGGATTAATTCTTGAGCTTGTTTCTGTCAATCGAGCGGTCAGGTTTTCTTTAACGGGCGGCAGATTTTTAATCTCGTTTTTCAGTTTATCAATAAAACACAGGTTTTGATTATTCACGATAAGAGCACCGCCACCCGCGCCATCAATAAGTTTGGATGGATGAAAACTCATGACAGCCATGTCACCGAAAGTTCCAAGAAGGCGGTTTCTGATTTTTGCGCCGACTGCCTGAGCGATATCCTCAATCAGAATTATGTTTTTCTCTTTGCAGAAATCAACCAGCTTCTCAATATTTAGCGGATGGCCATAAATGTGCGGAGCGATAACAGCCGCGGTTTTGTCTGGAATTGTGTTTATCGCCTGAACATCGAGATTGAAATCCCGTTTGTCGATATCAACAAACCATGGTTTGTATCCAGCTGAGATTATCGCTAATGGCACCGATGCGCAGATATGCGATGGCACCCCGACATAGTCACGCGTGACATTATTTCCAGGTTTGCCAATCGCTTTCAATGCGGCGTAAATCGCCGCCGCGCCTCGTCCGGTAATGAACACTTCCGGCGCGCTGAAATGGTTTTTCAGGATTCTGATTAAATCAAAACCGTGTTGTTTTGTTGGTTGCGAGGATGTTATAAACTGAAATGCCATTACATACCTCGGGATACAAATCCCACCTCAGGTTTTGAGGTATCATCGGCATGGGACATGTATTTGTCGCGAATTTCCGACTGAGTTGAGTTAATCGTGCGAAAGCGTACCTTTTTCCCAAGAGACCGTAATCGTTCAAGAATGAACTTAATGTTTTCCACTGGTTCCTCCTCACAAAGGCTTAGGAGTTTATGCCAGTTGCTGGTTCCCTTGGGAGGAACTATCTCCGCCGGATGAATTATGCCAACCAGAACATCCGACCAGTTCCGTTTAGCCATCACACCGGAACCAAAATGTTCCGCCTGATAGGAGAAATTCATATATCGCGATGATGGCCCCGGCATGTCGCCATCCAGTTTGATTGGCAGCATGGTGAATGGAATCTCAACTATCCCTGATTCCTGAAATTCATCTTCGAACTGGTAGTCTGATTTGCCTGGAAAATATGGAGTATCAGGAGCGTTTTTCCAGTCAAAAGGAGTTCCGATGTCAATGCTGAATCGTCCCGGAAGCGCGGTTGAATCAGCGGCAAAACCAAGTTTCGAAACCAGTTTCATCAGTTCAATTGAATGGAATCCCCCACCGATTCGTACTGATTCCACCGGGAACAGGCTACGAACGTTTTTCACAATTTTCGGCAACTCGTTCATTTCACGTTTCAAACTTTGAACATCAAGATGCGGATGCCATGCGATCTCGTGCCCTCGCGCCGCGAATCTGGACAAGTGCGCGCCAAAACGTTCAAATAAAAACGTCGCGCTGAAAAATCGTTTTCGCATCGATGGGTCAGCCCGGACAAACCAAGTGATTTCCGGCGGATTACCGTAATCATCCGCTATTTCCGCCAGCCTTTCCTCAAGCCTTATCCCCGCGCTGATTATCTCATCCCATCGGTTAATATCCCGATGTTCAGGAAAAACCGCATTACAGATATCCGCGGTAATGCATAATGTTATGTCTTCAGTAATGTCTTTTCTCATTGTAATTCTCCATATAACTACCAGTCGCTACAGTTGTATTTATCGGAAATAACCACGATTCTTTACGCCGGATTCAATCCGGATGGCAACCCATGCGGGGATAATGTTTCGAAACCAGCATCGATTCAGGCTTTTGGGGCGCTTAATGGGATTTAATAAAAAAAAGTTAGCAAGTTAGCAGGTTAGCAGGTTAGTAAGTTAGCAGGTTAGCAGGTTAGTAAGTTAGCAGGTTAGTAAGTTAGTAGGTTAGCAGGTTAGCAGGTTAGCAGATTAGTAGGTTAGCAGGTTTAGATTGTAGCCTGGGAATCCATTTCCCGGGAAAACCATAAGAAATCATTTATTTTCAAAACTTTATGCTGTGTTATGCAGTCAAACTATTAACGAAGCAATGAAATAATGCTTCAGTGTGATTTTAAAGAACTTTAAAAGCCATTAAGCTTAAAGTATAATCGCAACTTGTTTCGTGATATTAAATATGTATATCATATATTCAAAATATGGGAGTCATTATGCAAAAGGTAAAAATTCTTCTCATCGCTCTTCTCGTTGTCATGATTTACGCGCCATCAACATTGGCGAAAGTTGAGACAATGACAGTAAGTGAACTGAAACCCGGAATGAAGGGAATCAGCCGAACGGTAATCAGCGGCACAGAGATCGAGGAGTTTGATGTTGAATTAATCGGTGTTTTAGCAAGGGGCGGATTCAACGGCGGCCCGATGATTCTTGTGAAATGCTCAGGCGATGTTATCGATGCCACAGGCGGAGTTGCCGGCGGATATTCCGGAAGTCCGGTTTATTTTGACGGCAAACTCGTTGGAGCGTTAGCCGCAGCGTGGCCATTTTCCGAGCAGGCAATCGCGGGTGTAACCCCTATCCATGAAATGCTGAAAAATTTCAATTACCCGGATGAGCCGGAAGGCGAGATAACAATCGCGAAACTGGATAATCCGTTTGAAATTGACGGGCGAACAATCGATTCTGCTGTTCTGTGCATGGACAGGAATGAATCGGAAAGGCTTCAATCCGAACTCAATGATAACACCATGGTTCTTCTGGCGTGCAAAACACCGCTATATGTAAATGGCGTCAGCCCTGAATTTATAGACGTTATAAAAGAAAAATTAGGATCGCATTTTCCATACATGGAGATAATGCCGGGAACCGGATCCAGGATGGCATCCTATGCTCCAAGCATTTCAATCATGGAGGGCCCAACTGAAATCGAGCCGGGCAGTGCGATGGGAATGCAGCTTGTCAGCGGCGATATCGATTTAACCGCAATCGGAACTGTCACGTGGGTTGATCCTGATGATCCTGAAAAGAAAATCCTCATGTTCGGGCATCCGTTTTTATCAAAAGGCAGAGTGGATGCGCCCCTAACAAGCGCGCGAATCATAACGGCAATACCATCAATCTATCATTCGAATAAATTGGGCGAAGCGATTGAGGTTATCGGAGTTTCGCATCAGGACAGAGCTTGCGCGGTATCAGGTTATATCGGCAGGACGCCTGATCTGGTCGATGTGAATTTCAATATAACCGACCTCGACCAGAATCGAACACGGCGATATGAGTTTGGCGTCATTCGCGATGAGGACATGCTGACTCCGCTTGTGATGATTCCCGTAATGCAGGGCATGATGCAGACAATTGACCGCAGCGGACAGGCAACCGCCGCTGTCAGTTTCGAAGTGAAAGGCGAGGGGCTTGCGGAACCAATCGCGCATAAGAATATGTATTTCAGTTCCATGGGCGGATTCGGCGCTCTGAATGAACCTCTGGAAGTCCTTTCAATGCTGACAACCTCAAATGTTTACCGTGAAGTGAAGGTGAATGAGATAAACATAGACGTTGAGATTACCGAGAATCGCCAGACACTCGATATTGTCGAGATTGACTTTTTTGAAGAAGAGAAAAAGAAAGAGAAGAGTGAAAATGTCGAGTTGAATAAAACCGAAATGAATAAAACAGCGGGATTGATGGCTGAATCGGGGAATCTGATAGGACGGGAATTGCAGGTTATACCTGAAAGCGATGTGGAAGCTGCGGCAATGCCTAAACCCATGCCGCCACTGCCACCACCCGGGAGTGATATTAAGAAATTCGCGCCGGGCGATACAATTAAAGTCAAAGCCATGATCAAGCCGTATCGAGAGGAAATCTATGAGGAGTACCTTGAAATCCGCATCCCGGATGATATTAAAACGGGAATGACCCAGCTGGAAATCCGCGGAGGCGGAGGATTCGGCAATCGTTTCATGGGCGGCCCGAGCGCTTTTATGGCGATGATGGGAACCATGATGCCAATTCAGATGGCGCCCGGTGGGCAGGCGGAGGAGCCGCCAAAAACTCTCGATGAGGTTATTGAACATTTCATGGAAAGGGACAATAACAACGAACTGATTATTGAGCTGATTCGTCCGCCTGAAACTGATCCCAAGAAAGCAAAGGAAAATAAGGACAATAAACCTGAGCCGATTAAATCAGTGGAGGCTACAAACAAGGTCATCTACGGAACATTCCATCTGCCGCTTGAAATCAAGAAACCTGACGGTGAAGAAGAAAAGGGCGAAACGCCTGAAATAGAATCCGATGCTGCGAAAAAGGAAAAGAAGAAATCATCGAGTAAAAGCAGCAAATCATGGAAAACCGATTACCGCAGTCGTTAAACAGGAACAGTTAGCAGGTTAGTAGGTTAGCAAGTTAGCAAGTTAGCAGGTTAGCAGGTTAGTAAGTTAGCAGGTTAGTAAGTTAGCAGGTTAGTAAGTTAGTAAGTTAGCAGGTTAGTAGGTTAGTACGTTAGCAGGTTAGCAGGTTAGTAGGTTGAGCAGATTTTCAAATAATAGTGCAATTGTAACCCGGTGTCCCCTCACCGGGGGTTTTCTTGCCTCATGCAATTGTAACCCGGTGTCCCCTCACCGGGGGTTTTCTTGCCTCATGCAATTGTAACCCGGTGTCCCCTCACCGGGGTTTTTCTTGCCACACACTAATAATATTGCTATTATTGGTATGCTTCTCTTGCATCTGATGAAATAAACGGACATAACGTAACCTTGAGATAATTGCTAACG
>JAGGVT010000072.1 GCA_021157815.1 bacterium | reverse complement strand
CTAACCTGCTAACTTGCTAACCTGCTAACCTGCTAACTTGCTAACTTACTAACCTGCTAACCTGCTAACTTGCTAACTTACTAACCTGCTAACTTGCTAACTTACTAACTTACTAACCTGCTAACTTTCTTCATGTTATACTATCGAGCCTGTTATGCCGTCACTGATACTATTCATACAACGAATGCATCACCCGGGTAATGTCGGGTCAATCCTGCGCACCGCGGAGGTCATGGCTGTTGACCGCGTTATCATGTATGGCCACAAAACATTCTCGCCAAGCGTCACAAAAGGCTCTCACCAGTGGATACCGATAGAATTCACCGAGGATGCGGATATCATCGACATCTACAAAAAAGATGGTTATCGCGTTGTGGGAATTGAAAATGATGAGAATGCCTTTTCGATGTATGAATACAAATTCAACGAGAAATCGCTGTTAGTGCTTGGCAGCGAGATGGGGGGAATCGAGGAAGCCGTTTACCCCAAACTGGATGACACGGTTATCATCCCGCAGTATGGCGTTACCGGTTGCCTGAATGTAGTGCACGCGGGCGGCATCGCGCTGTATGAATTCCGAAAGCAGTATCCGTATTTGGGATGATAGTGAGAAAGGAGCCAGAATCCAGGATTTAGCATTTCATGCTGCTAATTCCTCAATGAAATCGTCTTTCTTGCTCCATTCAATTGGTCTGATATCATAGTTCTTAAAGGCAACAAGAACTCCTTTTGATATTCTTCCTTCGGTATCATTTAAACAGGCATATGCTTTTGACATTGGAGGGCGATCATCCTTTGTATCGAGCCATGAAAACATTAAGGAGCCTGCATTATCACGAGTTGGTTTATTAATCACCTTTATTAATCTTTCAGGATGCGTTTTTGATTTTGAAATCACGAAATCAAAGTGGTGGTCATATCCACTTCTACCAGCGAATTTGACTCTTGGAGTATAACGAATTTCCTGTTTTTCCAACCAGGAAACTACATCCTCATAAAAAAGACTTGTTATATATGACTCAGCCATATAGAAAAGGTCATTAACAGCGAGCATGGATTGCAAGAGGCTATGTTTCTTAAATGAAAAGTTACTTTCATTTGAAACAACCATTAATGTATCTTTTGATTGCTCAACGCCAAAGCCTCTTAAAGTCTGCTGAAGCAGCCTCTGTCTTTTTTCAGTATTAAGGTCACAACCAGATAAAGACAAATCACTGATAATATATCCATCATCAGTTAGCAAATAACCGCCATTTTGTTTTTTTACGAAAATTTGAAGATAATCATTATGTCGATCAATGTATGGAGTGGTTATTTCTACCCATCCATCAATCTCTCGTAATGATGTCTTACCTTTTAGCCAATTCTGATATTCATCCATCAATTTCTGTATTTCTTTAATCATAAAATGGCCTTTTGAAAGTCAGGTTGTTTTGTAATATTACAGAATTTCATAAAATTGTACAGGGCATCCGTTAAATCTTCTGAATTCGTAAATTTATCCAGGAACTTCTCAGATGAAATATCATATGCAAATTTATCACCATATCCTTCACGATAAATATGAATGTGGGAACCCGAAAATTCCTCACCGTCAGGATTCACATGTTTTGAACCATTCAAATCCAATCGAACAAGGATTATTGATGTTCTGACGCGATTTTGATATGTTGATTTTCGAATATTAATATAACTGCGTGTTATATCAAGTAAGAATTTCTCTCTCTTATCGTGTGAGATTAACTTAAGGCTGATCTTCTCTCCAAGGCCGGGAAATCTACGGGTTGTTCACCTTGATAATGCTTTTCCACATTAATCAATTTATCTGCTTCTATTTGTGTTAATTCTATTTTGTCCATATTAACCAAGGATTTGCTTTTTCGTATAAATTACCTGTCTTAATTTTACTTAAAAATGCTCCCAAATCAAATCAATCTGATAGCAATGGTGATTTACAACTTAAAAATTGAATCTTTGAAACGCTTTGTTTTTCCACAACGAAAAAAGACGCCCTAAAGCGTCTTCTTTTTTTCCGGCTTGTGCCATCTGATTTCTCAGATGTTCATCACCCTAGTTCAAGTGAACTGGCGCCGGTGTGATGTCGGTAAGAGCTACCGGCTCAGCTTTCTCAACTGCAACATTGCTGATTGAAAATATGTTTCCAGCAATAGCAGGAATGAGTAGCGCTGCAAGGATGATTCCCGCACTGATAGCAACTACGATCTTTTTGAGCATTGGAGCTACCTCCCAAATAATTCTTCGAAGAATTCAATTACTAGTTTTACACGTTTTCAGTCAAATTTCAAGTCCTGAAGCGAGAAATATTGAAAAAATGTCTAAAAAAGTGCTATGGGTGTTTCTTAAGTGCCTCTGGCTTATGAAATCCTGGCTGACAGACAGGTTTTATCAATATTCTGATTATCCCTGCCTACCAAATTTGATGCGTTTTCATGGTTGTAAAATACTATTTTACTGATAATTCCGTAAAATGATTATGAGCAGCTAAGCAGAATAATTGTTCATTCTATATAGTTATTCTTATAATATATCAATCCCCTCATCGCGGACGCGTGGATAACATCCGCTTGCTCAGGTTCATTCTCGAATGCCATGCGACTCGCGGCAAGGATATGCCTTGGTTTGATGTACTCGGTAAACTCATCGATTCCGGCAATTAATTCCTCCGCGACCACTCTTGAAATGACATTGTCAAGGTTATCGAACCGGATGATATCGGTTAACGCAACACCGCCAAGGCATTTCATTTCACTGAACAGTATTTCCGGCAATATCGCATCGAAGCTTCGAAGCATTTCATCGGCTGAAATGGTGAACAGCTCAACTCTGCCGGACGTCGTGTAATCGACCCAAATTAAATCCTGGCTCGATGTATAACGTGAACAGACGCCCAGCCAGCGTTCATCCAGAGCATTCCCGATATCCTCAAATCCGAGAACCTTGAGAATCCTGCCGCCAATGAGGGGTCGAATATAGGCGACTGGATGTTTTGTCATCTCCATGTCGTCAACATTCCATATTGCGGTGGAGATTCCTTCAGACTGTTCAGCGGCAATCATCGCATCATCATGACGTGACATTACAAAAGAGGGACCTGTGAAAAGCACTCCGAAAATATCCGCGACCAGTTCATCAAGCCAGAAACGCCATATTGTTTGAATGATTTTCTTGCCGCTGATGTTGTGTGAAAAGTTGATTCTATTAACTTTGAACCGTTGTTTTTCCAGTACACGCCTGACTTTATCCCAGAGTTCACGCTCATAATCAATGAAATGAGCGAAAATGTTATGTCCGATTTCATGGGGAATCGCCAGCCAGTTCCAGACAGAACTAACACGTCCCTGTGGAATGGAAATGACAGCGATAGGCCGCTCCGTGTCATGCGTATAAGTGAAATAATAATCCTCAGTTCGACCAAGAAAAGTCAGCGGAATTGTCTCTTTGGCAAAACGGCTTTTCGCATCTTTTAAATGCGCGTGATTGATAAAATATCTAAACAGGTCGTTTGTGATTACATCGCTTACTTCCAGGATGTCATCATAGATGCCTGAAAAGCGCTGTGCGAAGAGGTTTCGATACGCGCGCCACAGATGAAGGTCATCGCACTCGAGTCCTGACTCCTCGAAATACTCCTCGATTTTGATAAGCGCTTTCTGGTATTTTGCCAGAGTTGGAATTGAGCTTATAGCCAAATCAATCCACCGGCTGACATCATCAAGTTCAGCGATTGCAACCCGCCCGTTTTCAATTTCCCGGAGCGTGTCAATATCGGCAAGATGGAAGGTTTTGAACATTTTTTTACTCAATGCCTTAACCCTCGAAGAGAATACTCTCATCAAGTGGATAGAATTGCGTCGCCACTTTTTTCAATTCCTCAGCGGTGTTCGCTGGAAATGAATACACTTCCACCCTGACACCTTTAGCCTTGAGCATTTCAACAAGCGCGCTGAAATCGCCATCGCCGCTGACCAGCGCGATGACATCCAGCTTGTCGGACAACGCCACAGAATCAATGGCGATGCCCATGTCCCAATCGCCCTTCGCGGTGCCGTCGGGCCTTAGTTTCAATTCCTTGATTTTCACTTCAATTCCGAGATCCTCAAGGATTTTAATAAACCCGGACTGGTCGATTTCGGGTGTGGTTACTGCATAAGCAAGCGCCCTGACAATTTTGCGGCCTCTTGCAATATAAACAAGCAGTTTTTGATAATCGATTTTCCCGCGATACTTGTATTTCGCGGAGTAGAACATATTTTGAACATCGACAAAAACACCTGTTCGCTGTTCGAAATAGACATCTGCTTTTTTTCGTGGACGTGGCATTTAATTGTACTCCAGTGAGTTATTTTTTTAGGCTACCGATTAGCCCCTGAAAAACTATGTTTTAAATCGTTCCGTTTTATAAATATGTCTTTTCCTGGGAGCGCTGGTCTCTGACCGGCACTTGATTGGGCTGACTGAAAATAGTGAAACTGAATCATACAAATATGAGCTGATAAACCCAATCCTTATTTTTCGGTATGTCATCTGTTAGACAAACTCTGTTGATTTTAGCTAGCCTTGCTAAAATGCCGGTCAGAGACCAGCGCTCCCAAGTTCAACTCTTTACTCCTCAACAACTGGCTCTTCCTCAACTTCATCCTCAACATAGAACGCTCCCTCGAGAAGTTCGCCGTTTGCAAGATACTGCTTTGCAGTCTCAAGCTGGAAATCATAATCCTTAAGATATTGCATAAGTTCATCGCGGATTGCAAGCAGTTCAATGCGAAGTTCCTCCGCTTTTTCATATTTCTCTTTCAGGAAGGGATCAGATGTAGTTTCAAAATCAACCTCCGCCTGAATGTTTGGCTGGATGCCTGTGTGATTAATGTCATGCTGGTCGGGAGTCAAATATTTGGAAATGGTCAGAAGGAGCAATCCACCGGATGGCTGTGGCAGGACACTCTGAATGACACCCTTGCCGAAAGTCTTTGTGCCGATTAATGTGCCGACGCCATGATCTTTAATCGCGCCCGCAAGCACTTCTGATGCTGACGCGCTGTACATATCTACCAGAACAACAAGCGGAATATCCAGTTTCTTTCCGCCGTCCCCATTGCCCTCGCCAGGATATTCAATCAGCTTTCCATCTCTGCTTTCAGAATAAACCATCACACCGTCAGCAACGAAAACATCCGCGATTTCAATCGCCGCCTGGAATGAACCTCCTGTATTCTGCTTGAGATCAAGAATCAGCGATTTCATTCCCAACTCAAGAAGCTCATCAACAGCTATCTGAAAATCCTTCGCGGTTTCGTTGTTGAAATTAGCCAACTGGATATAGCCGATTCCATCGGTGCCCTCAAGGATTTTCTTCTCGAAAACAGATGGGTATTTTACATTTTTGCGTTCCACATCGAACTCGACATTGTCGCCGATGGATTGGCGGAAAATCTTCATTTTGACATGAGTGTTTTCAGGACCTTTGATTCGCGCGACAATATCCTGCAGGAACATGCTTGAAACGTCCTCGCCTTCCACTTCAATGATAATGTCCCCCGCCATGATGCCGACTTCAAATGCCGGGCCTGTTTTGAAAACAGATGTAATCAACGCGCCCCTGCCGTCCTTGATTGGTTCGACCATGATTCCGATGCCGCCGTAGAATCCTTCAAGGTCTTCCTGAATTTCCCGGCTGTCGGTTGGAGGATAATATCTGCTGTATCTGTCGTTAAGCGACGCGACTCCACCCGAGATTGCGCCATCGATAAGCTGCCTTTTCGTTACATCATGGTTGATAAAATGCCTTTGAATCTGCTCAAATGCCTGTTGCACCTCTTTCAGGTCTTTAAGCGTGATTATTCCTTTATCGTTTGTGCGTGTGAAGGCGAATTCACCAATGGATGAACTTGCAATCCATTCAGGCAGAATTTCAACCCCCGCTGTTTCAATCTGGCTGGTTTTATACCCCAGGAAAAAAGAGAGAAAGATGATGATTATCATCTGCACAAGAATCCATTTATTTACTGACATCATTCAAACTCCTTAGATTAAACCTGTGAAAAGTATATATCCACAGGAACATTATCGGCAACGCGTTTAATAAAACACAATTTGTCCAAAACCGTAGGGGCGAACCTTGTGTTCGCCCACTGGTGGGTTGCCCACTAGTTGGTTGTCCTGTATTTATGCCTAACTTTCTGGGCGAACACAAGGTTCGCCCCTACATTAGCGCTTTTTCAACAAGCCCTTTCGCTGAAATGACAAAGCATCAGAAATTTAAAAACTCCCTGGGATTGTGGTGCTTGCCGTTGACTCGTATTTCGAAATGAAGATGGTTTCCGGTTGAAATCCCTGTTGACCCTACCTTTCCGATTGGCTGCCCCTCCATGACCTCCTGCCCATTTGAAACAAGGATTGATGACATGTGCCCATATACAGTCGCATATCCTTTCCCGTGATTTATCATGACCGTGTTGCCGTATCCACCTTTCTTGCCGGCATAGATGACCACACCGGCACCGGCAGCCGTTATCGGCGTGCCGTACGGCGCGGCAAGGTCGATTCCGTTGTGATGTTTCCGGCGCTTGAATATCGGATGTATTCTCCAGCCGTAGTCGCTTGAAACTCTATAGCTCTTAAGTGGAAGTGTGAATGAACCATCAAAATTTGTACTCAGATTGCCTTTCGCGGCGGCTTCGAGGAAGAACTCCAGTTCTATTTCCTCTTTGATAAATTCACGCATCGCGCTTTCAAGTTTCTTTATGTCGTTTTTAATGCTGTTAAGCTGATATTTTTTTTCATCGCGCATTCTTTTTATTTGATTACGGTCAGTAGCGATATCGCTCCTGAGCTTGTCTTCCTCATGCGCTTTAAGAGTGCATTCCTCTTTTAATGTCGCCAATTGTTCCTTTTGAACAATAACATTTTCAATGGCTTGTTCATGGTCTGACAGCAGTTTTTCCGTACACCTGATTCTGAAAACCAGATCGCTCAGGTCTTTTGCATCGACAATTACGCCAAGAAAACTTTTCGCGCCATTTTTGTAATATACGCGAATTCGCTTTTCGAAAATCCCCTGATAACTGTCCAGATCCTTTTTGGCAAGATCAAGCTGATTAGAGTAAATTACAATCTGTTTTTGAAGACGCTCAAGGTCATTTACTTTCCTGACAAGTTTTTTCTGCATATAATCAAGCTTGTCATCCGCTTTTCTGTAGTCGTAAGCCGTTCCCGCTTTTTCCTTTTTCTTCTCGTCAATCTCATTTTGAAGTTTTGATTTCTCATTCTTGACCTGAGTTAAATTCTCCTTTTTTTCCTCGACAACATCCTGGTCAACTTGCGCGAAACTCAACGATTGAATGCCGAGCAATCCCATTAAGAAAAGAGCTGTAATGCTGGAAATGGTTATGTGGATAAAATATCTGTTCATATGCAATTACCTTATATGCGCGGCAAGATGTTTATCAACGGATATCATGCTGCCAAGCATGCCGACCAGTATCCCGATAACACCCATAAGGATACCGAGATTCAGCATGACTTGTCCCGTGCTGACAAACAGGCTTATGACCGGATTTGTAAAATTGACGTATTTCATAACAAGTGCGTATGATGCTGACACCAGTGCAAAAGCAATAATGGAGCCTGTAAAACTGTAGAACATTCCTTCCAGCATGAATGGCAGGCGAATGAAGCGGTCGGTCGCTCCCACAAGGCGCATGATTTTAATCTCCTGCCGCCGCGAGTGAATCGCAAGTTTTATTGCGTTTATTATGCTGAACATTGTTATGCCGGCAAGAATAAGAGCCAGGAAAAAGCAGCTGACCTGAATGAAATAAAACACCGGGAGAATTTTTCCCAGTGATGCCGAGGCGTAATTGACCTCCTCAATTCCAGCCATGGAACTTATTTCATTTGCGATTGGTTCAATTGACTTCGTTGATTTGACTTTTAGTCGAATCGATGCCGGGAATGGATTCTCACGCACAAGCTCATCAAGATTAAACTGTGAATTTTCCTTCATCCATAAGTACGCGTCCTCCTTTGAGATATACTCCATCTCACCGACACCTTCGAGTGACCTGATGTGGCGTTGTATCTGCACAAGCTCGACATCATCAACCGTATTTTCCAGAAAGACATTTATCTCAAGGTTGTTGAAGAAATTCGTAACCATGTGGTTGGCGTTGAAAATGAAAATCAGGCAGATTCCAAGTATCAGCAGGGAAACAACAGTCTGAGCGAGCATAATCAAGCCTGACTGGCTGTTTCTTTTAATGTTGAGCCGTGTTTCTCTTAGGAAAAACCTGGCCGCGTTGAATCGCATCCTGGTACCCTCCACTGGAAATATCGGATAAAATCTGTCCATCCTCTATCTGAACCACCCGTTTTTGAAACATGTCAACGATATTCTTATCGTGAGTCGCCATCAGCACTGTTGTGCCTTTTTCATTAATTTTCATAAGCAGTTTGACAATTCCGACGCTTGTGCCAGGGTCAAGGTTTCCTGTCGGTTCATCGGCAAGCAGGATTGGCGGATTGTTGATAATCGCGCGAGCGATGGATACACGCTGCTGCTCGCCTCCGCTCAATTCATCAGGATAGTTTTTCTCTTTTCCATCAAGCCCTACCAGTTTAAGAGCGGCGGGAACCTTGCGCTCAATTTCATATTTTGGCGCGCCGATTACATCCAGTGTGAACGCGACATTCTCCTCGATTGTTCGATTGGAAAGCAGCTCGAAATTCTGGAATACAACCCCGATGCTTCGCCTGACCATTGGGACCAGTCTGGATGGGACATCGCTAATATCCCCTCTTAAAACAAGAATGCTGCCGGAATCGATTTTCTCCTCAGCGTAAATGACTTTAAGAAGGGTTGATTTGCCCCCTCCTGTGGAACCCACGATGAAGACAAAATCCCCACGTCCAATGCGAAGACTGACATTATCAAGCCCGATTATCCCGGTGGGATATTTTAAGTTAACATTTTTAAAAATAATCATAGTTTCGTAAAAAAATCCACACAACCTCTCTCCCTGTAAAAACTAAGGAATTTTATCACCTATTGCGCTTTTAAACAACGATGGATGGCGCATGGCCACCATCAACCAGAATTTCATCAGCGGGAATATCTGAGAAAAACGCGATGGTTCTTTTATCATTCGCCACAGCCATTCCAGTTTTAATCCGCGGAATATCATTGGCGCTCGTTTCATTTGCCCTGAATAAATATCCAAACTTCCTCCGGCTCCTATTAATATTGCTCCCTTGAATGAATCCAGATACCTCATAAGGAACAATTCCTGTTTGGGTGACCCCATGCCGGCTATAAGCACCTTTAAATCCATTTCAGATAACTTAAATAAGATATCCTTTTCATCATTTTGGTTGAAATATCCGTGAATTCCTCCCTTGATAACAATGCCGGGATATTTTCGCTTTAAACTGTCCGCCGCCATTTCCCAGACATTATCCTTTCCGCCAAGAAATCCAATATTCCATTTTTGCCCGCTGCTGGCAGTTTTGCTGCTGGCGGCGATAATCTCCTCGGCAAGTTCAACGCCCGGAATGAGAGGAACATCGCTGTTTTGAATTTTACGGTACGCCCACCTGACTCCCTGCCCATCCGCGACAATAACATCGGCTTTCTCAAGCACGCGAGCGAAATCCCGGTTGTGTCTGCTTGCCATCACCATAAGCGGATTGAGAGTTACGATAAACGTTGTTTGCCCGGCTTGAACACGATGCGTGAGATAATCAAGCAGTTCATTCCTGCTTTCACACCACAGTTCGATTCCCGGAAGGAATTCGCAATGTCCATGCCTTGATTCCATGGCGTTATTATAACCATAAGGGGAAACAATCTGAAATTGAGCCGGAGAAATAATGCCCCCCCTTGGGAACGCGACCGTCTCGGTCGCTTTGCAAGATAGGATTGTTGAAAACCGTACCCCGGTCATGACGTCCCGTGCACAATTGACAATTTTTTATAATGTAAATCAGGCATGCCGGGGAGGTGGGTAGATATGCGCAACCCCGGAATGCCTGCGAACGTTGTAGAATTGATTTATGCTTTTTTATAAAGGCATTCCGGGTTACGTTAAAATCTATCCCTTTTTCAACAGCTCCGGGACATCAGCGCTACGAAAAAATCTAAACAAATACAATTAAATACCGATTTCCCATACATACAATGCGCGTTCTCATCACGATAATTATCCTGATCATAACAACCGGCATCGGACAATCATCCGCCGATGAACTGCCTCTTTCCGCTGATAATGATTCTCAAAGGCCGATGATCCGCTTCATGGCAGTCGGTGACATAATGCTTGGCAGAGGTGTGGGCAACCGTATCCGCAAATACGGCACCGGATGGCTGTGCGAAAAAACATCCAGTGTTTTGCACAACGCGGATGTTTTATTTGGCAATCTTGAATCGCCGCTGACAACAAGATACTCCCCGACACATACTGAAAACGTATTCATGGGCAATCCGAAAATGGCAAAGGAACTGACATCAATCGGATTCAATGTTTTGTCTGTCGCTAATAATCACGCTTTTGACCAGGGTCGCACAGGTTTGCAGCATACGCTTAATCATTTAAAGGATGCAGGAATCATCGCAGTCGGTGGTGGGATTGGCAATGATGAGCCTTACAAGGCAAAAGTGATGGAAAAGAATGGAGTTAAAATCGCTTTCATAGGCGCGCAGAATGTAATTTCCACAAGTTTGGATATTGCCAAAGCGGGAATTGCGCAGCTGGATGTTTATCATCAGATTAAGGAAATAAAATCCGTTCGTAGTAATGTTGATTTCATCGTAGTGTCCCTGCACTGGGGCGGTGAGTATGTTAATACAGCATCCGACAAACAAAAGGAAACCGCTCACAGACTAATAGATGCCGGCGCGGATATCATAATCGGACACCATCCGCATGTCCTGCAGGGAATCGAGCGATACAACGGCGGTTTGATTGCCTACAGCCTGGGTAATTTTGCGTTTGACCAGCGGGATGAAAAAACAAAACGAAGCGTGATTTTAGTGGTTGACCTCGCAAAAGACTGCGCGATTAACAACCCCAAAGTAGTGCCGATTGCAATTATCGACTTTCGCCCTGAGATTGATTTAACCTCCAACAGAGAAAAAACCATAAAAGAGCTTGAGGATTACTCCAGACAATTTGGAATTAATGGCGTAACCTCGATAGAGATATTTGATCCTGCAACCGCAATCATGCCTGATGTGAATCTCCCGCATGGCGTGTTTTAAATACATATCCTTCTTTCCATTAAACCCATGCAAATTTACCTTATCGGTTAAATGCTGAACCTGGGAGCGCTGGTCTCTGACCGGCACCTGGACAAAGTTAATAGAAATCAACAAAGTATATCTAATAGACAACATCACTACTGTCCGGTTAAATTCGAATGAAAGTAAAAACTGAGAATATTCCACGACGGTAGTAAAAAAGGGACTGTCCCAACAAAGCAAATAAACTCAGTATAAATGCGGGTTCGCGGTGTAGTTTAT
>JAGGVT010000045.1 GCA_021157815.1 bacterium | reverse complement strand
CGAGAGCTTCCCACATAACCTGCGAGCCGTAGGTGATACGAAAATATCCCATCGCGGATTTAGGGTGAATACCGAATCGTTCTATCCGCAAAAAGGAGCATTCCCCAATAATGGGGTACGTCCACATAAGGCTTCAAATCTTACGTTATCAATAAACTACACCGCGAACCCGCATTTATACTGAGTTTATTTGCTTTGTTGGGACAGTCTCCTTTTTACTACCATCATGGAGTATTCTTATATTTTTACTTATCTTCAAATTTAACCGGACAGTAGTAAATCCCACTGTTTATCATATTTATAAACGTTGTTGGGACATTCCCCTTTTTTACTCAATCCAAACTTTTCACCATACTTAACCCAGTCAATTTATTGAATAGCCATCACTTAATTACTTATCGAATTTATAATTCATTGTCATCATCTGGTTTATTAAAGGGAATTCCCTCTTTTTTCCATTTCCTGATTAATCTACGCTTGCGAATGTTCTTTGGTGGGATTTTACCTCGTTCCCTGTATTTAGCGACAGTTCTTCTAGCGACACTAAAACCGAGTTCCTTCATCCGCATCGCGATATCATCATCGGACAAGGCTTTAAGAGGAGTCTCCTCACTTTCAAGTATCTCTTTGATAACAAGAATCAGTACCTTCTGGTAGTCGAAGAAAATGCTGAACGATTTAATCGACCTGTCCGGCAGTTGAACATACTTGCCCTTCAACGCGCGTGAAATAGTCGATGGATGAAAGCCTATTTCCTCCGCCACTTTTTCCCGTGTAAGGTCCTTTAGCTTTCTGATACCGCGCTTTAGGAAGTCCTTCTGATACTTGATAAGAAAATTGCATATTCGGGTTATTGTTTCACGGCGCTGATTAATGCAGTCGAGAAAGAATTTCGCCCTTTCAAAGTAGTTTCTGATATGCTTCTTTTCTTCTTCCGTGAAATTTTTCGCGTTTCCGGCTTTAATTTTGTTGTATGCATCGAGGTAAAAAGCGGAAATCCTGAAATGAGGCATGCCACCATCAACTATCTCAGGATAATATTCACCATCAACTTCACGAAAGATAACATCGGCTACAGGATAAAAATCAGGATCATATTCACGCGTGGATTGTTTTTCGAGGAAATCGCCTGGGTACGCGTATAGTTTTTCACGGATAAAATCGCACGCCTCCTGCACCTTGCTTATATCATGCTGTGTCCCCTGTGCAATCTCCTCGAGTTTTTCTCTAGCCAGCATATCCCTGTATTTGAGAACAATCAGTTTTTCCAGGTCAAGATTGCGCTTCATCGTCTGTGCAAGCATTTCAATCTGGACAATCATAGCCTGATTTGGATTCTGCGCACCAAGGCCTATCGGGTCAAGGTGCATTATGCGGTCTCGGGCGGATTCGACAACATCAACCAATACGCCAATCTCTTCGGCGATATCGTTATCAGATACATCAATCAATCCCTTATCGTCAATCAGGTCAACCATGTATTCCGCAGTTGATATTTCCAGTTCTGTTAAGCCATTATAGCTAATCAGGAAATTACGCCTGATTTCGGCATGTATATTTACAACCGCGGGTGTATTGCTTATGGGATCGAATTCATCCTCAGGTGATTTTCTCTCATACGTGGTCGCATCCTCGTAATGGCCTGAATCCCAGTTTGAAACGAGATCATCAAAGCCGCGCTTTTTGAATTCATAGGCATCCTGATTTTTATATTCGATATTCGATTCACAAATCCTGCATATGCCGCCCTCTGAAAGAGGCTCGCCGCATCTGGGGCATCGGATTTCCTCGACCAGTTCCAGTGCGGGATTCTCCCTTAGATGCAATTCGACTTCCTGATGAAGGTCCAGTCTTTGGAGTTGGAGGATACGGTTAATGAGGATCATCTGCGGGGTGACCTTCAATTCCTGGCTCAGTTTTGGCTGGAGCCTATGTTCAATCCTCATTCCCATAATAAATATCCTTTACACTATCATTATAATGGCATGATACTTGCTATACAACTCCTAATTGTTTAAATTTACGATAAAGAAGCAATCTCAGGATACAAATTATCCAGTATTTGATATACTGACTAAAACAAGGAGATGCGTATATACTATTATGTGCAGGGGCGTAGAAAGGAAGATGTCTCAGAACATAGAATTATGCTCGAAACATTGTCATTCTGAGCGCAGCGAAGAATCTATAAGTTGCTGTGTTGATGATTAATCCAGACGAAATTAATCCGCACTGTCGAGAATAGATTCTTCACTTCGTTCAGAATGACAGAAAAAGACAGGTTCTGAGACACTTTCCAAGCAGTGCTCCTACGACAGTTATAATAGTTTTTTTCAATTATGGTTTCAAACCAACACATAAGGAGTAAATCAGATGGATTTCCCTGAAGGCTTTGATAATCTTGTTATATCTCCTTATGAATTCACGAAGGATTTGTCTTTTCCGCCAGTTGAAAAGATTAAAATTCTGGATACTACGCTTCGTGACGGTGAGCAGTGTCCGGGTGTCGCTTTTACTCCTGAGCAGAAATTATCCATAGCGGAATCGCTGGATGAGATTGGCGTTCATATAATCGACCTTGGATTTCCAGCGGCGTCTGAATCGGAACAAAAGGCATTCGAGCTCATACTTAATGCGCGAAGAAATGGCGCGATTTCGAAATCAAC
Source organism: bacterium (assembly GCA_021157815.1). Lineage (GTDB taxonomy): Bacteria > JAJVIF01 > JAJVIF01 > JAGGVT01 > JAGGVT01 > JAGGVT01. The sequence goes on along the minus strand of JAGGVT010000045.1, from coordinate 17,710 downwards.
TGAATTAATGCTGACAGCGAGGGCGAAAAAAGAGGATATTGATCATGTCCTGAAAGTTTTAATTGAAAACGCGGCGCATCCATCTGATGTGACTTTTTTTGTATTTACCGCCGGAAGCGATCTTCATATTAAATACAAGATTGGCAAAACGCTTTTAAAAAGAGAAGGAAAGAGCGAATCTGACTGGCATGAAACATCGATGGAGTTCTATCGCGACGCCAATATCAAAATGCTTGTTGAGACAATTGAAATACTCAAATCGAGGGGAGCGGAAAAAATTGAGGCTGGATGCGCTGAGGATGGCAGTCGGTCTGATGTCGATTACCTTGTCGAATTATCCAAAGCCGCAATTGATGCCGGAGCCACGAGAATCGCATTTGCGGATACTGTCGGCGTTTTGACTCCACAATCAACCGCGTTTTACTTTTCGAAACTGCGGGAAGGGATCGGGGATGTACCTCTTGTCGCACATTGCCACAACGACTATGACCTTGCGACTGTAAACACAATTACAGCTTTGACCCACGGCGCGAATATCGCCACGTGCACAGTTAATGGAATTGGCGAACGCGCGGGAAACGCAGCGCTCCATTCGTTAATGGGCGCTCTTCACGCACTGTATGGAATCACACTTCCAGGATTCAAATATGAAAAATTAAACGCACTGTCAAGATTGGTTGAGAATTACAGTGGCATTCCCCTTAGCGTGAACCAGCCTGTGGTCGGGCGAAATGTATTCACGCATGAATCAGGCATTCATGCGGCTGGTATCACAATAGATCCACGGATTTACGGGCATTGCAAACCTGAGACATTCGGCGGTTCCAGCCGATTTATCTTCGGCAAACATTCAGGACGCCATGCTGTTAAATTTGTTCTGGAAAAAAACATCGATGCATTTCAAAAGCACGACATCAGCCTTGATGATGATCTTGTGCATCGTGTTGTCAAGATGGTTAAGGCAATACGCGAGAAGAACCAGGAAGAAAAATCCTCCCAGACAATCATCGCGCGTTATTATAAGGTGATGGACATGCTTGGGATAAACGAGGATCGTCTTGTGGAACTCGCACTGCTCATTGGGCAAAAGCGGGGTTATTAATGTTGTGGTGCTGGCATCCTGCCTGCATCTTGATATGTAACTTAATTTTTAAATATATGCAGGCAGGATGCCTGCAGCACAAAATTAAGTAATATTTCATCAAACACAGGATTTTACTCCTGTGGCTCCTCTGAATCCTCACTTCCACTTGCTTTGTCAATCAACTTCTGCGCTTTGGGGTCTTCAACCATAACATCGAATTCCAGATCAGGTGTCATTCCAATTCCACGAACGATGACATATTGATAATTCCCGATAACACCGCCTGTTCTTCCGGTAAGAGCAATCAGCCATTCCCCTGTCGGAACATCCTTTATGAAAAACTTGCCGTCTTTATAGATTTTATTTTCAGCTATTGGATTTAAAGTGGAAGGGTCAAGTATCCTGATTGTGCCTGATGCCGGCTTGCCATCCCTAAGAGCAACTCCTGATACCGCGCCTTTTGCCGCTTTAGCGCATGAAACCATAAAAAGCAATACCAGAATTACTGCCAGAGTTAATTTTACTGTTCGATGTTTCATATTATTCACCTTGTTCCAAATTACTGTTTATCATGATAAGCATTTTAACATATAAAAAACGCCGGTCAGACCGGCGATTGTTCCTCGAATTGAAACTAATATAAACCTGATTATTTTCCCTCTTCAGTTTTTTCAGTTCCGCCAGTTTTCTCTGCAGCGATTTTGTCCAATAGTTCCTGCACGAGCGGATCAACTTCCTGTATTTCAAAAGCTATGTCGGTTACTGGACGTCCCAATGCCACTTTTACATATTTATAGTTACCTAGTGGCGCGCTGGAGGGTCCAAGAAATGCAAGAAGCCACTCACCAGAAGGAACATCCGAAATAATGAAATGTCCCTGATTATTAACCGGTTCAGTTTTCATTGATCCATTTGATTTTGGGTCAATCAGTTGAATCTGTCCCATCATCGGGCGACCATTGTTGTACACTGTGCCTGATACTGAGCTTTTGATCTTTGCGAGCGCCGAACAAGCTGTCAATTGTGAAACAACCATAATCACAGCTGTAAGAAGAAGCAAATGTGAAAATTTCATAATTTATCTCCTGATATAATAATAAATAATATTAATTATCCGATTTAACTCGGATTCCGATTTAAATTATAGCAGATTGAGAATTCAAGGCAAGAGTTCGTCTCATTCCTCAAATTCAGGAGGATTCTCTTTTTGTTTTTTCTGCTGTTCTTTGATTTTCTCGATCTGTTGTTTCAAACCCTCAGCGAATCCTGTCAGCGCCTGCGGAGGCATGGCTATCTGTGTATGAACAACAAACTCATCCGATCCCGCCTGATGAAGCCCGAATTTGATTATGCCATGCGTGGGGGTAAGCACTATCTGGGCAAAATCAGCGAACCTTACCTCATGGGATGTTGGCGACATGGTTATCTTGCCCTTTCGTACCTGACCTGATGCACCTTGTTCCTTCTTGCCATTGCCTGATGGATTTTGTTCTACCATTGTTTTTTCCCTTCTGAATATGCGATAAATAAATACTGCAACGTTGACAATTTTCTCTAAAAGCCAGTCGTTGATTCGAGAGATTGCATTGGTTTTTTTATCAACCGTCACGAATTGATTATAGCACTTTGGTATCGTGAGTTAAAAGAGGCATTCTTCAGTCAGCACGGTACTGTTAAAAACTCGTAGCGCTTGCGTCCCGCAGGCTGTGTATAAAAGCGTCCCGCTTTCAATGCCCCCGAGACATCAGCGCTACAATCTATGGTTAATTCTACATAATCAATCGACAAGGTGGAGAATAGTTTCCCCTCTTTTATATGGCGCGATTAGATAAACACCGCTGGCGTATTTCGGGGATTGATTGTAGATTTCTTTTGCAATTTCCCAGCCTGCCTCACGCGCGGATGAACCGGCATCCTCAAGTTTTTTTAAAACTGAATTATGGATATTGATTCCCGGAATCTCGTTGTGGATTCTCAACGCCAGCCTTAGGCTGGTTAGAGGCCATATTCCTACAAGGACAGGAATGGGAGATTCCTCGCCGTAGTCAGTCCAGAATGATTCCCAAACATCCCAGGAGAAAAACACCTGAGACATCACGAATTTCGCGCCGGCATCTATTTTCTGCTTGAATTTCTCGATTTCCCTTTTTCTGTCATCAGCTCCGGGGTTTATGGCAACACCCAATACAAACGATGGCGGGTCCCCTACTCTGTTTCCGCCCCAGTCTTTCGCGTGGTTTAACCGGTTGATTGTTTTGACCAAACCCACACTGTCGGTTTGGTAAACATCTGACGCACCGGGATAATCCCCTTTCTGTGACGGGTCGCCGGTGATAATCAGCAGGTTTTGTACACCTGAATACCATGCGCCCAACAACTGTGCTTCAAGCCCCATCAGGGACGCATCGCGAGGAGTAATATGGGGAATTGTATCAATGCCCACCTCCTGCTCAATAATACCTGCAAGCCAGAGTGAATCGAAATGCAATCGTCCGAGAGGATTCGCATTAATATCAACCGCGCATATTTTTGGATTCGCTTTTATCTGCCGTGATAAATCAAGCAGGTTTTGAACATTTGTTCCTTTTGGCGGGTCGAGCTGAACGATAACTGTAAATTTGCCGCTCTCGATCATATCCAGAAATCCGGATTCAGCATGTACAACCTCTTCCTCTCTTTCAATCGGTGGTACAACCTCGATAACTCGTTTTGATTCCTTTGGTGAAATGTTCTTAACAGCTTTCGCTATCGCCTTTATATGGTCGGGAGTTGTTCCGCAGCATCCACCGATATACTTGACTCCATGGCTTGCCGCCAGTTTTGCGAAATATTCAAAGTACTCCGGAGTAGCTGATGGATAGATAAAACGCCCATCCCTGCGTACAGGAACTCCGGCGTTTGGCTGAACGACAATGTAATGTTCATCGACAGCGCCCCACTCCTCCAGGATTTCCAGATATTCATCCGGACCCGCTCCGCAGTTTATTCCGACGAACAAAACAGGCAGTTTTAGAAGATCATCCAGTATGTATTTTCGAGAACCCTCCGGCGTTGGCGACCACTCATCCGAAATGGTTAATTGAGCCACAATTGGAAGGGATGAAATATTCTTTATTGCCCGAATCGCGCATGATAATTCATCTATCGAAGAAAATGTTTCTAGTAGGAAGAAATCGCAGCCGCGCTCCTCAAGGATTACAGCCTGTTCACCATAGTTTTCGCATTTTATTTCGTATTCCTTATCTGAAATCCTGAATGATGGGCCAATCGAACCGGCGATAAGAACATCATTTCCGGCGACATCCCTTGCCTCACGCGCGATTTTAACAGCTTTGCTGTTAATCTCCTCAAACAAATCCAGCGCGTTTTTCCGGTCAAGTTTCGATTTTGATGTTCCGAACGTGTGAGTCTGGATGACCATCGAGCCTGCTTTGATATATTCAATATACAGTTTTAGGAGTTCTTCTGGATGTTCTATAACCGCAAGGTCAATTGACGCACCTTTGGGAAGCCTGTTATGAAGAACCGTTCCAGTCGCTCCGTCACCAACAATAATCCTTTTATCGGCAAGTTCCTGCAGTGTTGGCATTAATAGTATCTCCCATCCGGATGGTGAAATACAATCGCTGAAATCGAAGCCTCAGGTTCCATCATCATTTCATCAGTAAGCCGTACATTTATAGATTCCGGTTTTAGCAAACTAAAGATATCTTTCTGAATTTCTAAATCCGGGCAGCAGGAATATCCCGGCGACAGGCGTACGCCCCTTGTTTTATCATCCAAACCCCAGAGCGTGCGGATAATGTCGTGAGTGCAGGCAGCCGCAGCCTCTACAATCGCCAGCGAATATACCTCAATTGCATAAGCAAAGAATAAATCGTTTTCAATTCTGGCTTCTTTCGCCGCTTCTTTAATATCCCCTGATGTTACAACGAATATCGCAACGGAATCGGAAATATCTGAATCATTAATAATCCAGTCTGATGCGCAGATGTCATCCTTTGAGCGTGTAAACGAGATTTTTGTTATCTCTGATTCAGTTTGTGATGAAAGTATTATGTTGTCATCCTGTGAAATAGCATTAACGAACCTGAAGATACCCGCCGGTTTTAGAATGTCCCTGCTTATAATCTTTTTTAGAACTTTCTCCAGCTGAGCTCTGGACTCATCTTTTTTAACAAGTTTCGCTCCCATGAACTTGTGGATTAGCATTTTCCAGTTAATGAGGGGGATAAGATCATCCATTGCGGGGTTAATTACATGTGTGATGTAATCCGGCACTTGGGGGGGAGTTACAGGTTCCTCAACAAGATATGATTTTGTAATTTCCAGTGATGGCGTTTTTTTTAATTCAACTGCTTTTTCAGTTGATATTATCCCACTTGCTATATCCTTGAAAATACTTAGAGCATCCATGGCGTTATTAGCGTATCTGACACTTCCCATCGGGTATGCCGGAGCAATTTCAGCAGCTGTGAATTCTCTGGTTAGAGCTGCTCCGCCTACTACAATTGGAACATCGATTTGCGCATGAGTGAGCGCCTCGGCGGTTTCACGCATGATATATGCCGAGCGTATAAGCAATCCCGACAAGCCGACAGCAATCGGTTTTTCGCGCTTAACCGCTTCAATGATTACTTCCGGTGTAACTTTGGTTCCCAAATCGATTATCTCGAATCCGTGTGATTCAAGAATCATTCCAACAAGATTGCGCCCGATGTCGTGAACATCCCCTTTGACAGTCGCGAGAATCACTTTCCCCGCTTTTGGAAGCGATTCCTTTTTAATTTTGGGAACAAGGATGTTCATTGCGGATTTGAAAACCGCCGCGCTTAGAAGGACCTCGGAAATAATCATACTGCCGTCGCCGAACATCTCCCCTACTCTATCCATGCCTGCCATTAGTAACTCATTAATAATTTCAACCGGTTCTTTCGACTCAAGCATGGATTTCATATCAAAATCAAGGCCGTCTCGAATCCCTGTGACAATTCTTGTTATGAGCCTCTCCTCCAGACTTAGCTTTTCAAGTTTATCAACAGGCGATTCAATTTTAACGCCGCGATATTTCTCAACCAGTTCATGAAGCGATTTCTTATCGAATTCCTTGAGTATATTTACAGCAAGATTATGGTCATCCTCGTTTATCGTTCCCTGGCGAGCGAGGTCGTTCACGTTGATGATAGCGATATCGAGTCCGGCATCAAGTGCGAGCTGAAGGTAAACGGAATTCAGAATCGAACGTGTTTTCTTTGGAAGCCCGAATGATACGTTTGAGATTCCCAGAATCGTTGGTGATTGCGGATATTTCTTTTTTAATTCAGTTATCGCGCGAATGCTCTCGTACGGATTAATATCAGCTGTGAGGGGGAATACAAGCGGGTCAATGATTATTTCATCGTGATTGAATCCGTTATCAACAAGCAGTTTAAAAAGTTTTTCAGCAATCGCAAGTTTTTCATCGAAAGTGCGAGCCATTCCGTTTTCATCAATTAATCCGGCGACAACAGCGAGCGGATTAAATCGAAGCAGTTTTGCAATTTCACTTATGTATTGACCGCCATCCTCTAGATTGACTGAATTAATTACAGGTTTTCCGGGTATCAGTTTTAAAACGTTTTGAATAACGTCAATGCGTGCAGAGTCGATAAAAACAGGCTGTTTAACCAAACCTGAAAACTTTGGCGCGTATGTCTGCCACAGCTGAATCTCATCCTGCTCGATTGATGCAAAGCAGATATCGAGAGCATGCGCGCCGCTTAAGGATTGGTTTCGTAAAACGTCTATAATTTTATCAGCATTACCGGCTGACACATGCTTTTTGAATATTTTACTTCCGAGAGTGTTCGCGCGCTCGCCAACAAGCATCGGAGCGGGTTCCTGTTTAAGGAAAACGGCATCAAGCCCTGCAATCATTCCGTTTACTTCGCCACGCGATTGACGAGGTTTTGCATCCTTTATCATGCCAGCGAGTATTTCAATATGTTCATGCGTCGTTCCGCAGCATCCCCCAATTACATTCAGCTGCTGTTTTTCAAGGAATACACGCATCTGGCTTGCGAATATTTCAGGTGTGAGAGTGTAGTTGCCCTTTTCATCGGGAAGTCCGGCATTTGGCACAAGCGCGACAGGAAACGGGCTTTTTTCTGCAAGCTCTGTTAAAGGATTGAAAAGGCTCTGCGGTCCAAGTGAGCAGTTAAGTCCCAGGTAGAGAGGATTAAGATGTTTTGTTGAAACTACAAACGATGTTATTGACTGGCCTGCTAGTGAAACTCCGGTTAGTTCGACAGTCATTGAAAGCGCGATATCGGTTTTGAAGCCGTCATCGATTAGTTCCAATATTGCAATCCACGCAGCTTTGGCGTTAAGAGGGTCGTGAATTGTTTCAATCAGGAGGAAATCCGCTCCGCCCTCTATAAGCGCTTTTGCCTGCAGTTTGTAGCCATTTTTTAATTCATCAAAATCGATTTTATCCTTTAACAGAGTCAGGCTTGCGGCGGTAGGGCCCATTGAACCGGCAATCCACGCGTTTTGTTTCGATTCATCCACCGCTTTACGCGCAAGATTTGCCGCTTCGAAATTTATTTCATACGCTTTTTCCTCGAATCCCCATTCACTTAATGAATACGGATGAGCAGAGAATGAATTTGTGGTGATAATTTCGGCTGAAACAGAAAGGTAGTTTTTGTGAAGTTCAAGGACTGTTTGCGGTGATTCGATGTTCAGGAGTTCATAGAAAGGAACATTTTTTCCAGCATCGGTTTTAGAGAGGCTGATTCCGATTGAGCCATCCTTTAGAATAATGCGGTCTTTCAGTGCTTTGCGTAGATTCATTGCTTTTGTTCCAGCATCATGTCTTAATTATCAACGCACCATGCTAAAGCCAAGTATATATTTATCAATATGATATACAAATATTAATCATAAATTCTCAGACACTGGTTCCTTTGTCTGGTAAGCCTTGTATAGATCGCTGTCTCTCAGCAATTCAGCGTGTGTGCCGGAGTGTGTAATTGTGCCGTTCTCGATTACGTAAATGACATCAGCGCGCTGAGCGGTTGAGATTCTGTGAGTAACAATCACGCAAGTTGTTTCAGGATAGAATTTCCTCATGTCATCCCAGAATTTCTCCTCGTTCTCTGCATCGAGTGCGGCAGTGCAGTCATCAAGAATCAGCAGATCAGGTTTGCCTGCCAACGCTCTCGCGATTGCCAGCCTTTGTTTCTGTCCGCCGCTGACTGTTTGTCCACGCTGTCCCAGTACAGTATCGAGTGAATTCTCGAACTCCATGACTTCATCTTTAACCTGTGCCAGTTCCAAAACTCGCAGAATGTCGCTTTCATCGATATCTCGACCAAAACTGATATTATCGGATATTGAATCGCTGAACAGAACTACCTCCTGAGGAACATACCCGATTAGTTTTCTTAACTTACGGATATCATAATCCTCAACAGGCTTCCCATTTATCCTTATCTGCCCCTCAGTTGGTTTCAGGATTCTGGTGACAAGCTTAACGAGTGTTGTCTTGCCTGAACCGACTGATCCGATTATTGCGATTTTTGTTCCCTTTTCAATTTTCATGTTTATATCATGAAGAATGGGGATCATTTCGCCATCGACTTCAATTATGCCATCCATTGCCTGCATACGGGTTTTCTGCAATTTCTCAGCTGTGCTTAAAACCTCTTCTTTTTCATCAGAAAGTAATTTCTCATAAGCAAAATGAACATTATTGAATTCGATTGTCTTAATCTCTTCTATATGTTCTCCACCGACATCGGGATGCTCATCGTTCTTCCTGTCGAATTCGTGAAGTTCAATCTGCCTGTCGATGCAGGCGAAAGCATCACGGCTGGTCGTGAACAGGTTTGGAATGTCCAGAAGCGGGTGAAGGAGCATGTCCATGTAAACGTAGAACATATACATCGTGCCAACCTGAAACTGCTCCTGGAAAATCATCCAGCTTCCCATTCCAAGCACAATTACCTGTCCAATCATGTTGATTGCAGGATAAAGATGCCAGATGAATGTCCAGAGATAGACAACTTTCATTTCCTTTTTGAATCTGTCTTCAAGGACTTCATCAAAAAGTTTTGCCTGATTTTCCTCTCCGTTGTAGGCTTTCAGGATTCTAATTCCGCTGAAGCATGACTCTAGCGAATTGTTGGTTTCACTGGCAGCCTGCCTGACATCAAAATAGGAATCGCGCAGAGAGCGCTGGTAACGTCCGAACACAGCCAGCATGAAAGGAAGCGGCATGAAAGCGATTACGGTCAAAATCGTGCTTTGCGTGAACATATACGCGAGACAGAAAATCACTTTAGATGCCGATTCAACCGCCCTGAAAATGCCGCTGCAGCAGAACCACGCGATTTTAGGATAGTCGTAGATATCGTCCGTCAGACGCATAACAAGGTCGCCGGTTCTGAATCGGAGGAAATAGCGATGCGATTTACGAAGGATATGCGCAAACGCGTTGTTGCGGACATCCATGTCGATTTTCAGGTTTATCATCGCGCGGAAGCTTGGGTAGAAAGCCGAGATAACCCTGAGTACTCCAACCAGACCGAATATAATCACAAGGTTTCTGACCTGGCGAACAACCTCGTCCGATAATCCGGTTTCCTCTGAACCCTTCAACAGGTTGACAATGCGACCAAACAAAAACGGATATGCCAATGCGCCTAGTGTTGAGATAACTGTCATAAATAACAGAACAATCAACCAGACAGAGTGGTGTCTCCAGCGTTTGAAAACCCATTTAATACGGCTTTTGTTATATTCCCATTCATCTTTGAATGTTATTTTCTTTGTGTCGTTTTTATCATTGTTTTTCATACTTCACCTCCCTCATCAATAATGGAGGATGAAAACTGCAATTCATACAGATGCTTATACAATCCGCCTTTTTTGAGTAGTTCCTCGTGAGTTCCCTTCTCGACTATACGGCCGCCATCAACGACGATTATCCTGTCTGAATTAAGAATGGTGGATAATCGATGTGCCACCACAAGGGATGTTCTCCCTTTTAGCAGTTTGTCGATACCTTCCTGAATCAGGCGTTCCGTGTATGGGTCAACTGAACTGGTTGCCTCATCAAGGATTAACAACGGCGGGTCGAATGACAACGCGCGAGCGAAGCTCAACAATTGGCGTTCTCCCACTGACAGGTTGGCGCCGCGTTCTGCTAGTTCACTCTGGTATCCCTCACGCATTTTGCGGATAAATTCATCAGCCCGTACAATCCCAGCGGCTTTTTCAACGCGCTCCAGAGGAATGTTCGGGTCCATTACACGAAGGTTGTCAGCAATTGATCCGGGAAACAGGTAAACGTCCTGCAGCACAAGACCGATTAATTCGCGCCAGTCTTTCTGGTTGAACTCACGAATATCGACACCATCCGCCAGGATTCGCCCCTCGATAGGGTCATAGAATCGGCACAGTAGATTTACAACTGTAGATTTACCGCCACCGCTAGCGCCAACAAGCGCAACTTTTTCACCAGCGCTTATTTTGAAACTGACATCGTGAAGAACATTATTGTCCTTTTCATAACCAAACGATACATTCTCAAATCGGATTTCCTTTTCAAGAGTTGGCTTTTTATCACTTTTGGCCGGATCCTTCACAGACGATGTCTTATGAATTATTTTATAGACTCTCTCCGCGCTGACTAACGCTCTCTGTATAAAATTAAGCTGCTCGGAGAACATCATGAGCGGGAAGAAAACCTGCCTGATATATTCCATGAACATGACAAGCGTACCGATAGTCATCGCGCCGTTCAGGATTCGCGATGTCCCGGTTGACAGCGCAATCATGATTGCGATAATCTCCGCTGTCCAGAAAAATCCCCAGAAGCCGTACTCGAAAAACGCAGCCGCTTTTTCAACTCGATATTTCGCTATGTTCCTTTCCTGCAGGCGTTCTTTGGCGCGTTTGTCGTAGTTGTAAAGCTGGATAACATCGACGCCCTGAACATATTCAGTTATGAAACTCAGAACCTGCGCGTATTTCTCTCTAATGTTACGGTAGTACTTTCGAATGAAACGCAGGAAGATTAAAGTTAGGACAAGCAGAACAGGAACAACAGTCAAAATGGTCAGGGCGACTTCCCTGTTTTCTCTTATCATATAGAAAACAACGAACCCAACGACGAAAAGAGTTCGCAGCATACTGAAAGTAACTTCCGTGAATAGCTGCCTTAAGCGTTCCGTATCGCTTTCCACACGCGCTATCAGCGTACCCGGTGTGTACTCACCGAAAAATTTCAAATCGAGACTTAGAACATGCCGGAGTAATTGCCTTTTGAGAGTCATGATGATTCTCAATCCCATACGCGCGAGAAGCACCTGGAATGTATATCCAAGCACAAGAGATGACAGCATAAATGTTATGTACCTTGCAAGCGACACATAGACATCCCGCATTTCGCCGGTCATGATGTTGTCGTCAATTATGTGGCGCAGAATCTGCGGAATCTGCAATTGCAGGTATATTCCAAGGATCATGGGAATAACCACAATTGAAAGAAGTTTCCAGTGAGGCTTTAAAAACTGTATTATCCAGGCAAGGATCACAAAGTTGGATATTTCCCGTTTAGCTTCCTCGCCATCATCATGATGCCACATGACTTTATCCTCAGGACATTAAGGTATCCAGCCCAATTATAATCCAAAACATAATAAAACAAATAAATTGAAAACAACTATGGGAACACAGACCCGGTAAATCAGGCTTGTCATCATGCTACCCAGATATTCAATTACGACATATGCGCCTAACTACCAAATCCTCATGATGGAAACATCCTTGTGCAGACATTCTTTACCAGAAGCTAAACGAGCGTACAGCAGAGTAGGATACCCTTGAATCTTATATGGTGTCAAAAATTATTTTGATATTTTTTAAATATAATTACTGTTTAAATCTATAAGGGTTGTTTGAAAAGATAGATTTTCGCTGTAACCCGGTCATGCAGTCCCGAATAAAATCAACAATTACCTATTAAGTGAATTAAGCATGCCGGGGTCCCGCATAAATAACCACCTCCCCGGCATGCCTGATTTACATCATAGAAAATTGTCAACTGTGCACAAGACAGCATGACCGGGTTACAATTCATCATTTTTTATTTGGCGTTTTCAATAACCATTGCTTGCCTAATTATCATCTTTTGATAGAATTAAAATATCTTTGAGTTTAATCAGATTTAACTCAGGACATATATCATGGAACCGGAAATCATCTTGGGAATCATTTCGAAGGATCATGAAGTCTTACGCTGGATTCTTGTGATAATCGGCGTTATATTCCTGTTTTTCGGCACAAGCATGTATTATTCAGCAATCCGGTTGTTCGGTACAGTAATTGGCACTATTGCCGGCATATTTGTTTGCCAAAATGTAACGATGGATGGTTCCATATCCGGTTTGTCATTGACCCTCCTTTTCATTCTTTGTGGAATTATTGGCGCTGTTCTCGGAAGCACGCTTGCAATGGTATTTCATCATGTTATTTTCTTCATCGCAGGCGCGATAATTGGGATTATTCTTTTCAAAATGTTCGCGCAGGGGCTTATCACTCCTGAAATTTTTCATAACATTGATAATATTTCTGAATTCTATGAGTTGATTAGACCAACCTGTCAGCTTGATGCTTTCGTAATGATAATTGGCGGAATAATGTATATGCTGTCATCGCATCTTCTTATAGTCATGACAATGTCGCTGGTTGGTAGTTTTATAATCGCCTACGCATTTCACCTTTATGTTCTTTTTCCCGTTCTTGCTGTTTTTGGTGGACTTATTCAATATACAACCACAAGGAAACAGAAAATTCAGTTGGTTAAAAAGACGAAGAAAACCGGGAAGCCATCAGGTAAGAAGCGATAATTGCGTGTTTATGCAGAACCCCGGCATGCGATTTGCATTATAGATAGCTCTGAAAACATCAGTTTTGTTGGTACATTTCAAAAAGATTAAGAGTCCTTCATTCCCGCGAAAGGGGTTGTCGGGAAAGCAAGTTGATTTTCAAACATACCATTTTTCTGTCAACTCTCGGGTGCCGCCCGCACCTCACGTCTTTTTGTGATTTGTGGGTGAAATGCGTAACCTCGCTGCAAACACCCATAAAGCCGGGACGGCTGTATGGGCGGCACATGGTTTAATAGTATTTAAGTAGCCTGAAATGTCGAAAGTCGAGTTTCGCGGGAATGACATTACGTATGACTTCATATATTTTGATTTCAAATTGGTATAAGAGTATTTTTCAAGCAAGCAAACAAAAACCCGGACATCTTGTCCGGGTTTTGATATTTTATTATTCCTGTTTTGATTATTCAAGCCAGGGTAAATCGATGAAATCAACGCTGGTTGCCGCACCGGCGTTTACAGGTACATTCTCTTCAGTTTCTAAATGTTTTTTGTCACCGGCGTATTTATACTCCAGTTTTAAAAGGTATGTGCCGGGTAGTACTCCGTTGATTGCAAATTCGCCACGGCCATCAGTATTGGTTTCAAATCTTAAACCACTCATCGGAGCGCCCATTTTCTCCGCAATTATCTTTGCTCCGGACACCGGCTGAGGTGGAATTGGCGGATCAACTGACGCGTTCTCAACAGTCAACGCTTTCCCCATGATAGCTCCCGCCTCGTTGAACTTCATGTTGAACTGCATTTCGTGAAGTTCCTCGTTGAGCGTAACTGCCGCCCCCTGCGGCACAAAAAGAGGGTTAATTGGATTCGCGAAGATATAGTAATCACCATAAACCAGTCCGGCAAAACTGAATCGTCCAAGACCATCCGAGATACTTTCCTCTTTTTCGCCGAAAATCGGATTGCTGATTGTTACAACCACGTTCGGTATCGGCATTGAGCCGGTTCTGTCATAAACGAAGCCGGTGATTGTCGCCATTTCCTCGACATTCGGAGTCAGGAAGATAGTGAAATAACCCTCTTCATCATTGATTATCAGCTGGGTTGTATCATCCAAATAACCGGTTCTTTGGGAGGTAAGAACATAAGTTCCCTTTTCCAGATTATAGAACCTGTAAACACCGCCAAGATTGGTCATGTATGTTATGGGAACGAATTCGGTGTTTGGTTTCTCAATTGTAACAAAGACGCCGCCAAGGTCGCTGCCTGAGGCGATATCCCTTACAACACCACCGATTGATGCTCCAATATCACTGGTTGGCGTCAGTTGGAAAAGGTCAGCTTTTAGAATCAGGTTTCTATCAAACTGATTTCTTCTGACTTCGTGAATTCTGGCATTAAAACCACCAGCGCTGACCTCAAATTTATATGTGTCCTGAACAGCGAATCCAACCATAAAGCAGAATCCCCATGCATCCGAGAAGCCTTCATGATGGCCAAATTTCACTCTGGCGTTTGGAATCGGTGTGTCATTGTCCTCATTCATGATACGGCAGAAAATGAATCCGTTCATATTCTGGTTTTGAAAACGTTTCATGTGAAGATCCAGCCGGTGCGTGGAGCCATCATTGGCAAGATTTATATGCTCCGGCTCAGCGTAAACGGTTTCACCAACCGCGACAATAATATACTGCCCACCGAACGGGTTCAGTTTGTAAACACCATCCACATCGGTTGTATCATTAGCAATAAGGGAACCGTTCGTAACATCGTAAGCGACAACCTCGACACCCTCAACCGGAACGCCATCATCAGTTACAGTACCTGAAATTCTGTCGGGTTCATCATTGTTATCAGGATTACCGCCATCCTGCGCCGGTGTTGTTCCTCCGCTTGAACAAGCTGCCATTGAAATTGCAAGCAGCACCACGAGTACGAACATGATTTGGTTTCTTAAGAACATCTCTATCCTCCCTGAGGATAATGTTGGATTATAAAAACTATAAATGCCTTGATATACGCTTACCGCGAATCAATCTATCATTCACACATAAAAATACAATTTCCCTTACTCGCACTCACCGAGTCCGGGAACCATTCATATTTTATATGTATTTGCCAAATAAGACAACCCAAAATCAAGGCAGGTTCGTTCTTATTAAAGCAATTCAAATCTGGAAGATTATATCACAGACTTTAAGAATAAGTTAGAAAGTTAGTAGGTTAGCAGTTTAGCAGGTTAAGCACGGGAAAAAATATGTAACGCCGGGACCCCGATGAAGGGACACCGGGTTACGAATTTAGTACGGAATGACAGTTGAGTGTTCTTTTCTTTTTAACCTACTAACTTACTAACCTGCTAACTTACTAACTTGCTAACTTACTAACCTGCTAACTTGCTAACCTGCTAACTTACTAACCTGCTAACTTGCTAACCTGCTAACTTGCTAACTTACTAACCTGCTAACTTACTAACTTGCTAACTTACTAACCTGCTAACTTACTAACTTACTAACCTGCTAACTTACTAACCTACTAACTTACTAACTTGCTAACCTACTAACCTGCTAACTTTCTAACCTACTAACCTACTAACCTGCTAACTTACTAACCTGCTAACCTGCTAACCGTCTTTCAAAAGATTGGTGGTTCTTCGTATTCGCCGTAAACCTCTTTCATGCAATCGACCATTTCACCGAGTGAGCATCCCGCTTTGGACGCTCGAATCAATGCCGGCATCGAGTTCGTTTCATCAATGCACGTTTGCTTTAGTTCTTTGAGTGAATCCAATGCCTCCTTTTCATTTCGACGATTTCTAAGTTCTTTCAGACGTTTACGTTGAAGTTTTTCGACTTCCTCATCAATTTGAAGGATTTCAATTGGAAGGGCTTCCTCGGTTACATAACCGTTAACTCCGACGATTACTCTTTCATCCTTTTCGATTTCGCGCTGGTATCTGAAAGCCGCCTCGGCAATTTCACGCTGCTGGAATCCCTGGTCTATTGATGCCAGCATGCCGCCGTTTTCCTCGATACGCCTGAAGTAATCGTATGCCTCTTCCTCCAGTTCATCCGTAAGTTTTTCCACATAGTATGAACCCGCGAGAGGATCAACCGTATTTGTAATTCCGCTTTCAAACGCGAGAATCTGTTGTGTTCGAAGAGACATCTGAGCGGCGTGTTCACTGGGAAGAGCAAGGACCTCATCGTATGAATTAACGTGCAGGCTCTGAGTTCCGCCTAAAATAGCAGCCATAGCCTCATGAGTCGATCGGATTATGTTATTCAATGGCTGTTCACCGGTAAGCGAGCACCCGGCTGTCTGTGTGTGGAATCGCATGTAGAGGCTTCTTGGATTTTTTGCGCCGAAAGTTTCTTTCATTTCACGCGCCCAGATACGTCTGGCAGCGCGCATTTTCGCGATCTCCTCGAAAAACTCAAGATGCGAATTGAAGAAGTAGCTTAGCCTTGGAGCGAAATCATCCACATCAATTCCACGTTTGACCGCCCATCTGACATATTCAAGCCCATCGGACAGCGTGAATGCCAGTTCCTGCCCCGCGGTTGAACCCGCTTCTCTAATATGGTATCCGCTGATTGAAATTGTATTCCAGCGTGGAACGTATTTCGTGCCGAATTCGATTGTATCCACGATTAATTTCATGTGAGGTTCCGGCGGATACACCCATTCCTTCTGGGCGATGAATTCCTTTAGAATATCGTTCTGGATTGTTCCGCCCATTTTCTCAAGAGGAATTCCCTTTTTCTCACCAGCTGCAAGGTACATTGCCCAAATTATCGCTGCTGGAGCGTTGATGGTCATCGAGGTTGTGATTTTACCCTGGTCGATTCCGTCGAAAAGAACCTCCATGTCATCCAGAGATGCAATAGCCACGCCACATTTGCCAACTTCACCATTTGCCAGTTGGGCGTCAGAATCAATTCCCATTAAGGTTGGAATGTCGAATGCGACTGAAAGCCCGGTTTGTCCGTTGTTAATCAGGAATTTATATCGTTCGTTTGAATCAAATGCGCTTCCGAATCCGGCAAACTGGCGCATGGTCCATAACCGTCCGCGGTACATGGTCGGATGAACGCCGCGAGTGAAGGGGTATTCGCCCGGATTGCCCAGTTTTTCGTCATAGTTCCAATCGCCCAAATCCTCGGGTTTATATAACTCTTTTGTTTTACGTCCGCTGATGGTGTCGAAAATACGATTCTTGCCGACCTCTTCTGGAACGCTTGCGGATTTTTTCCCGCCATCCTTTTGTTTTTTTATCTCCGCTTCCATTTTTTTGCCGCTTTTACCCATGATTTAATTCTCCGATGTGTTTATGAACAAGGTTTTGAATTCACAAAAAGAAAAATTCGCCTTTTATTTGGCGATTTGATTTTACCAGAAACACGGACATCAATAAAGGCATAGCCACATTCCTGGCATGCCTGATTCACTTCTTGGATAATTGGGTTTACATCTTGTCCCCCCCTTAATCCCCCCGCGAGCGGGGGGAAGTATTTTTTACATTTGCAAACAATTGTCCGATCGATACACTTGCGAAGGGAAAAGACAGTATGCTCCCTCCACGCTCGCGGGGAGGGCCGGGGTGGGGGAGAACTTGTTTGCTATACCTTTCCTGGCATGCCTGATTCACTTCTTGGATAATTGGGTTTACATCTTGTCCCCCCCTTAATCCCCCCGCGAGCGGGGGGAAGTATTTTTTACATTTGCAAACAATTGTCCGATCGAT
>JAGGVT010000172.1 GCA_021157815.1 bacterium | reverse complement strand
CGTTGTCTCTGAGGTGGTTGAGCAATTCGAGAGCGCCGTCAAATATGGCGGTGTCGTTATATTCACATTCGAAAATCGCTTTTGAATATTCCGGCGCGATTCGGCTGGCTTGTTCCTCGCTTAAGCCGTATTCCCTGAGCAGGCCAAAGGAGAATTCATCGAGATTGAAATCCTCACCGCGCGAGAAATAATCATCCTTGATTTTGTGCCAGTAGTTGATGGCGGACTTTGTGAATTCCTCATAAGACATTCGGGAACTATCTGTGCCGAGTAATTGCTCGAACTTGTCGAAGATGAATCGCGAATAGAAATTCGGGTCGTTGTCGATATAGATAAGCGTCCCGCCGAGGTCGAACAAAACGCCTTTGAGATTTGATGTGTCGATATTTTTCATGCGCAATTCCTTACTTTTTACCCGGATTGGAATTAAATGATAAAGGGATTATACTAACCAGAGCACATCGCGAAAAGAGAAATTCAGAAATTGCCCTTTTCGTGCCTTTGCAGTTATTCCGGAAAACAGTGAATGGATTGATAAAGTTCGCCCGCCGTGATGAGGGTGAATTGATTGATGAAGTGGATGTTAATACGATTATAGATGAAAGCGCGCGTCTTGTTCATAATCAGGTGCACAAGTACGCCGAAATCGAACTCGACCTTGCCCAGTGGGGGGACAACGTTTACAATCCGTATTCCCGCATCCAAAAAGGGAAATAACAAAACGGATTAATTGGATTATGTTAATAGTTTGTAGTTCGTAGCCCGGCTTCTCATTAGCCGGGGAATCATAGCGTGAGTATTACAATGATGACAGGGAAAAAGCCGCCAGGAAACTTGGAATACCGATTGACAAGATGTTAAGAATAATTGAAAATCAATAACTGATTGCAATTAAACATCAAAACACAAGGAGACTGCAAAGATGGAAAACACCAAAGCCGCCAAAGAAAAGGGCTTTAAGGTGCATAACACAGTCACTAAAAAGCTGCATGAATTCCCGCCGCCATCAAAACACCCAGAGGTGACAATCTATCTGTGCGGCCTTACAACATACGATTACGCCCACCTCGGCAATATGCGAGGCCCAATCCTTTTTGACGTTTTCCGCAAGTTCCTTGTGGAAATCGGCTACAGAGTGAAATTCATAACTAATTTCACTGATGTTGATGACAAGGTAATCCAGCGCGCGAAGGAAACTGATGCTGATTATTCCCAACTCGCGCGCAAATTCACTCGCGAATATCTTCTTGATTTGACCGCGCTTGGAATCGAACACGCGGACCTTTATCCGAAAGTTTCATATCACATTCAGGATATCATCGACTATGTCAAGGTGATTATCGACAACGGCTACGCCTATGAATCCAACGGCAATATCTATTTTGATGTTCCGAAATTCCACGCTGATAAAGGAACATACGGAAAACTGTCGCGGCGGAATATAGATGAAATGGTTACCGAATGCAGAATTGAGGCTGATGAAAACAAGCATGACCAGTTGGATTTCGCATTGTGGAAAGCTGATTCGGAAAACGGCTGGGAATCTCCGTGGGGAAAAGGGCGTCCGGGATGGCATATCGAATGCTCGCTGATGAGCACGAAATATCTGGGTACGTCTTTTGATATTCACTCCGGCGCGATTGACCTGAAATTTCCGCATCACGAAAACGAGGTAGCGCAGGCGGAAGCTCATTCAGGAACCGGCACATTTGCGCAAGTCTGGATGCATTATGAATTTGTCAACTGGAAAGGCGGCAAGCTGGCAAAAAGCGGCGAGAGTTTCGCTGTTCGCGATTTATTTGAAAAATACGATGTGGAAACAATTCGACAGTTTATCCTTAGCGCGAAATATCGCTCGCCGATTGATTTCAGCGATGAACGCATGGAGGAAGTGAAAAAGAGCCGTGCGAGAATCGATAATTTCTTTTTTGAGGTGAGACGCCAGCTGGGCGAATCAATCGAGGAAAGCAGGCATAATCTGATAAATAAGCTTGGCAATCCGCATGAAAAGAAGAATATGAGCGACGCTGAACTGAAAGTTTTCAGTGAGGTTGAATCGTTCGCTGAGAAATTCCTCGATGACCTATGCGATGATTTCAACACGCAGGGCGCGCTGTCGAGAGTGTTTGAGATTGTTAATCCGGCGAATACACTGATAAACGCTCCTGATTTGAGCGACACTGGCAGAGAAATTGCCAACCTGGCATATCTGGAAATCCTTTGGGCTGGCTCGATACTTGGACTTTTCAACGATGAGCGCGATGAGCTAATGCAGATAACCGCAGCGAATAAAGTTCTCGGAATCGGCGGGATTGTGTCTGACAGTAAAGGTGAAGCCGAAAAACTGCTTGAGGAAAGGCAGAAATTGAAAGGCGAAAAGAAATACAAAGAGGCGGACGCGGTTCGCGATAAGATTATCGAATTGGGATTCGAGGTTCGCGATACGCCTGATGGCCCTGTTTTGAAGCCGGTGGAGTAGAGATTTAGTATCTTGGATGTTTTGAGAATTATTTACGGCGACCCCGGGACGCAGGCGCCACGAACAATATGCTTCACTACTTTTTACTAACTTTCTAACTTACTAACCTGCTAACTTACTAACTTTCTAACTTACTAACCTGCTAACTTGCTAACCTGCTAACCTGCTAACTTGCTAACTTGCTAACCTGCTAACTTGCTAACCTGCTAACTTGCTAACTTGCTAACCTGCTAACTTGCTAACCTGCTAACCTGCTAACTTACTAACCTGCTAACCTGCTAACTTATTAACTGCCTTTCGTCATGCTGCCCATGTAGGTTAGAGTTCCTGATGAATCGCCGCATTCTGTAGTTGTTCTAAGCATTGTGCCGATTCCAGCGATGTCTGCATAATCATCACCCGGACTTATGTTGATTTGCAGCTGTACCTCCGCTACTGTGATTTCGGTTCCACATTCCTGGCTCCAGTCACCCGCGGTTGATTCCCATTGAATGTAAAGAGTTGTTCCGTTGTAGCTCCATTCGAGAGGGAATCCTGAATTGATGCCGATTGATGAGATAACCCATGTTCCGACGCCGGAATCTGAAATGGGCGACGGGCCGGTTGGTGTGTTGAGTGTACCGGTGAAACTCAGATTAACTGTCCATGTGCCCTCAAGGCCGCTTAAATCATGTGTTGATGGTGGAAGCGTGAACCCGCCATCATCGCTGCCGCCTCCGCAGCCTGTTACAAGAATAAAAACAAATGTGAGCAAAATTGCTGATATGTATCGCATTGTTATTCCTCCGAATGGGTTTCTTGAATTAAAACTCATATAGAATCATAAATCCACACGGGCAAATAATCAACCGCATCGAACCTCACCCCATGCCCGGTTATCTGATATAATAGGCACGTTATATGTATCGTGCGCTATTGAAAAGGAAAATAAAAATGTCATCGCTGGATGATTTGCTGGAATCGATAAATAAACTTGGCCAAAAACTTTCGTTTGAGGGTCGCAGGACCGCGAATCTTGCGCGGTTGAAAATCGATCTCAAGGGGCTTGACATGCAGCGCCGCGAGGTGCTGACCCGTCTCGGCGAAAAAGTGTTTGATTTGAAAAAGAGAATGGCAATCAAGGATGAGGGATTGCTTGAATCGCTGGTTGAACAATTCAATGAGATGCATGATATTGAAAAAAAGATTGAAAAAATATTAGATGAGATTCATAACATCACACTGATGCATGAGAAGAAATCCGAACCCGCCCAAAACATCGAGTGGGATAACACAGTGGAGACGCAGGCAACCGGAAAAAACAACACTGGCAACAAGCCCCCTGAATAAATGCTGAAACTAGTTTCGCTGAAACTTATTTCGCTGAAACTAGTTTCGTTGGAACTTATTTCATTTGCAATTAATACCGATATAATATATCCGGTATCGTATAATATAAGTGAGCATCCTTTCAGTGCATGTCTTTCAAGACATGATATGTCTGAATCAGGACATGGTTTAATCATAATTTAGAAATGGAACGTTTTGAAAAAATAAAGGAACTCGGCAGAGGCGCAACCGGCACTGTGTTTAAGTCGTTCGATAACGAGAGCGGAAAGCTGGTAGCGTTGAAAACTCCTGAGCCGCATGTTGAGGGCATCGATGTCGCAACGCATTACCAGCGTGAAATCGACATGCTCGCGACATTGAAACATGACGGAATTGTGAAAATAGTCGCGCAGCGAATTGGAAATGGCACACCGTGGATTGCGTATGAATTCCTCAAAGGGCACACATTAAGAGAACTGATCACGAGCGGAAAGGAATTCGAGCCGGAGGAAGCTGTTCGAATCACCGCTGAAATCGCACGCGCGCTGGATTATATCCACAATTCAGGCATAGTGCATCGCGACATAAATCCGAACAACATCATGATTACAACCGATGGCGCCGTGAAGATAATGGATTTCGGAATAGCGCATCGCGCGGGTGAACCGTTCCCTAAACAGCTAGCCGGAACTCCGGGATACATGTCGCCGGAAACAGCAAGAGGTGTGGAGGGAGGCGCTGAAAGCGATATCTATTCACTCGGGCTTGTCTGCCATGAACTTATCGCAAACGAGGCGGTTTACAGCGGCGATTCAGTTCCCGAGGTTATCGCGAAAGTTGTCGCGAACGATTTCATCAGCCTTGAAAAAAAGAAACCGGGACTTGATGACAGTATTTATCAAACTGTTGGCAGGGCGCTTGAGAAAAACCCGCAGGACAGATTTTCATCCGCGCATGAATTCGCTGTCGCTCTGGAGAAAATAATATCCGTTCCGATGAACAGCGGAGAATCCGATGATATCAGCAAGCCTGAAATAAACACTCCTCCGAAACTTATCGGGCTTGCAGGGCCATACAAGGGTTATGAACTTGACATGGGCGCTACAATCATGACATTCGGCGGGGAGTACGCGGATGTTGACCTTTCGCACGATGCGGCAATAGCATCGCAGCATTGCTGGATTGTTCCGGAGGATGGCGCATTCTGGATTTACGACGCTGAGGATTCAGGCGGCACTTTCATTGGCGGAAGGGCGATTAAACGGGCTCGATTGAAACCGGGCGACAGAATAACAATCGGAACATGCACTTTCAGGTGGGATAATCCATCTGACACATCACCGCCATCAAGAGATCACGGTGAAATTGAATATGCCGCAACAACACAACCAATGCCGAGAACCAAAAGACGCATGCCGTCAACCAATGATGACACGTATCCAAAAGCGCCATCAGCTGAAATGTCGCCGTTCGCCCGTATGCTTCTTGGGACCGTAATAGCGGCTCTTATAATCTATCTGTTTCACGGCTACGCGCTGGTGCCGCGCGCCGAGACAAAACAAATCGCGCTGGAACTTGAAAATTACTGGGTCGATTTCAAACCACTTATGGCAAGCAATGATCCATCTGCCAATATCCAACTGATTGAACAGCGTGAAGACGATCTATCCTATAACACGCTTGAATCCACTGAGCTTGTCAGTTCATTTTTTTTCAATCTACCGGGACCGAAAAATATCCGAGAGAATAATCTTAAAAAAATAGGAATTACAATAAAAGCCTGCAAAGCGCTGAATTATATCCGCAGCGAAATAACAACATCGGAGAAAAAAGTCCAGGTTGAATCGCTTGTCGGTTCACTTGATTCGGTTGAGCTGCCCAAATCCGATACGTGGGAGGATCGCAGGTTGTGGCTTGTTTCAAAATTGACTCAAATTGAAACACAGCTTGCACTTGATGCTGTCCGTGAGACTGAACTGGGAACGTCGATGATATCCACATCAGGCGCTACCGACGCCGCTTTGGAAAAAATGCTGGATGGCTATTATCTGGTTGAGGAGTCGCGCAACACTATCAGCACGGTAATCGCGGAACAGGCATACGATAATTTCAGCCAGGCGCGAGATAGCGCCAATAAAATTCTTGAGGATTCATCCACCGACAACATGGCTAAAATAATCGTGATTCTCAGCGATTATTTCATTGTTCGACTAAGGGTTGACAAGATAACAGAATGGCGAAGTGAAATTATCGTTGACAGCGAATTTCTTCTAAACGAGGGTCGGGACATGCTTGAGAGGATGTCCAATTCCGATTTTGTATCGAATATGCCCGCCCAGATTGAGAACAATGAATACCGAGTCAAGGGACGCCTTCGCGCGAAATATATCACGCTGATTGATGAATTCGAGCAGA
This sequence comes from bacterium, assembly GCA_021157815.1. Classification (GTDB taxonomy): domain Bacteria; phylum JAJVIF01; class JAJVIF01; order JAGGVT01; family JAGGVT01; genus JAGGVT01. The sequence continues at coordinate 34,255 of JAGGVT010000172.1, read as the reverse complement.
AAACCGGCGCGAATGTTGGAAACAGTTAGTAGGTTAGTAGGTTAGCAGGTTAGCAGGTTAGCAGGTTAGCAGGTTAGCAAGTTGTTAATTTGAAACGCGGACAACTAGAGTAAATTGAAACATGTAACCCGGTGTCCCCTCACCGGGGTAATGCGTAACTAAACTAAAACACTGATTTGTAACGCGGACAGCCCCAGCCTTGTCAGCAACTGAAAATGTATATTTGCCTATGAAAAAAAAACATCTCCTTGCAATATTATTTTTATTATGCTTTGCCACGATTGCTGTTGCGCAGACCGATGAGACCAACAATCAGGCGCGGATAGATATCACCGCAGCGAAAAACAAAATCCGCTGGGATGAGGATATCATCCGCTCATGGGAGGCAATCGGCGATGTATCCGTTGAATATGCGCGCGGCGAAAAATCGTTTGTCTGCACAGCTGAGTCTGTTTTTTTCAATCGCTCAGGCGACAGCAAACCGTTCACGGATAAACTCACAATTAAGGGAAACATCCACGCAAACCTGAACGGAATGGAAATTGAGTCTGAACATCTTGTATTAACCAGCGATGTCGACAGCTACAAAATCGACAGTGCAACTGAAACAACAATACAAAGTGATTCATGCACTGTAATAACTGAGTTGCTGCATTTTGACGCCTCAAACGGAATAGGGAATTTTCCAGCCGGCGCTGAATTCATTTTCATGCTGGATAATGACAAAGCGGATTCGCAAAAATCATCTGATACAAAACCAACAGAAAATATGTTTGGGCAATGCCTAAGGATTGATACGACAGGCGGCAGACTGGTAACTCCCGCGATGGAACTTCATTATACGCTCGATGACAACGGCAAATTCAAAGCATCGAATGTTGTAATGCCATCCGGCGGTGAGTTGTTTCCCCTTGAGATTGATGATTTGTATGAATCAAAATTTGTGTTTGGCAGTGTTGAATTCAACATACAGGAATCGCGCCTTGTCGCCTCAAAACAGATTCAATTAATAAACGGCCCATGTGCAATATCAGCGAATAATGTGGAACTCGACTGGGAGAACCATCATCTTGAAATGAGCGACGATGTTATTCTAACTCGCGACATGATTGAATTCACAACCGGCGCAATCGAGATAACATGGGATGATGAGGGGCGCATATCGCTGACCGCCACTGACAACCCCAGCATGTGTATCAAAGTTCCCGAAAGCGCAACTGATGAAATATTGAATATGTAAGGGCGAACCTTGTGTTCGCCCAGAAGGGTTAGGCATAAATGCAGAGCAACCCACTAGTGGGCGAACACAAGGTTCACCCCTACGATTCGATATGCCAGCTTGCCTGAATACCCCCAACCTTGTAAAATGACATATTAGTAATACATATATCCTCGCTGACTAATAATTTCACTATGAGGATTAATGTCAACGCATCACTTTTCAGGGAGCCGGCCATGATTAAAAAATCTCTTCCAATCCTTATTGTCTTTTTATTCGCATTTGCATTTCTGTCATGTTCATCGGGAAATTCAATCAATCCGATTATGCCATCCGGTGACAAGCAGCAATCAAAACGTTCAATTACTGTCAAACCGGTTGAGGATTCATTCTGGAATACATCTGCCAATGTTGGCGGCGAAAACTGGATTGCCCACATGGATGAAATCGGTCGAGTCACGCGCGCGCTGGGTCGTGGTGTTACAGTGGGTCAACCGCTTGAATTTGTCAATAATCATCCTGAACTGTTCGGCGTGGCATCCTCTGAATTGATTCTCAAACGGGATGAGATTCATGACGGGATGAGAATCGCGATATATCGCCAGGAGTACAACGGCGTCGAAGTTGAAAATTCGCTTGTGCGGATTATCTACGGCAGAAGCGGGAAACTAGTTTCTTTTGGCGCTAACACTTGGCGAGATTACACACCTTCAAGTGGATGGTCGATTGATGAATCAACGGCTTTAGCCATGACTGATTCCCATGATGAAAGCAAGTTCATTTCATCCGCGAAATACTATTACGCAAAAGACGGCGCTTTGATTCCGGCATGGCGAATCGACCGCGACAACACCTCATTTTTAGTGGATGCGTCAAACGGCGAAATCCTTGAAACTCACCCGAACAGATTTGGATGGATTCATGACGGGCATATCACCGGCGAGGTTAAGCCGTTCAGCCCATTGGATGACAATGTTGTCGTGGATATGTATGGGGTCCGGGTTGATTTCTATTCCTACGATCATTACTACTCCGGCAGAGCATACACAAACATGATGGGCGTTTTCGAATTCGACTACTACAGAAAAACACGGGCGAGAAACCTCACTTTTGTAAATCCGTGGATAAATGTAAAGCCCGCATGGGACAGCGGAGCATCGCCCTTCAATTATTGGGACTGGCACGATGCCGGCGTTTACAGCGAAACCGCGCTGGATGATACGCTTTCCCTGTCAGCCGAGAGGAATGTTTTTTTATATGCAACACTTGCTCATGACTGGTTCTGGTCAGTTGAGCCTGATTTCGACCTTCTGAATTTCCAGCTGCCTGCATTCGTTGACAAGTATGGCGAATGCACTGCTTACGCTTATGTCGGCGGCGACCCAAGCATCCATTTCTTCCAGCCGTGGGATATCTGCACCAATACCGGCGACAGCCCGACGATTATCGAACACGAGTATGGCCATATTTACGTTTCGAAAATATACATTGGCTATCCCGGAGGGGCGCTCCATGAGGCCTGCGCGGATACTCTCGCCAATCGAATCACACAACAACCCATGATTGGTCCCGACCTGTACGGGCCTGACACATACAGGCGCGTGTCTGACAATGAACGCCACTGGCCAGCGCCTGAATGTGACGGCGAGAGCCACTGCGTGGGCAATATCCTTGCGGGCGCCAACTGGAATCTTTCTGAAAATATAGGAAACGAATTGACAGATCATATCTGGCATTTCTCGAATTATTTCAACACAACCTATTTCCCTGAAAAAGCCGCGGACTACCTGCTCATCGACGATGACGATGATGACATCACAAACGGATGCCCTCATTACGATGAAATATACGATGCCTTCTGGACCAAGCACAGCCTTGACGTTCCCGAAATAACAAATCCGCAGACCGAGGGAGTTGTAATCGAAATAGCGCCTTATAATCTGCCAAATTACATTCGCTATTCAGATGGCGGTACGTTCAATTATCACCTGAAAATTGAGAACCTGGACAACACACCGATTGATACTCAAATATGGGCTTCATTCGAAATGCCCAATGGAAGTTTCTACGGTCCCGTAATTCCTCCGGGATACCTCGTTGCGAATCCAATCGATTTCACTCTCGATCCATTAGAAACAATGGAATTCGATTTAACACAATGGATTCCGGCATATATCGCACCGAACACATATTTCTACCATGTGCGAATCGGTGAGTTTGTCGATCATGAGAATGATGTAATCGAGGACGAAGGCGTTTTGGAAGTAACAGTCTGGGATTAGAATTTTATTTCCCGGGAACACAACCGTTCCGGTTTGTTAAAGAAGTCGATTCCTTCAGGATTGTAAGGGCAACCCCCTGGAAAGTGTCTCAGAACTCCTGATGAGCGAAAAAGTTTGTCATTCTGAGCGCAGCGAAGAATCTATAAGTTGCGGTGTTGATGATTAAACCTGATGAGAATAATTCGCATTGTCAAGAATAGATCCTTCGCTTCACTCAGGATGACAGAAAATGTGGATTCTGTGACACTTTCTCTGTGGTTGCCCTTTATTTATGCCAATCTTCAGGGCAGGCACAGGGACCTGCCCCTACCATAAAACTTATTAACAACCCCGAAACACTTGCATTCCATTTTGAAAGTAATATACTGTATCTGTCAAAATTCATTTATCCTTACCAATAATGGAGGAAGGTCATGAAACGACTTCTATTACTTCTGGCAACTGGAATGTTGTTTGTATCAATAAGCTGTGGCGGTGGTGGAGGCGCCCCAACTTTACCAAGCGGAGACCGAAATCTTGCAGGGCTTGAGGGTACTTGGGTATATACATATAGTGGTTCTGGTTCATTATCTGGATCAGGTGAAACTATTCCAGTAGCTGGTAGTGGAGTTTACATATGTACGATTACTACAAATACAGTAGTTCTGAATGGTGAGCTTGTCTCTTGGAGCTATGATGGTAAAACATTGACACTACAGCAGAATGAAACCTTATTTTCTTGGACTTACGATTGCGGGAATATAATCTTAACTGTGCAGATACAGTTAAGAGTCAGTTTAACTCCTGGTTCCACTTATGGAAATACAACAGGCACAGGTGTCGTAGATGCTAATAGTGATTATTGTGGCACAATGTCGGGATCTGTCAATTACTCGGGAAATTTTTCTAAATAAGAACCCTATGGCATTTATTCGTTAGTTTGGCAAACAAAATGCCAAGTTACTATAATGTTATTTGAATCCACATGAGGTGAATTATTATGTATAAAAACTTAGTAATAATGTTTCTATTTATAACTATATCATTCTGCCAATCGGCAACATTTGTTAATGCCGATGAAATAGCACCACCAGCACCTGAAAAACAAGACCTGATACTACCCGCCGGCACACCGTTGGAACTCGTGCTGGTTGAGGAGATTTACTCTCAGCGCAACGCTGTCGGTGATGAAATTCTGTTCCTCCTCAAAGAAGACCTTGTGTTGATGGGTCAAACGTACCTTGTTAAAAACACACCTGTTTTTGGTCGCATAACAAAAGCCAAAGCAGGAAAGAGCTGGGGTAGAAGCGGTTCTCTGGAAATCGAAGTATTTAGTATTGCCCCTCCTTATGGGATGCCTATTTCACTTGCTGAAGAATTTGGAAAAACTCAAGGATCTAAAGCAGGAAAGACTATTCTTGGAATTGCAGCTTTTGGCATTTTATGGGGTGGTGCTATAAAAGGGAAGAAGATAACCATTCCCGCTGGAAAAGAAGTAACAATGTTCACGTCGATAGAAGGTAAAATCGCTAATATACCACTTGATGAAATGCGCCAAATGACAGATGAATGGATAAGAAATAAAATCATAGATAATTTTTTATCTTTCACATGGAAAAACAAATGCACTGTTGAGCAGGCAATCACAAAAATGAACTACACTGTGGAGCCAGAAAATATTGAAATTACTCCTATCGAAGATTATCGATATCGAATTGACGTTGCACTTGACAGTCAGCATGCAATATTCATTTTCAGGCCTTTCGATGAAGTACACGACGGCGGAACAGGATTCAAGCCTTTAAAAGCTGAAAATGAACTTGCTGAAAAGGTCATGAAATCAGTGAAGTAACCAAAATCAATAACGACGTTTGCGTTTTTTCTTCGCGGCTGTGCTTTGCTGTTTGTAAACCTGAGATCCCGCATCAATGGTGTCTTTTTCCTCGAAATCCTCGGGTTTCAGGGTTTCCTCAGCTTTAATCATACGGCCTTTCGCCTTGAATAATCTGTAACTGACAAGCATCTGTGAGGCTGTGAATATGGATGAATATGATCCTGTCAGAACTCCGATTGCAAGAGCGAAAGTGAAATCCTTGATTGACGCTCCACCGAAGAAATACAGCGCCAGAATTGTGAACAGCGTTGTAACAGATGTGTTTATTGACCGCGCGATTGTCTGGAGCAGCGATAGGTTAACAACCTTGTCAAACGGCTGCGCGCGGTGAATTTTCGAATTCTCCCGTATTCTGTCATAGATGACTATCGTATCGTTGATTGAATATCCGACAACGGTCAGCGCGGCGGCAACGAAATATGAATTAATCTCAATCTGCATAATCGCGAAAATACCCATCAAAACCAAAAGGTCGTGGATCAATGCCGCTACAGCAAAAAGCGCGAAATCGAAGCTCATTCGAAGTGTAACGTACAGTAGAATCAGCAGGGATCCGATGAACAACGCCCTTAACGCAAGCGCAATCAATTCATGAGAAATAACCGGTGTTATTTCCTCGCTCATGACCTCAGTGTGTGCGCCAATTTCGCTTGTTAGTATTTCACTAAGATGTTTGCGGTTTTCTTCGACTATCAGCGAATGGTCAGCTCGAATATGAACAAGCTTGCCTTCCAGATTATCAGTTATCTGAATCTGAGGCGATTTTTTGGTAATCGAGTCAACGATTTTGAAAATTTGCTCGCTGCCTATTTTGCTCATATCAGCTTCATTCTTGTTGAATTGAAGCTGGATAATCGCGCCACCAGCGAAATCAATGCCAAGCCTGAGCGGTGAATGGTTGACCGGGTCAGTCGCCACATTCCTTATCATGAAAATGATTCCCAGAATGATTATCACGGCTGATATCGTGAACCATATCCTGCGGTTACCAACTATGTCGAATTTCATTTCATCGATATTCATTTGTGAATTCTCCACGAACATGCATTTTGCATGTATTACACTATATTTATAATTGTAACCCGGCGTCCCCTCGCCGGGGGTTCCTGCCATACCCCGGGAAAGGGTTCCCGGGTTACATGCTTCACATTATTTAAAATAAGAAATCAGACAAGGGGCTTAAGCCCCTTGTTATGCATTAGTCGCTTTCACCGCCATGCACGCCATAACCGAACAGGAACGGTTTCTGTATTGCTTTCGTTCCGCTCCAGATGTAAATCAGACTTCTTGTAACAATAAGCGCGCTGAACATGCTGACCAGAATTCCCAGGTTGAGAGTAACCGCGAATCCCTTGATTGTACCGCTGCCCATCATGTAGAGGACAAGTCCGGTAATAAGAGTAGTTACGTTTGCGTCAAGAATCGCGGGCCAGGCACGAACGAATCCGGCTTCAATAGCGGCTCGATATGTCTTGCCGTAATTCAACTCCTCTTTTATGCGCTCGAAGATAATTACATTAGCGTCAACCGCCATTCCCAGCGACAGGATAAATCCGGCGATTCCGGGAAGAGTCAGAGTTATTCCAAACGCGCTTACAAGTCCAACGAAAACAAAAGCGTAGAAGATAAGAGCCAGGTCAGCCATTATTCCCACAAGCCTGTAATAGAAAATCATGAAAATCATTAGAAAAATAAGTCCGATCATTGCCGCTTTAATTGATAAATCGATTGATTCCTTTCCGAGACTGGGTCCCACAGCTCTGCTTTGCAGAATGGAGAGTGGAACCGGCAGTGAACCGGACTGCAAAAGCGTTGATAGGTCTTGCGCTTCCATAGCCGAGAAATCACCGGAAATGTATCCTCTTCCATGCGGAATCATGCTGTTGATAACCGGGCATGACAAGACTTTGTTATCAAGGACAATAGCAAGGTATCGCCCGACATTATGCGCAGTGTACTCGGCAAAAATGCGTCCACCCGGACGGTCAAACTCGATGTTAATCTGATAACCACCATACTGGCCAATTCCAATTGTGGCGGATTTCAACATCGAACCCTCAAGTATTACCTTATCTTTTTCGACATATCGAGTAACGGATTCGCGTTGTGGTGGGGTTTCCTCATCAGCAGCCACATCCTCAGCATTAGTTTCAGTTTCATCCCCGGTCAGTTCATCACCGTCAGTAGTTTCAGCATCCACATCCTCTGGGGTTTCCTCACCCTCGCGAAGAACAATAACATTATCCCCCTCATGCCATGGTTCCTCTTGAGCATCGATGAACAGTAAAAGCGCTGTTTTGCCAATGAGTTTCTTGATGCGTTCGGGATCAGTCTCACCAGGAACCTGAATATTCAAGCGCGTATCGCCAATCTGCTGGACAACGGCTTCCTTGATACCCTCCGGGTCGATACGCCGTCGAATTGTCTCGACAATGCCATTCATCTGGTCCTGCGTGACAGTATCACTGCCCGGCGGCGGGTCAGCCTGATAAAGCAAGTCAACTCCACCAGCAAGGTCAAGTCCCAGTTTTATAAATGACGCTTTCGCCTCATCCTCTGTTATCAGGCCAGCTTTAACCTGACTTTGAAGTTTGTTGGTTTCGTTCTTGTAGCGCACACCCGGAACCACAACACAGAAAAGCGCTACCAGGATTATTAACACCCAAAACCAGTATCTTCGTTTCGCTGCACTCACTATATGCCTCCGGGAATATCTTCCCTGTGTATAATTATCAACTAATTAGAACAATATCTATGAAACCGAATTCTCTTTATCCTCGGTTGACAAATCCGTAAATACTTCTTCCTTATACATCTTAACGCCGTTAATAATAAGCTGGAACTGCGCATTCAGCAGCTTCCCCGCGCTCAGGCACATATCCATTCTGCCAAGGAAAATGTGAAGGTATTCCATGACAGATGAAATCGATGTATCAATGGTAATATCCAGCGTAATGCTCATCGCATTCTTGTCTGAAACCAGTTTTGCCGATGTCGCCGCAAGATTCACCCTGTCGTGGATATCCTTTGTCAGAGGGTCCCATTCCCTGACCCTGCTTCGATGAACATCCGATTTGTCAGCGATAACAACCGACGCATCCATGGGATTTGTAGGGATGCCGTCCTCGTCCTCATGGCTCGCTATTGTCCCCATGATTTGAAATGTCTCATCGTAATCAAAACCCAGATCTATCAGTACCGGATAGATAATAAAGGTGGAGGAATGAGCGTGATTAATCCTTGAAACAAGATTGCCGACATCATGAAGATATCCGGCTATCGCGGCAAGTTCCGACTGTCTTTGTGAAAACCCGAACTCAGTCAGGATTTCCTTTGCCCTTGTTGCGACAATCAAAGCGTGACGGACGCCGTGCTCAGTATAGCCCAGCTCTTCCATCTGGCGATCAGCCGCCTCAAGCATAATCTTGACCCTGCTGTCATCCATTACGGTTGTTAAATCCGGCACTTTTGTTACAGTCATTTCACACTCGTCATACTGACTAAAGGCTTAAAAAATCCCCGTCCCACGGGGTAAAAACGCATACAAAAACTATCCGATAAATCGGATAATTTGTAAATCAGAGTGAGGAATTATATCATCTGAGCGATGAAAATGCAAAGCGTGGCGCTTTTTGAAGAATCCATGTTTGGCATGTATAATGAAATAGCACTTAATTTTGTGCTGCAGGCATCCTGCCTGCATATATTTAGACATTATATTACATCTCAAGATGCAGGCAGGATGCCTGCAGCACAAACAGGATATGTGTAGTTGATGATTTCCAAAACCCATTAAAAATTCTTTTCATTGCCCTGAAGAGCAATATTCGTTAAAATAAAGTTTTAATCCAGTATGCAGTCTTTCCATACACTCGAAAGGTGCCATGTGACCGATTCATTTCATTCAGCGGGAAAAGATAATTTTAGCGATGAAGATGATGTTTTCGAACGACCGTCATCATCCCGCGACTCATCCGCGAATATAGGCTATGAAAGCGAACCTGATGAGATTAATTTTCTCAAGGAGCAGGATTCCCGTCCCAAAGTTCTAATTACCGGAGCGAAAGGGCAGCTTGGTGTGGAACTGGTTGACCTTCTTCAAAATGATTTCGATATCATGCCAACGGATATTGAGGAAATGGATATCACGAATCCCGATGATGTCCTTGCCAATTTCACGCTATTTCAGCCGGATTTAGTTGTCCACGCGGCGGCGTTTACGAATGTCGATTCTTGTGAAACGAATCAGGAGGAGGCTTTCAAGGTTAACGCAATCGGGACTCAAAATCTCGCAATCGCCTGCCAGGATTTCGACACAATCATGCTTTATATCTCAACTGATTATGTATTCGACGGCTGCTCTGATAAACCGTACCGTGAATATAATCAGACTCGACCGTTGAATGTCTATGGCGAATCAAAACTGATGGGCGAACAGATTGTAAGGCATCTTATCAGCAAACATTTCATTATCAGGACATCGTGGCTGTTCGGAGCGCAAGGAAACAATTTTGTGAAAACGATGCTGAGACTGTCCGCCGAAAAAAAGGAAATCGGCGTTGTCGATGACCAATGGGGCAGGCCGACGTACGCAAGCGACCTTGCGCAGGCTGTCGTTCAACTGATAAACACACCGTTTTACGGCACATATCACATAAGCAATCCCGAACCAACGACATGGTGCAGATTCACAAGGAAAATATTCGAAATAGCCAATCGCGAAACGAAAGTAAACGCTTTGACAACTGAGGAATATCCCACACCGGCAAAACGTCCGGCGTATTCAGTCCTCGATTCGTTTTACTGGCAGTTAAGAGGATTCCCGCCGTTGCGGCCATGGGAGGAAGCCCTGGCGGATTTCATGAGCCATCCGGCGGTAATCAAAGAATTTCCATTTCTTGACAGGGGTCCAAAAGAACCGTAATTGTTTTGCATAACGCCTTGTTAAAGTCTCTCTGAAAACGTCAATTTGATTCAAAACGCTGGGTGCCGCCCATACAGCCGTCTCGGCTTTATGGGTGAAATTGCTGGACTTGGCAGTAATCACCCACAAATCGCAAAAAGACGCGATGTGTGGGCGGCACCCGGGAATTTCCGTTTCTTGACAGGGGACCAAGGGAACCGTAATAAGATACCCCCACCCCAACCCTCCCTCCGACAATGTTTAAACCATGTCCGTGGACAAAACAGCGGGTAGGAATAAATTGTCTCCCCCGTTTGTAGGTGGATCGGATAAAAGTTTACAAGTGTGTAAAACATCTCCCCCCGCTCGCAGAGGGATTAAAGAGGGGCAGGCAACGCATGAAATTTCTTTTCGCAACTGTCTCATGATATTATTAATCAGACTTAATATTTGATGTTTTATAATGCCGTCCCTTTTCACGGTGACACGATGCAAGTTATTATTCTGACAATCATCTCGTTTTTCCTTCTTGCCGGCGGAAGCGACAATATCTTCATGCTGGATGAAAGCGACCCAGCGTTTGAGAGATCAGATATCCTCGCTGATGCTGAACCCGAAACGCGGTATCAACTGAAATACATAATTCCAGGCAATTTTTCCTCGCCCTCGAAGACGGACTTTCTGCTTGTTCATGTACATTCAAACCTATCCGCCCAATCGCTTGGCACATTCAAGCTTAACTTCGCTGAGATCAGTGAAAAAAGAATTACATCCGGCAAGAGGAATTTTTCGTTTAAGGGAAGAGTCTCGAATATCAAAGCCGGCGATGTCAACGGCGATGGTCTTGACGATGTCGTACTGCACTGGTCTGACAGCGATTCACACGAATGGATTGGCGTCCTTACACCCAATGGACTCGCCAATGATATTTTCCCGCCATGCCAGATTCCGGATGACCGCCAGGAGGAAATCGCGCTCGCGGACATGGATGGTAACGGCAGTTTGGAAATCGTTGTGCCATCGCTGAGAACCGAATTATCACCCAAAAGCGCGATTGACAAGATAATCGTTTATTTCATCGAGCAGGATAGTGTCAGGCAGGAAAGCTACGCAATAATCCCCGCGCCGGTGCTGGATTTGATTGTCGATGACACCAACAAAGACGGCAAAGATGAAATCATAACGTTGCGCAAAACGCGCGATGGCAACTACAATCAGGCAATCTGGGCGATTATGCGCCGCGATGACGGCTCCTACGCCGAAAGGCCTCTTGCAAAGGGGAATTCAATTACGCTTATTGAAGCGCCACCAAACAGCGATTCGCTCTACTACACGCAAATCACTCATTCATCCGGGCACTTTTTCAATAAAATAACGGCGCTTCAATTCAGCGGTGATGATTTCGAAAGAGCATCGGAATGCCGCCTGTTGCCGGAAGGGCTGGTTTTTGCCACGGCGTGGGGCAGATTCACATCGCCGGATGAGGAATCGCTTGCGATAATCACCGATGAAGCCATGCAGTCCAGACGATGGCTGACTCTGTACACGCCAAAAGTGGACGGCAGATTCCGCAATCATTTAATGATGATTGCGCATGATGAGTTTTACCCCATCGGTCAAAGCATGGCATCACATGATTTGAATAACGATGGAATAGATGAGCTGATTTACATCGGTCTGGGCGGACGAGTATTCGCGTTTGACACGGTTAACAGAAGCAGGAAGTATTTGCCGCTGCTGTAGTGTGGAATTTCCTCAAAAAGGGGACAGCGCCCTTTTTGTTGACAGATCAGGACTGAAGTTATAAGCTAAGTGCATGCTTGGAATACCGCGAATCGACATTCAGGATATATCTTACAAGGATGTCGATCAAATCGGTACTGGAGCATGCAAACGTAAACGAGATTGTCCGCGAAAGCATATATAATCAGCGACATAAAAGGGCGCTGTCCCCTTTATTCTGTGAAATGCCCCATCCTTGTGACAATGTTGCGATTCCCGCCGCCTATATCCTGTGTCCAGATGAGTATAAAATCCTGGGGAAGGCTGCCTGTTTGCTCAAGGAAAACCATGTCGCAATCCTCTGTCGCTGAATATGTCTCCTGAGCCACGATTGGCTCGTTCCAGTATGTCCCGTTGCAGTGAGAATAGACAAGAAAAGCGGTATTCTGCTTCTGGTAGGCAATCGCAACCACCGACGCGTCGAAATATGTTCCCGCCTGTATATGAGCATCCTCGATCGGTGTTGCTAAACTATCCGCCACAACTGGTGTTGAGAAATTCAGATCGCTTATATCCGCCTGTGTATAGCACAGTTCATAATCACCGGATGATATATCATGCCTGAGGAAACTGAGGTGAATGACATCGCCAACCAGATGCACACTCGGATCGCGGACATCATCGTAGTTTGAATCCTCGAAGACTATAATCGGGCTTGTCCAGTTGATATTCGTGTTGTCAGTACCGTGAGAAAGCTGAATATTGCTGAGTCCTGTGTCGAGGAATGCAAGGTAAAGCAGTCCGCTGGAATCCAGTCCCCAGGATCTAACGTGAGACAAGCGTCCGGGAGCTATCGTACGTGTCGTACTGTTTCCCGGAATATTGGGATTGGGAGTTTTCTGGAAAACGATATTCCCATTTCGGTCGCCGCATCCGTAACCATAGCCTGATGCATCGACCATCATCTCCAGATGCCAGCTGCGTCCGGGGTAATTGAAGACATAACCGCCGCCAAACGCGCCATAGTCCGTAGCCTGTGCCACAAGTGTTTCCCATACGAAGTTTATCAGAACAAAAGTGCCCCCGTTGGTTTTAGGCGCAATCTTCAACACGTCGAATCTATTGTATGGAGCGGATGTCCCGAAAACATTGCTTCCGCCACTCCAGGATGTTCCATTATATGAGCGTCCGGGAACATCTGCTGAAATAGTTGGTGTATCCGCATGCCAGAACGCAATTAACCGTCCAGTTGAGTCCTGTGATATACATGGACTGAACTCATCCCAGTTCGGATGGTTAAACGGCTGAACTTCATTTTCAAATTCAATATCCGGTGGCGTAAGAACCTCAAAGCCTTCAACGAGTGTGTCCGAAAGAGTTGAAGTTGGATTTGTCACAGTTACATCGTAAAGGCCGATCTCAAAAAATGTTGAATCGAGATCAAGTGTGCATGTGATGGTAGTGCCGCCCGGATCAACAACCTCATCCAAAGCATCAACAGGAGTTCCTCCTGTGCTTAGTGTCAGTGTTACTTCAGCATCCGAATCGAAGTCCTGGCCTGTTATTAGCACATCGGGTATAATACAATTGAGATACCCATTGTCCGGATCGATTGAGAATATCTGTGGGGGCACGCCACCGACAACTACTGTCGCTGTGAAAATCTGGTATGTGGTGAACTCGGGAATGTTATACCATTCAAGGAGGATTCCATCGGGCGTGTGAACAAGCGTGTCAGTCTCTCCACCGATTATTGACTCTCCCGGAATTCGTGAATCTGTAATCCTGACTAAACCATAGTATTCACCCGCGGGAATTTGGTTCTCATTGGCGAATGACGCGGTGTATGTGAGCGGATCATCCCAGCCGTTCGATGTGGTATCTATTGTGGATGCATTTACAATGGAACTTGTCATTCCGGGTACCTCAACTGTTACAGAGGTAACATCCGATTGAGCGGCAATCTGGTCAGTATTAGCCGGATCAGGATAATCGGGTGAGATTGTCGCGCCGTGATTCCAATCGTAAATATCTATTGCAACGGTATGCAGGGCTGATGAATCCATATCGTCCCACGTATTGCCCATAGTTGGCGGATCATCGCCCTCTGGAGGAGTAACCTCAACTTTCCATGCGGATTTCCGGTTATATTCAGGGACATAATAAGTTGGAATCAGCCGTTGAGGTTTTTTAGCGCTTGCGCCATAGCCCATTGTCAGGAAGAGGTCGAATGCAAATTCGGGACCGGTTGAGAGAACAATATCAAATGGCTGATAGTCTAACCCCATCTCGAACCTGTTATTGTTTTCATCTTCATAACAAATTTTATATGGCAGAGCTGAATCATCCCCAATGACACTCCCTAGTTCCGTTGAATAACCGTCAGCGTTAACAAGATTGCCCGGGAAAACATCCACGCCGGTTAGCGTGTAGGGTGTCGAGGTTGTTTCAAGCGGATTGACCAGTAGGGCAAGGTCGAAAACGTCCAGGTCGAGACGGTTCATCGCTGATGGCGGTTTTAGCGTATCACCCTTCGGGAATGGGTGTTTAACCGACATGCCCAGCACAATATTGCCATCAACATCGAGAGCTATGTTATTAATTTGAAGGCAGTCTGTGCACGGAGACATCGTGAAAAACGCCTCACCGCTGACTATGAATGATTCCCCTAATGCACTTGATCGCATGGGAATCAGCTCAGCGTTTGCAGTATCAGGTGAAATGACCAGGCTGTACGCGCCTAATAATCCGATAGCGCTTTCACCATCAAACGCGATTACCGGCAGTGAATCAAGAATACTGCCGCTGGAATCATTCGGAATATTCGCGGTTACTGAATTACCGCCTCCACTCGAACACCCCACCAATGCTATCAGTATAACTGTTAATGCGGTTGTAAGTGTAATTAATCTCATTCTCACACCTCGTTGCTTTTTTTTAGAGCAAAACAATTTTTGCTACATCTTTAGTAATTGATAACATTATAACCTTTACGGCGGTAAAGTTCAAGATTTGGTGGTGGGAGTCGCGAATGGATGTTTAACTACCGGTGTCAGACACCTTGACACTGGATGCGGTATCGCTATACACTAAAGATATGTTCCCTGATGAAATGGGCGAGGTTGTTGTGTGAATTGTAACCCGGCGTCCCCTCGCCGGGGTTTTATCGGGAAAGGGTTCCCGGGTTACAAATTCAGACTTTTTCAACAGCCCCGTCCCATCCGCGTTTATCGAAGTACCATTACCGAGTCTGCAAGGTTATGGGTGAAAAATAAAAAGGTATCAAAAAGGAAAAAGGTGTCGGACACCGCTGTAATAAATTATAATGTAACCAAAAGTTTATCTTGCATTTGACAACGATAAATGATATATATTAAGTAGATTTAATTTTTAAAATTATACTTTAAAAAAGGAGAGTGAAAATGGCATACAGATTACTTTTACTGATTGTTATGACATTTGCCATTTCACTTGCATTTCCACTAAGTTCTGTTAATGCCGAATGCTGTTCTGCTCATGACTGTGAGTGGGATTGGGGGGCAGAGAACAAGGTGTTGTGCTATTACAATGGAGAATGGTATGATTGTTCGTACGTACCACATAAGTTTAGTTGTGAGACTGCAGGTTGTTATGGAGGAACATGCCCAGCTACCATACCATATGATTGTCTTGTAGCGCCAACTTGTGGTCCGCTTATTTTCAAAATAGCACCATGCGATGATAATTGGGTCTGCATTGCAGGATTTGAGGCAATATTAGTATCACCAGAAGACTGTGACCAGGAACATTGTTTCTTTGGTTCAGATTGTGCCTACGGCGAACCCGAATGCTGTATAGCAGCATTTGATTGCCCTGCTGATCCTTGATAAAATGTTAGTTTGAGCATTATTATTAATTAATACATAAGGAGAGAAAAAAATGAGATTTAAATTAGTTATAATAATAATATCAATGATGATATTGTTTACAGGCTGCCCCTTTCAATCCGGGGATATTATAGTACAACCGCAAAAAGATTCAGGTGCTGTCACAAATTCACCTGTAAATCAGGTTATGGAAACGGTCCGGAATCCACTGACGGAACCTGAAATTGATGATGATTACCTTCTAAAAAGTTGGAAACAGTCTAATCTGATTACATTATTGGGAAGAAATTTTGTTCTGTATAGAGAGGCGACAGGCAGTTTACCATTAAATGCTGAGGAATTGATAACCAGCGGATTCACAATCTGGTGGCCAGTGGATCTGTATAATTCTGAACCAGTCAGGATATCTGATAATGGGGAACAACTTGAACAGTTGGACCTCGGTTCATTCAGATATGATGTTAAGAGTAACCCGCCTTACAATTACACACTCAAAGACATTTTCAACTTCGAATTTGAGATTGTTACTAGAAGAATGAACAATAAAACGAAGAGAAAAACAGAAGGTTTATGGACTGAAAGGGGAAGACGCTTTCCACCCGATTTTTCTAACAGCAGGAATTTTCCTGATCCAGAAAAGATGAAAAGATATTCATCGATAGCCAACGGTAAGAAGGGCGTTTATGAAGTTGAGGATAGTCATTTACGCCTTCTTTATGCTAAATGTGGTGCAATGACTTCAATTCTAATGCAAATGACGACTAAGTTCTTTGATATGAATAATTATTTACCCGGGAGTTTTGACGAATTATTGGGCAGTGGACAGTTCATGATCATCAAAGAAAATTTTAATAAACTCAGCGATGAGATTCAGAGTTCTAATGTCGATTTTATCTTTGGTTATGATGATGCTCAACTGATCGAATATATTGTTCTTAAAATTAACGGTGAGACATATATTCAAGGTTGCAAGCAATTCGATAACTCAGGCTCAGGTCATTCATTGCCAGGTGCGTGTAACCTTTCAATGAATATGTCAGACATAAACATTTCGACAGTGATACTTAACAATGATAATATGGGTAGTCTGGTAATCAGCGAAGAATACTTGTTATCAGTTCAAGATTTTAATTAAAAAGTTTCTCTTGAAATTATCTCAGATTCCAAAGAAAGGGAATATGCAACCCGGTAACGCCTTGCCGGGACGAAGTTCGGTAAAGGGGTCAGTCCCTAATGGCACTAACTTAGGTGGTTATACTTCGCATTTGCACACAATAGTTTTTATGAAATTAGTTTGACAGTTATTCCGTTAGTATTTTCCAAGTATGTGTCATCATTTCCTAAATTAATCGGGTCAGACACCTTTTTGTTTGGGCATGAATACTGGCTTTAGGATGGTTTTAAAAAAGCGGGGTTGTTGTCTTTCAGCATTATTGCTGAGTTGTCCTATTTTATCCCAGTGCGACATCAAGAATCATCATGACCACGAAACCGACCATCGCTCCCATGGTGGCCAGGTCAGCGTTATTATTTCGCTGTGATTCAGGAATCAGTTCCTCAACGACAACGAAAATCATCGCACCCGCGGCAAATGCGAGCGCATAAGGCAGTATGGCTCGCATCGAAATTACAAGCGCTGCTCCAATCACTCCAGCGATTGGCTCGACAATGCCCGATGCCTGCCCATACATGAATGCTTTCGTCCGTGAGAATCCCTCCCGGCGCAGGGGGAATGCGACAGCCATCCCTTCCGGGAAATTCTGTATTCCGATTCCAATGGCAAGGGCAATCGCTCCACCGATCGTCGCTGATTCCATTCCGTGTGCCACGGCACCAAATGCCACTCCGACAGCAAGACCCTCCGGTATGTTATGTAGAGTAATAGCAAGAACAAGCAATACACTTCGCTGCCACTTGGTTTTAATTCCCTCCGCATGTTCGATGTCCAAACCCAGGTGAAGGTGGGGAAGAATTTTATCTATCAGGAAAAGGAATGCACCGCCAATGAGGAATCCTATTGCTGCGGGTTGCCAGGTACCTCTTGACATCTCTATTGCCGGTGCCAAAAGAGACCAGTAACTGGCAGCGATCATTATTCCGGCTGCAAATCCCAAACTGCAATCCATCAGTTTCTGGTTTATGGTTCTTACGAAAAAGACAAGTGCGGCACCTGCTGCTGTTAATGCGTAAGTGAACAAGGTGCCAAATAAAGCCTGTACAACAGGATTAAACTGTATGAGATATTCTTCTAACATAATTAACTCTACAACAGAAGTAAGCGAAAAAAAAGTGGAACTGTTCTCTCTCTTATCTTAGTCCAGCAACTTGACTATCTGGACACCGTAATCATCCACTGTGTAAACAAGTTTGCCACCCGCGACAGCGTCAAGTATTTTACCCGGCGTTACAGCTTTGTTGTTAATTTTCATATTAGAGGGATCGGAGATATCAACAATAATCAGACCGCCTGACTGGCAGCAGACAAAAGCGGCATCGGAGTAAATATCAATGTCACACGGAGTACCCTTCAGTTTCAATTTGCTTAAAAGTTTAGGAGTGCCACCTTCCACATTGTATGCGAAAATGCCGAAAGATGAATCGACTGCGTACAGGATATTGCCATCAATCATCGCGGAATTAACATCAGCGCTTATGCTTTCCAGAGCGCCCATAATTTTGAGCTTTCCAGCGTCAAAGTTGAAAGCAACCAGATTCAAACCGTCCGCGCTGTCAGATTTCATTTCGCAAAGAGCATAAATCCCTTTGCTGTCACAATCGAATGCCAGTATCCGGCCATCAACAGAGAAAAGCTGCTTAACGGACTGTCTATCAGGTTCCAGAGCGTTAATACTGTTGTGCCAGCCTGTTCCGGAATCATCATCACGGGATACCACAAAAAGGGTATTATCAATGACCGTGCAATCAACGGGATTCAATCCGCCCAGAGTATTTTTTAAAACCGGTTTTGTTTTATCAGAGATATTAAACATCTGGATTCCTTTGCCGGGGCAGAGGACATAGGCATAATCCGCAATTACAGCTACACCAATCGGATTCGCGCATGTCGCGGTTGTGGAGATGAGATTAATCTCCGAAACCGGCTCGACATCCACCACGTTAAGGGATTTATCGGTCAGCACATACGCGTAACCGCCGAGTACGTCAAGGCAGACCGGAATCTCCATCATCATAAGCGAACCGGTAACAGCTGGATTTATGAGTTTGACGATACCTTTCGAATCTTCGCTTGTGATACGGTGATGCTGCTTGGCAGAGGTAAAACCAGCGAGACAGAAAACAAAAAGCAGAACGGTAATGCACGTTCGTATTATGTTGGAGTTTATCATTCAAACCTCGAAATCATTGAATTAGAAATATCAAATACAAGCCGCCAGCGACTTTTAAAGTATATATCAACTTTAAGGGCGCTTCAATAAACTGTGTGGGTTATTTGCCCTACCGTAAAAAAAGGGGCATTCCCCGATAACGGGGTACGTCCACATGATGCTTCAAATCTGATGTTATCAATATACTATGCTGTAACTCCTTATTTATACGGTGTTTATTCACTTTGTTGGGACATTCCCCTTTTTTTACTTAATCTAAACTCAACCCACACGATTTATTGAAGAGCCTAAAATGTATACCATAATCATATCCCGGTATTTGCCCAAAAGCTGCAATCTTCGAATCTTTAAGGTACAATTGGGTTCATTAAGATTTAAGAAATGATATAATACCTAATGTCTGTAATTTGACGCGGAGGTTAATGTCATGGAAGAGCTGAAAGACTATAAACAAATCGAGAAATCTGAGATTGACGGTTACATGGTTCATATCTACGAATGGGTTTCGCCATCCGGCTTGATTGACCCAAAGCATATCGTCGCGGTTCACCTGAAGAAAGAGCACAAAATTAATATTGAGATCAAGACATTTACCGAGGACCTGCAGTCATCGATGGCCCTTATTGATGACAGGCTTCTGACCGGAGATGTTTACTTTGACGCCAAGATGCTTGTCTATGGCCAGTATGGCGAACTGGCACTGCCTGTTTTTACGGATGAAATCAAACATAACATGATGGATGACGACCTGCTGAGAATGAGCATTAATCCGTTTGTAATAGTCATCAGACGATTTGGTGAAGCCAGGAAATCGGAAAAGCTCGATCCTGATATAAAAATGGCGATTCAGATAGCCAAAATCATCGAAAACATTCCCGAAAGCGTAGTTTCAGGCCATCCCGAACCGGATGACGATACTGACAACGAACCCCTCCGCGATTTGAACGAGTGATGGGTTCCCTGCATTGGCAAGGAAATTAAACTCATTTGAGAAAAAAGAACGATTGGAAATACTGGAGAAAGAGAGCTCAGGATGCCGTGCTGGAAGCTGATGATATCCCTGACGCGGGAGCCAGGTTTGCCGAGTCTGTATGCGAAACTCTGTCAGGCATCTCTGAAACAATTGATGAAACCGAAAGAGTTACCGATAACCAAAGGAAGGCAATCAAGAATATGGAAAAGGGGATTAGAAAATGGACGAAACAGGCAAACAAAGAAAACGAGCGGGAGTAGTAACCCGGGAACCCCTTCCCGGGCTTTAGTTTCTTCAATTACCTAATCCGTAACCTGCGCCAGAACTTCGTCCCGGCAAGGGGTTGCCAGGTTACATATTCGAGTTGTTGATGCACAAAGCCACTGAGATAATCAACGATGATGAAATCACAACATCCGAGTTCCTCTTCCTGGTATCGACATCGCGACTGGGTGACATCGCCGGCAGGATTCTAAGCGTCGGCAAGCAGATAAGAGTTGATTTAACCGCTGAAAGCAAATCCACCATCCGCGAATTGGAAAGTATATCCGAGCCTGTCAACAAAGCCCTAACCCAAATGGGATTCCATGTAAGCTCGATTAGCATGAAGCAGGGAAGGTCGTTGGGGCCGATTGAGCGGTTTGTGTCGGGGTGATGGTTATAAAACCAAAATCTTGGGGGGCTTCCCCGGGTTACGAATTGACTTGAATATCCCAGAGTGTTATTCTATGAATGTCCTTAAAACAAAGGAAAATATGTAATAAGGAAAAATTTTCAAGTATTGATGGGAGATCGATCTCGATTGAGAGCAACAAAAAAAGCTAACCCACCACGAATAGGCTGTTGTTCAGGCATCTTAATAATAATTGCGATTATATGGTTTTTAAATGCACTGGCAGCCCCTAATTACGAAAGAGCAAAATCCAAAGCGTGGGAAGCAGAAAATCAAAGAGCACGGGAAGCAGAAAAGCTGAGGTTAAAATATTAACCAACTCAGAAAGAACTTAAAGAAATTTTAGAAACACGGAAATGTGCAATCTCAGAATTAAACATTAGGAAAGGACCAGGGACGAGTTTTGACTTAGATGAAACTGGACCATTATTTCAAAACGAGCCTTTGTATGTACTTGAGGAGAAAAATGGGTGGATACGTTTTCGCGTTACGTTGGGGGATGTAGGATGGGAAGGTTGGGTAAGCAAGAAATATACAATTCCACAATTTGTTACAATCAATGGATTTGACAGGTCAACTGGGGATATAGTAAAGGAAATAAATATTTGGGATGACTATTCAACTAGGTCACAGGTGGTCGCAAAAGTAAAACATGGTGAAAAGGTGGAACTCATCCGAATTGACGGGAAAGGTGCATTAATACAAACACAGAATGGAGAGAAGGGTTGGATCACTGCAAAGTACTTTATTAAAGAACTTAAATCCGTATCCTGGTTTCCATAACTATATGTAAGCTGTAAATAACGGTTAACCGGGAAATTGTCCTATTGTTACGAATTGCGAATTTGCGCAAAATTTGACAACTCTGCTATTATGCAATAATGATATTAAATCATACTTGTCCAAAATAAGATTTCTTGGACAGCTGAAATGTGATTACGAATTATAATATTGACGAAAACCAACTCTGAACACCTGAAATAAAGGTCTTTTAGGACATAATCAAGGTGAATCAAGTATCAAACAGCATTTGGACAGCTGAATTCGAGATTAAATAGACCTGAATCTGAATTCGCGAAAAATCGATGAATATCCGTCCAAAACGCGCAATTTTGCGTTCGATAATTCAGAACCTTAAAATGTTTTGGACAGCAATGATATTAAATCATTATGAGATGACTGGTTCAAGGTGGCTAACAACATGAAAAGTTTCTGTTTATTAATATTTCTGTTTTCAATGTTATGTTCTTTAAGTTGTGGTGGAGGTGGCAACCCAGTAGGAAATGGAAATGATACTGGTTTTCCAAATGATAGCTTTTCAAATGAAATGGGTGGGGTTAACGCTTCATTTCGGCAATATGATGGAGGGGAAAAAGACGGACAGTGGTTTATCCAATTAGAAAATACCAGAAATAGCGCTTATAACCACATTGAAGTCACTACTAAAGTGCGTGCTTATGCAAAAGATGGAACAATTATTCTAGAAGAAATTTCCACGACACAAGTAAACCAACCAGCAATTTCAACATAAACAATTATTGATGTACCAGCAAATATTGCAGGTATTAAGATAATCTCATGTGATGTTAAAATCATAGAACAAATTCCGGGCGAATTGATGTTTGGAACTTGGCGCTTTGAATTCAGTGAAGGCGATAGTGGGATTACTTGGCCAATGGGTCCTTATGTAATTTCTATTTCATATAATGGGGAAAATATAACTATAGATATGCCTGTTGAATTATTAAATATAACTGGAGATCCACTGGGCTACAAAGGCGCTGGTATCACAACGATAGAAAGCAATAAGTACTGGTATGGGGGCTTTATTCAAAATAATACTTTTTCAAGAACATGGGTTATTAATCATTATAGCTATTCTATGGAATATAAGAAAGATTTGGGTTTTTCTGAAATGAGGATTAAAATTCCGAATGGTTCATTGGGTAGCAATAAAGTAGGTGAAGGTGCTTATTCTTGTCGTTTTTTTGGATATAAACTTGATAGTTAGTATTTTATTATTCACAATCCGCGAAGGTATCCCCGGTTTGCGAATTAATATGAAGCCAGTTTTCTAATTTAATATAACATCCACCTTCCGCAACGCCAGCATTAATGCAAGTATGCAAAAGACGGCTTGCACCGAATAAAATTAATTATCCGATAGCGGCGTTTATGGCGAGGCAGGTGCAGGATGCTAGTACCACGCCGAGGACTATTGCGATAACAATCGTGATGACAAGCATCATGATGTAGATCATGAACGCCCTTCCCCATTCGACGTCCAGAAACAGCTTGATCATTGTTGTACTTGCCAGGAGAGCGACTACAAAACCTATAAACCCTTTGAAGAAGATGCCGAAGATGGCGTTGACGATTGCTGTGAAGAACACTGTGAGAAAGCATTTGCCGAAAGAGGCGTCAGGTACGTCCATCGACCCGGCAGCCCACATGAGGATGAACGTGTTGAATACAACCGCAATCACGGCAATGAAAAAGATCATTGACGGGGATGGCATCGGGAAAGCATCAGGAGTCATGGCAGGCTTCTCCTATGTTTTATTTTCAGGATGGTTCTGCGGATATCATACAGTATGATGCGGGCGAATGGCAAAGGATAAAATGGATCCCCGCTTTCGCGAGGATGACAGGTTGTTCACGTTCGCTGGAATGACGGTCTATGTGATTCAGGATTACTATATCAACAAACTGACTATGTCAATGCTCAGGTTCGATGTTTGCATTATTATCGATTCACCAGCGTTGGAAAGCATCTCGACTACTGTTGATTCATACGACATCTGAAAACTGGTGAAATAGCTCTGGTTATTTTGCACACCTGTTTCAGAGGACTGTCCGGGAATCGAAAGATATACAAGCGAACTCTCCATCTGAAATTGCGCATAAGTGAATCCGAGCGCGATATTGTCAATATCATCGATAGCGGTATCCACGTTTGCGATTGTTTGCTCGGTTGACTCGATACCATCGATTTGAACAGCATCAATTTCAATATCCTGTGTGGGTGTTATTACCGGCTCGGAAACCTCCGACGGTATTTCGATATTTTCCAAATCCGAAATTATTTCCGCAGTATCAACGGTTACCGGAATCACGGAACCATCATCGGGCATGTTCTCATTGGGTATCGGATCGTTTGGGATAGATTCATCAATCTCTCCAACCCCATCAGGCAATTGGTCTTGAATCTCAGAAAGTTCGAAATTCGATTTCGCCACAATATGATTAAACTTGCTGATTATCTTGTCGATTTTGTTGTTGAATTTGCGGATATCTTTGGCGCTGAAATCGCTTTGAGCGAATTTCATGAGCGTTTTGCCGGTCTTTTGCAAGAGTTTCTGAATCTTATGAAACGCGTTCCTGACAGTTTTGAGGTTATGCATACCTCTGACTTTCATCCCATTGGAATGGGAAATAGCGTGGTGGTTCGCGCGACGGCTTTGAATATCCGTAAACCCGATTTCCTCCTGCGGTACAGCATCCACTGGCGTAACTGATGGAACATTTTCATCACTCAAAGGCGCACTGGATTCAAGACTCCTGATGTATTCCAAACTGTTTAGTGCGATTATATTCTGGTCAACTTGAATAATTCCCATGGCTTTCCTCCGTGAAAGTCATCCGGATTCACTCCCGATATGGAGTGATGTTTTAAGATGAATAAAAATGACTCAAGTTAATTTATGTAAAACCAATCCTCTTAAGTCATTCATTATTCAAATTAGTATCCATGAATTGTTCCACTTTATTATAAATCGCATTTAAACAGAATTAATCATCTGTTGAAAAAGGAAAAAAGGGGACAGGGATGAATGTTACATGCCTGGGAGCGCTGGTCTCTGACCGGCACCTGTGTCAGGTAAATGGAAATCAATAGAGTTTGTCTAACTGATAACATACCTTAAGACGTGGATTGAGTTTATAAACCATACTTGTTAGTTTCAGTTTTACTATTTCCAGTTACGCCAAACAGATGCCGGTCAGAGACCAGCGCTCCCAGGAAAAATAATAGTAGTAAACGCAATAACTTAAAACATAGTTCTTCAGGAATGACTAGCTATACATCCTGGATTTCCTTCAGGTATTTATCCAGCTCATCGGCGTCTTTTTGTATCTGCTGCCTTAGTTCGTCTGTGGAGGAGAATTTGATCTCATTTCGAAGATGTTTGAAAAACTCGATTTTTATTTCTCTTCCAACCAGATTGCCGTCATAATCCTTGAGCCAGACCTCAACAACAATGCTGCCGTTATCCTCAACCGTTGGACGTCTGCCTATGCTCGCTAGTCCCCATGTAACCTCATCATCGAAAAGGCCTCTCACAAAGTGAACGCCGGAGCATGGAATCAGTTTCTCTTTCGGGATATCGATGTTCGCGGTGGGGAATCCGAGTTTCTGTCCAAGTCCCCTGCCTGAAACAACCTTACCCTTAATAAAAAAGGGATAACCGAGAAGATTCTGCGCTTTCTGGAATTTCCCCGCCTCGATTAATTCACGTACCAGTGTTGTTTTAACAGGAATATTATTGATTGTAACAGGCTTAACAACACGCAGTTTGAATTTTGTCTCATCCGCGTATTTTTGCAGCAGTTCAACATCGCCTGTTCTGTTGTTTCCGAACCTGAAATCCCATCCGACAACAACACCTCGAACACCGAGTTTATTCAACAGAATATCTTTAATAAAATCATCCGCATTTATTGATGTGAAATCTGTTGTCATGCTCTGGTATAACAGATGCTCCAGTGGCCAGTTGGCGAGAAATTGTCGGCGCTCATCCAAAGTCAGAACAAAAAGCGGGATTTCACCTGTTGCAGGATTTGATAAATCCGGAACAGACGAGTCTGGTACAGACAAGTCTGGTACAAGAGAAAGAATCCCGGCATCGCATCCCATTTCATGAGCCAGTTTCAATGTCTCGTTAATCAGCGCGATGTGCCCCAGATGAAGGCCATCCGCCTTGCCGATAAAGATAACGATACCGTTATCGGGAGGGGTGAAATCGTTTATGGAGTCGTAGGTTTTCATGTTACTACTGTCCGGTTAAGTTAGAGACCAATTACCGGCTTGCTGATTTATAGAGGATATACCGGCTTATTGATATTTATCAAACATAAATCGTAATTAAACATCGAATTGTTCTATCCGTAAAAAGGGGACAGTCCACATAGGCTTCAAATCTGACGTTATCAATATACCATACTGCAAACCCTCTTTTATACTGTATTTATTCACATGGTTGGGACAATCCCCTTTTTACTACCATCGTGGAGTATTCTCAGTTATTTCTGTTTTCGTTCTATTTTTACCATACAGCACTCTTCATGTATCAATCAATCGCAAATGAATCCTCTATTTCAGGAATAAGAATCTCGCTGTCCGGGAATTGTTTCTGCAGTTTTTTAGCCCAGATTGGGCGAACATCCTCCTCGCCGTGAACAATAAATATTCTCTTTGGTCGTTTGGGCATTCCGGATGCCCATTTGAGCATTTCCTCATAGTCGGCATGCGCTGAGAAGCCGTTTATTTGTGTAATGCGAGCTCTTACTTTCACTTCCTGCTTGAATATATGAATGGTGTCAGGATTCTCAATGAGATTTCGACCGCGAGTGCCGTGCGCCTGATACCCGACAAACAGCAGTTCGGTTGACGGGTCTTGAATATGGTGGTAAAGATGATGCCGTATCCGTCCGCCGGTCAACATCCCGCTTGCCGAGATAATAATGATAGGGCCATCGCGATGGTTCAGCTTACGGCTTTCCGCTGGTGAGCGAGTCATATGGAAATTTTTAGGCGTGAGAAATTCACCATCCTCTGAAATGTACTCAACCAGTTCAACGTCAAAATGCTCCGGATGATTGTAATAAAGATTTGTAACGCTGATAGCCATTGGGCTGTCAACAAATACCGGAAGTTCTGGAATAGTCCCTTCTTCTTCCAGGACTCTCAGGTGATAGAGAATATTCTGTGTGCGTCCAACCGCGAATGACGGAATTAAAAGAACGCCTTTATTTTCGTAAATTCTATTAACGACCTCAGCCAGTTGCTCTCTTGGTGATGGTTCCCTTGTGTGCAGACGGTCGCCATAAGTCGATTCAATCACAAGGCAATCCGCCTGAGGCGGTGGAACCGGGTCCTTGAGAATCGGGACACCGTATCGTCCAATGTCGCCGCTGAAAAGAATATCCTTTTGATCCTCGCCACGACCCACTTTCAGATAAATCATGCTCGCTCCAAGAATGTGTCCAATTGTGTGATATACAATCTGAAAGTTCTCGCCTAATTTGAAAGGTTCTTCCGGTTTATGTTCCTGTATGTGAGCAAGCGCGCGTTTGACATCCAGTGAATTGTAAAGCGGAAGGGCTTTCTTGTGGCGGCTAAGTTTTTTCCTGTTGTAGTATGCCGCGTCCTCTTCCTGAATCATCGCAGCATCCGGCAGAAGAATTTGAAGAAGGTCGCTTGTCGCGCATGTTGCATGAATTTTACCATCAAATCCCTGCCTGACCAGTCGTGGAAGATAACCTGAGTGGTCAATATGCGCGTGAGTTATCGCGACATGGTTGATATCAGCGGGTGGAATCGGGAACGGGTCCCTGTTTAGCTGGCGGATTTCACGCGGTCCCTGAAAAAGCCCGCAGTCGATCAGGATATTGTCATCGGCGTGCTCAACCAGGAATCGTGAACCGGTAACTGTTCCGCATGCGCCAAAGAATCGTATTGATGTTTCCATTTTCACCTCGAATGCAAAGCACAGATTATATCAAATTTTACTGTCGTTTGATTTCCCGGATGAGTTAAAAAGTGTCAGCCATGGTGACAGCCACGGTGACAGCCCATATCAAGTTGTATATTATAGTAAACGTAGAATAGATACTCATGCAACGTTGTAAAAACAGCAGGAATCGCCCATTAAACCTGGAATTCAATATTGCGAAACACTCAAAAGGTGTCAGCCACGGTGACAGCCGTGGTGACAGCCCATATCAAGTCTTTCGCAATAATATCACCGTAATAACTACTTAAATAATCTATATTTTCACGGCATTTGTCTCTGACATCACAACTACTACCACACAATAAAAAGCCCCCCTTACTAAAAAGGGGGGCGGAGATAGCTAATTCTGTGATGAATCTTGTCAGTTCATTACATTATCCCTGACATTCGTAAACAATTTCTGCATGGTTGAATACCGGCTCACCCTCAAATCGCGGTACCGCTACGAACTGGTACGGGTATGTGAATACCTGCGGCACGATGCATGATCGACCCGGAATGAACTCGGTGTAGTCCACAATGATTTGTGGCGGCATTCCTGAAAGGTCTTCAATGAATTTAACACAGCCTATTTCCACATAGAACCCGCCAGTATTGCGCATGCCGAGACATGTAACAACAACCATGTTCGCATCGAAATTGATTGGAGGCGGTGGAACGCTCGAATCAGGATTATGCCACATCCAGAAATCGAACCATTCATCATTGTTGTAGATAATCTGCTCGTGTGGCACATCGACATTCGACCAAACGCCCTCATCGATAAGTTCCATCGGCACGCAATCGGGTGGCGGTTCGCAACTGTAAACCTCTTCATTGTGGATGAATTCAACATAGGACTCAGTGAATATCGGAATTGTAAAGAACAAACCCGGCTGAGTTACAACCTGCAGAACCTCGCAATCAGGACCTGGAATCATCTCGGTGTACTCAACCTCAATTACAAAATGCCCCGGCTCATCATCAATAAAGCGGACACAATCCTCTCGAATCCAGAATCCTGTAGTGGGGCGGTCGCCTAGCATCAAAGCAATTGCATGTTCATCCTGGTAAAATTCCGGAGGCTGACTATTTGGATCATGCATCCGCCAGAAATTAGTCCATTGATCCATCGTGAAGAAAAGTTCCTCAACCGGATGATGGATGTTTGAGAAATTGCATTCCGCCATTTCCCTGATCGGCTGACATTCCGGTGGAGGTTCACACTCATACACTTCATCATGCATAATGAATTCCGGCCGTGAATTGAACAACTGCGGTACGGCAAAATAGAAGAACGGCTGAGTTACAACCGGTTCAACTATGCAGTTCTCACCCGGAATCATCAGTGTATATTCAACCTGTGTAATACGGCCATAACTGGGGTCTTCGAGAAGCTTAACGCAGTCAACGCGAACCCAATAACCGGTTGTGGGACGGTCATCAGGAAGCAGAGCGATAACATATTCACTTGCCCAGTCAACCTCAGGTGCGGGTCTGTTCTCACCATGCTGTGCCCAGAAATCCTCCCACTGGTATGGTTCTTTGAACATTTCCTCGACAAACCAGTGTATGTCAGAATTGTCACCCTCCGCAAGAGGCCTTATTTCCTCACATGGTGGCGGTTCACATGGGTCAATTTCATGGTTTAGAATGAGATCAATTCGTCCCTCAAACATGGGGACTGCAATAAAGTGGAATGGTTGGGTTTCAATCGGTTGAACAATACAATTCGGACCGGGTTCAACCTCAACCGCGTGAATCAGGACTACCGGGTCGGTAGTACCATCATTGATAAATTCAACACAGTCGATTTCGACATTCCATCCCGTGGTTGGCCTGTCGCCAATCATTCCTACAATAGCCATATCCTCGGAGAAATTAACCATTGGAGGCGGCATATATGGACCATGCTCTGCCCAGAAATTCATCCATTCACCCTCGGTGCGATAGGCTTCCCATCTGGGTTCATGGATATTGGAAGCATTTCCCCTATCCAGATCGCGCTGTGAAACACACTCGCCGCCGCATGAATAAACATGCTCGTTGTGAAAGAAGTGATCGTTCGCAACTGTTAGAGGTGTTTTCACGATCTGATATGGATAATCAGTCACATTTTCGACCGGGCAGTCGGGTCCGGGAATTTCCTCGGTGTAATCGACAATCGTGTGAGGTCCGCCATCGGGACCGCCTATTTCCTTAACGCAGTCGATATGCACGGAATATCCTGAGAATGTTCTCTCACCGAGCATTGCAACAACAACCTGATCGAGGTTAAAATCAACCCAGGGAGGCTCATGGCCTGGATCAGGATGAAGTTCAAACCAGACATCCTCCCACTGAACCTGATTACGGATGATTATTTCGAGCGGCTCCATGAATCCATTTTGCCCCTCATCGAGAGTTTCCATCGGAAGGCATGGAGGAGGTACGTTAAAACCAAAAACAACATCATTTTCAAACTGGAAACCCTCAAAGTCGAGCGCATATACTGTCAATGGTACAGGCTCCGGTGTCATAATTCCCATGAAGTTACATCCCCAGATGTCATCATGGGGAGCGCCGTCGCCATGATTACCGTCATCGAAAAGCGGCTCATGAGGAGGTCCGCCAATCGGTGTCAAATCAACCCAGGCCTCAAGAGACGGCACGCCTGAGGAATGCTGCCAGTCCTTGATATAACCTGTCAGATTAAACTGCTCAGGAATCGTCATCGGCTCAATGTGAAGTTGCTCTATTATCGCTTCCTGCCTTGGATGCGGATATGAGGCGTCAACGAAAAACTCCATCGGCTGGAATCCCTGCCATCCATCAGGCCAATGAATCTGCAGATGGAAAATTTCAGCGAAACGTGCTGGGAAAACCCTTTGCGGATTATCTTTCGCAAATGCTATGACAGGCACCCTTTTGGGCGGTTCACCCGGATTATTCCCAATCCAGATGAAACCATCCTGGTTGAGAATCTTCTGTTCTCCTGTCTCAGTGAAAACAATCCAG
Source organism: bacterium (assembly GCA_021157815.1). Lineage (GTDB taxonomy): Bacteria > JAJVIF01 > JAJVIF01 > JAGGVT01 > JAGGVT01 > JAGGVT01. Next base: position 3,627 of record JAGGVT010000172.1, on the reverse strand, counting down.
GGACCATAACCATCGTATTGGGTTCTGTTTTCGACTTCAACATCGATATCCCAGAGACGGGCAAGAGGATCCCATTGAAGGCCAAGTATTGTGATGTCCACGTATTGTGAAACATTCATGGCTGCCTCACGATCAATCGGTTCGATTGTCGCCGTGAGATTGTCGGAATCAAGCGCCAAAGTGAAAGCGCCAAGATTGGCGCCTCCATCGTATATCGCCTGTGTGTCGTTATTCCCACCTGTAGTTGGAACCACAGGATTTCCACCCCCCGAACAGCCTAGAATCATCATCGTTGCAACAAGGAAGAACACTGCTCCCATGATGCGTTGAAATGAGAAAAACATAAATCAGACCTCCGAAAATTTAATGAGGAAAAAATTAATATCTATTCTTTTCATGATAGGGAACCGAGTGGATGCCATACTTACTAAAAATTACAAATAGTTACTGGAAACATCAAACACAAAAATTATACCACTATTATTAATCTTGTCAATTGTTTGAATTTAAAAATGTCCGTAATTAATTTGTACCAGGTGCGAATCACACGGTTAATGAGAAATCGGGCTACAAAAGAAATTGCTCACCGCCACTGGGAAGCGTTCTCAGGTTACTGATTTACATGCAGGGACCTATGATTAATTGTGGCAAAAGAAGTATAATTATGAGGCTTCCAAGAGAAATCCCAATAGCAATAGCCTTCGCAACACGTTCAATCAAAGGTGACTTGAAACGCCAGAATGTGAACCAGGATACCATCACAATCCAAAATGCCAGGTGAATCAGGAAATAATCCATGTGGTGCGAAGAATACCTTACATGTCGAGCGTTAAAAAGCATTTCAAAGTCAAGGAAACTGACCTTTGCACTAAAAACGAATGCTGAAACAAGCAATAGTGCAGATGCTGCAATTGGAAAGTATAATTTCATAGAGTTCCGATAGTGAAGCCACAAATATCGAAAAATACAAATGAAATAGAGACACAAAATTACAACCGCGATTTGACGTGTTGGAAATCCTATATAACTCACACGAAAATAGTTATTGGTAATGTCAAAAAGCATGTCAAATATGCCTTTTAATCCGGGGCGAGACGAATCAAATAAGCGCATATTCAGATATATGTAAAGCCAACTAATAAAAATTGTTAAGGCAGGAAATAGCCATTTAAAGATAGATTTGATACGAAGAAGCTTATTATTGCTTGACATATATGAAATTATTAAAAAGATAAATGAAACCAGGAAAAGAAATATGAGGAATTGAAAAAAAACATTTAAAATCGGATAGTTAATACTTGTCACTCTGGAACCGGATGAATAGCTGTAAACACGAACTTGGAATTTAAGCAATAATAAAAAAAACGCTGTCGCTAAAAGCAGGAATGAATAGCTTAAAAAAGATAACCTGCAATCTTCTTTTCTTTTTTTATACGCAATAATTCCAAGCACAGCAAGTACAAACACAACAGGTAAAAGCGCATACCAACAATCATTTTCCCCGAGGGCGCTCCATAAATCCTTAGATATTTCAGATCCGTTTATCCACATCGCACATTTAAAATCACAAGGGAACCCGGACTCTTCCTGTCCGGGATTTCCTATTTATCATGCTCTGCACCATACAACGATTGCTATCCTTGTTGCTCCGAACCGTATGCTCCCAAAACATCTCCTGCCATAATTATTCCAGATGATGGTCAAGAAGTAAACCATTTCGTGTGATTTGATTTTATCTCAGCAGTATTTTGCAATCAGGAACCCGGCATCACATTTGACTTTGGAGTAAATCGTTTATTTTTCTATGCTTAAAAATCTTCTGCAACCATCCTGTCTTTTTAAATGGATATTCTTCGATTATTATGTCCAAAACCGGGGAAAGATGGTGATATACACTCCTCAACCTGATTCTATCACTTAATTCTCGCATATCCAAATTCATTATTCTGCATTTAATCCAACTCGTTTTTCCGATTAATGAGGAGTTTGTCTCAAAACATTACAAAAACACAAATTGGTCGTCATTCACGAAGTGAATGGTCGGAATGACACTTTTCTTTCCGTTTGGTAGTTTAGAGACACTCCCATGAGAAACCGGGCTACAAAAATAATATCCGGATAAAATCAACATCCCACACAAATCTTGTTTTTAGTAATGCCTGAAAACACTACAGTCCGGTTAAACTTGAAAAAAAGCAGCATAAACAGAGAATACTCCACGATGGTAGTAAAAAGGGGACTGTCCCAATAAAGTGAATAAGTACTGTATAAATGAGGGTTTGCAGCATAGTATATTGATAACATCAGAATTGAAGCCTGTTGTGGACTGTCCCCTTTTTACGGATAGAACAATCCGATATTCACTTACAATTCATGTCTGAAAGATACCTGTAAGCCGGTATATTTTCTATTAATCAGCAACTTGGTAATTGGCATCTAACTTAACCGGACACTAGTAAAGATTGGGTATAGAAAAAAAGAACAGGTTGATTTCATTATTAACAGACTAAAAAACGAACTGAAACCTGAATCATCCGGTGAATATCTAATTGGGATTATTGGAAGTTTGTCAATCATCGAGAATGGCGCTAAAAAGGCAAATCCCATTATTACAAATCTGGCTCAACATGAGGATTCAAAAGTCAGATGTCGAGCATTGCGCCTGATTAAGAAAGTCAACGGACTAAACGACTTGATAAATGTGTGCAAAAAAAACCTCGAACACGAAAATCCTGACGTTCGCATTGATTCAATAGAGTATCTGGGATGGGACATTAAGAATTCCATAATCAGGAAACTTATGTATTCCGCTTTCAATGATGAAGATCCGGATGTTATTATTGCCGCCTGCTTTGAACTATACTCAAATAATGAACCTAATGGCCTGATTATTCCCGGATTTATCAATGCGTTCGAAAAGGGTTTGAGTGGAAGCAATGCATCTAATGCACTTTTTCATATTGAACTAATGTGGTTTGAAGCAAATAGCGCAGTTCCGGTTTTACTTGAAACAATGGGCAATGCAAGGGGTAATCGCATTTCCTCTTATGTCCGTACTTTGCGTATTATCGGTTGCAATGATAAGCTAATCACCAATAAACTTATCGAGCTTTGCGAAAGCGATAATGAAGAAGTCAGGGAACATGCATTACGGGCACTTGACAGATACAAGGAGTATGTCCGGGATGACCAGTTATAATGCGCGATACAAAAGGGCTTGGGACGCTCAGTATGACACTGTCGAGTATGACGCCGGCAACTGCGGATATAAAGGCGTCGGTTATATTAACGGACGCTGGGAACATTATTACCGCTATCGGGGATATTTCCCGCCGAGTATTTGCGAAGCGTCCCGCCACCAATGGGAAGTCATTATTGATTGCAACAACTGCAACGGCGGCTATACCTACGGCTATAAGTCAAAAGGATGGATATGGGGAGAGGATTTGGAAGTTGACTCAACCTGCCCGGAATTCGATGAAATAATCGCAATCCCCGGTGAGATGCTTAACGATTATGTCGCTGATACGTTGATATATGATTTGATGGGTGAAGGAGAAGTCTGGCGCGCTGACCATGAAGACAATCATACATACAATCGTTTATGGCAGTATTACGATGATAGGT
>JAGGVT010000164.1 GCA_021157815.1 bacterium | reverse complement strand
TGTTGAAAAAGGGCTGAATGTAGGGGGTAGGTCTCTGTGCCTACCCTAAATATTGGCATAAATACAGGGCAACCACGGAGAGTTGCCCCTACGGTCTGGGATATAATAGGCTTTTTCAACAGCCCCTTTCGCGGGAATGACGTGTTATTCGACATAATGGGGTAATCGAATGTAAGAAAGGGATTCCGACCATTCGCTTCTCTAAGATCCTGAGCGAAGTCGATTGGGTCGAATGTCGGAATGACGAATTATTTACATTATCACGAATAGATTCTTCACTTCATTCAGAATGACAGAAAAGCCATGTTCTGAGACACCTTCATCGGATACGCCCCTACGAAAACACTATCATTTTTTTACTCTGCCGGTATTGACGCAAGGTCGTAGATTGTTATATAAGCATCTTCATAATATATGCTTAACTGCAAAAGATATGAATTAATTTCACCCGACAACGGATGATCAGGCTGAATAAATCGGTTCTTGCGCATAACAGCCATGTATTGCGCCCCGGCATCTCGTATCTCAATAAGCTTTTCCCAATCTCGCCGTAGAAATATTTTCGTGTTGTAATCCCATGCCGTTGACTGGCTTGAATAGAATATAAACGGGTCGGCGTTATCTTTCTTTCCGACAAAAGCGACTTTGGCATCCCTGTCCAGTTTTGCGCTTATTGATTTAGCGGCGTCGATGTAATCCATATCGAGATGATACATCGGGTGAAATACAATAATGCCTGTAACAAAAATCATAACTACAATCAATGCCGCATTACGAGGCGCGTTAATCGCTCTTGTGAACGTATCCTTTTTCCATATCAAGAGTATTCCACAGATTAAAACAACCTGGCTGGCAACAAACCAGATAAGAAGCGATTTCATATTCAAACCGGCAATCTGTGATTTCAGTTTAACCGCATCCCACGGTGCTGAGAAAAAAATGTAGAACACAAGGCAGTCGAAGAATAAATACAAACTCATCATAGCTGCCAGCGCCGCTTTTGGAATTGAACGCCACCACCTGTACCATGAATCGAAAAGGGCGCCCTCGGACATCCGGCAGAGGAATCGCCCGATGAAAATCAGAAACGGCAAAATCACCGCTGATTGATAGTGCGGATGAATAAAATTACCTCCCGCCACTATTAGTAAAAACGCAATTGCGCCATAAAACCATGCGAAATCAAGCGCTTTGTTTTTACGATTTTTCGCTGACGCTATCGCCAGAACAAGAATTGGCAAACCGACCGGAGAAAGTGTCAGTCCGCCAAGGCGGTTGAACAGAATCATTCCAAGATATGCCGGCGAAAATCTGAATGTAAAATATCCGAGATACTGATGGACACTCTGACTTGATGCAAGGTCGCTTCCTCTCATGCACCATATCACGCAGGCAATCACAGGGATTAAGTATGCATAAATCCACAGCTTGAGGAATATTCGCAATCCGTGTTTGGACAATCCAAGCAGCAGGAGTACCAGAATCAAATGGAAATGCGACGCTCTGACCAACAGCGCCAGCAGCAGCGCCACGACTGAAATAACAAGGTCAATGGGTTTTCCCTCCTGAAGAAAAAACCACGCGTTGAAAATCACAGCCATTGACAAAAAAATGGAGAGAACCTCAGGATGATAATAATGCCCGATGAAAATCGACAAGGGCAGCAGTGTATAAAGCCACAGGATATATGATGTTTCTTTTTCGCTGTAAATCCGTCGCAGGCAATACGCAAGATACAGCGCGCCGATTATCCAGTAAAGCAAACTGGTCAGGCGATAAACCCAGTCATGTTCACCGAATAATTTCGCAAGAAAAACTGTCGGAAGGTTATAAAGCGGTATTTCGAGCGATATTCTGTCCTGCACGATTGAATGAGGCTGCAGAACGTTCGAGAGTGTAATCCCATGTTCAATCATGTATCTGGTAAACCCGGCAGTGTAGGTCTGGCGCATGCTGCCAAATGCATCCACCATGGGCGAGTTGATAAACGCCACCCTCAGAAGAATGCCAATGATTATCACAAGAAGCAGTCTGCGGTTCATGGTTTTATTATCGGTTTAAAAGGTTCAAACTCTCATTGCAAAATCGCGACATCGAGTTTCATGATTTTGAGTTCGTCATCATACAGTTCAATGACTTTAGCCACAGCCATTTTTTCCTGAACCTCGGTTATTTCAATCAACGCGACCGGACGTTTGTCGCTGCCCATTTCCTCACCGGTTACCGGGTGCATTATTTTCGTTTCCCTGCATATCTGCAGGCGGGTTCCGACTTTTATTGCTCTTTTCAGGCCGGCATCGAGATACACTTTATCGCCAACAATATCCAGTACGATAATCGGTTTATCCGCGAGTTTTTTCGATTCGATAAAATACCACGCCTGAAGCATGCTGTTTCGATAGTCGTCTATGTCATGTACGGTTTTTCCATTACGCGCGGCCTCATTAAGCCAGTAATTCGCTTTTTCGAAATTACCCATCGCTTCATTTATACATGCTAAATTGCCACGGATATCATTTTTCTTCGGTTTGTCGGCAAGAACGTCCTCGAATATTTTAATCGCCTCGGCGTAAAATCCGCTCTCAGCCAGTTTTTTTGCCTGCATCTCTTCTGTTGTCGCGTGGCTTTTAGGCCTAAGCTCCCGCTCAATCACAACCTTGTGCGGAGTGTATGCCCGAATCAGAATATCCATGCATTTCGCGACACAGTCCTCAATTACATCATGTTGCGATGGCAGCGCGTTGATTTCCTTGTCCTCAACACCGCGTTTTTCCCAGTTATGATATGCGACCTTGGATGCCAGTATCCTGCCGGTTTCAACCTCGACTACTTTCGTGTCGATATTCACCTCGCCGCTTTTGACCAAAACAGGCACTTTCACCTGTTCGCGAACCGTTTTTTCAACCTGCCTGCCCTCAACCCACACCAGCACTTTCTTATCCTGCCAGACCCAGGTTGTATCCTTCTTTTCGGAATACCGTGTTTCGATTCGCCCAATGATTACCGCATCCGCGCCAAGAAGTTTCCCGAAACCGGAAGCGGATGCCGAGTCAGCGAAAGCCTCGCGCGAAAATGCCCCCTCCTCCATGACTTTCTCAATCTGCATCCGCTCGATTAAATTCAGAAAACCTTCCTGCGCAAGATGAGTCGCGAGCCTGTCGGCAATCGCCTCGCCCTCGTATGCAGTCTCATAGCCCGGCTCGAACGGCAGGATTGCGATGCGGTCAAGATGCGTTAAATCAAATTCCGGCGCGTCGATGCGTTCGTAGGTTATCGAATACACAGGCAAAACGGATAGCAGAATCATAAAAAATATTGGAATTGTAATTGCTCTTTTCATTGTCATGCTTCTCCGATAATAAGATTTCAGATTATTGATGCCAATTATAGCAACTTAAGATTAATAATCGCAAAGTTTTAAATTACTTCCCTGGGAGCGCTGGAATCTTGCCGGCGCGAAAAGGCGTCCTCGCCTTTATACAGGAGCGCTTTAGCGCTCCATGCGCCGGCAAGATTCCAGCGCTCCCAGGTTTAGTAAATCCCTCTTCTCACATGCTATAATCTTTATGCATGATACAAACGCAAACGTATTATTTCGCCGAGTGATTACATCTAATGATACTAGCGAAACAAGAATCGGGACGACAGGTTTATTCATAATGGCAGACGCTAGGTTTGACCTTTTCCAGAACATGACTCCTGTAGATGACACTCCAACGCCGTCATCCAATTTGGCATGTCCCGGCTACAGAACTGTCCTTAGATTCTTCTCACGAAAACTAATGGATATGCAGTGGTTCCTCGGATACAGATTTGGCGAGGCGGAGAATGGGCAGTATGATCTTCGCACGTTTAAATATCTGAAACCAACAGCAGATCGCCAGTGGGCTGACCCTTTTCCCGTGAGGGTTGATGGCAAATTCCACGTTTTTCTTGAGGAGTATTTCTACCACAACAGCAAGGGAGTTATTTCGGTAATCTCCCAAAACGATGATGGCGGCTGGTCGAAACCCAAATGCATTCTTGAAACCGATTATCATCTGTCATATCCGTTCATGTTTGAGTGGGATGATTCGCTTTTCATGATACCGGAAACAAGCAGCAACAGAACTGTTGAGCTATACAGGTGTGTATCGTTCCCATACGAATGGAAATTCGAGAAATATATCATGAAGGATGTTTCAGCCGTTGATGCCACAATCCTCGAAAAGGACAACCTTCTGTGGATGTTTCTTAACACCGTGGATGGCGGAACATCGCTGAATAACAAGCTGTCCATATTTTACACCGATGACCTTTTCGGCGAATGGAAACCTCACAAACAAAATCCTGTCAAGGTTGATATCAGATCAACACGTCCCGCGGGTAAAATAATCCAATGGAACAACGATATCTATCGCCCCGGCCAGGACTGCTCAGCCCGTTACGGCTATGGGATTACATTCAACAAGATGGTAAAATTAAGTGTTGATGAGTATTTAGAGGAAAAAGTCGCGAGGATTCTACCAACCTGGATGCCTAATATCTGCGGAGTCCACACAGTTAATTTCTGCGATGGCCTTACTGTGGTTGATGTCCTCAGGCGAAATCCAAAGATTAACAAGTTTTTTTGAGACAGCGCTTTGAAAGCCAACCAGCAAAATAACAATCATCTGCAATGGGAAACAGCATTCCTGCTAACACTTGCGATTTTTCCCCTAATCGGCATCGGGCCAATCATCGCTATCTCATACAGTTACTCTTTTAAAAGTCGAAACTGGTCAAGAAGATTGCTTATAAGCGGAATTGTAGTTTTAGGATTTCAATTTCTTATGATTTGCAGTTTTTATTTGTGTGGTCAACTTGCAGTATCTTACTACGACTTGATTTCTGAAAACAACATTATATACATGTTTCTTGCTTTCCCAATAATAGGTTTGATAATCGGATGTATTAAAAAGAGCAAGGACAGGGCAACATGGTTAATAATGGATAGTGCATCAATCCTTTTATCCTACGGCTTTTTTTCATTATATCTTACAGTCACAATGAATAACACTTTCGATTACTTTTTACTTTCCTACATGGAATATTCATTCATCGCATTTCCAATAGTTTTTGTTCTTATTTGCGTTTATCGATATCGAACGATGAGAATTTGGGGGATATTATTGTCAGGCACCGCATTGTTATTGATAAACATCTGCCTGTTAATGACGATATTCTGGTTTGTTAAATACAATGCGTATGATTATTATAATGAAGAAATATTTAGATGTATGCTTAATATTCCTTATGCCTCCGCCACGTAATACCCAAAAACCTTGTTACATTATATTCAACCATCGGAGTCGCGCCTGTTCGTTTTACTCCCTTATGTGGAATGAAATTGCTCATTAACACATATCCGCACAGATTTTCGACACCCGTATCAGCAAACGTGTCGCAAATAAATCTCAATACCGCTGTATAGATGCCTTTTCCCCTGAAATCCGGCGATGTGTAGCTGTGATATATATACCATGTATCCTGCTTAAAATCGTGGTATGTATCGATTTCCATAAGGTATATAACCTTCGCGCATTCAACCCATGAATAATGCACGATTATATTATCCTTCTCGACAACAAACAGCTTGTGCCCTTTCCTTATCCGGTCGAAAGCCTGTTGCAGGAATTTCTGTTGCTTTTTAATTGTTGTATCCGCGACAAATATTTTTAAATCGCTCAATTTACCCTCACGGATAATAAAATCGCCCTGTGTCCAGTCTTTGTCCCTTTCTTCAAACACGCGACGATATATAATCAATCTCATAGAGAAAAATATTTTAGGGATTAATTGCCGGAAGAACATCGCGATAAGGCGCGGAATCCCGTTTTTACGTACAACAAATGCAGTTTCATGCAATATGCTTCTATATGTCGATGGGCTTAGAACTTTCTTCAGCAGGTTAAACAGCCGTAGTGATTTGCCTTTGATCCTGTTCTTTATTGACTGTGATATTTTTATTAAGCAATACTGCGTATTGTCGAGGAACATTTCGAATTTGATGTTATTGCGTGTTACTGTTGCGAAACGCCTTTTATATCCTTCCGCGCCCCTTGTGAAATCAAACAACTCAACCTGATTCTCAAGGCATTCCTCAAGCATGAATTTCATAAGAACAAGACCGGGGGAGCGTTTGAAATAGTCCATATTGAATGTCGGAGTGTAGTGCAAAAGCGTGTTTTCATGCAGGAATCCGAAATGGCACGCGATTAGTTCACCGTTGAATTTTAACACGTTGAACCTGAGCCATCCCTCCGGCAGGAAAGCATCCGCGAGTTTACGATAAAACTCTTTCGCCCTGCCGCCGAGGAATTTGCTGCTGTCGCCGGCAATAAGCCGCCTGTCCTTGTGCATTTCAAAGAAACCATCGAGTGTGGCGTCGATTTCCTTTATGTCTGTCAATACACGATATTCAAGCCTGCCGTTTTTGTTAAGGTAGTTAAACCGGGTTTTGACATCGTTCTTTCTAAGGCTTGCCCTGGCCTGCTCCTCTTTATCGCGTATTTCAATCGCTGAGCACTCACTCGACACAGATTCAATCGTTTTCCATTGTGTTTTTTGTGAAAGGCTGCGTATAAACTCAACCGTGGATGATCTTTCAGGAATATTATCCAGCGATAATCTATTGAATAAACCGCGATTATTTTTCAAGTAATAAAAAAACGCTGTCAGGACTTCATGCTTTTTCTCAGTATTGATAATGAAATCGCTGTAGTCAGTTTCACCAGCGCTGATAAATTGCGCGACTTTACGGTTTATCATCAACGGGGCGATGCCAACAATCTCACTGCCATCCTTCGCGGCCAGAAGAAGCAGTTCGTTGTCACTGCCGAGAACATCCCACCAGCAGTTAATCCACTGCTGCGTGAGGAATACGGTGTTTATCTCACTACGTGCCAGCAGACTGTTCCAGGCATCGCTGGATATATCGCGTAATGTATCAAATCGCTCGACAGTTACCAACCGTTTCTCCCGCGGAATGACGGCATAACAAAAACATAATTATACTATTATAATCGTCGTTTTGAGGAAATATTGCCAATGGGTTTCTCATTAAGTAATTCACAGAGTAATTTATTCACTAGTGTCCGGTTAAGTTAGAGTGAAAATATATAATTCCTGAGAATATTCCACGATGGTAGTAAAAAGGGGACTGCCCCAACCATGTGAATAAATACAGTATAAAAGAGGGTTTGCAGTATGGTATATTGATAACGTCAGATTTGAAGCCTATGTGGACTGTCCCCTTTTTACGGATAGAACGATTCGGTGTTCACTTTCGGT
>JAGGVT010000212.1 GCA_021157815.1 bacterium | reverse complement strand
TGTTTTTGCTACAGGAATATATCAAAACGTTGTTGATTTCAATCCATGCGCGGGAGTGGATGAGCATACATCAAACGGCAGTTTCGATGCGTTTCTGCTCATGCTACCTCCGGATGGTGAGTTCTAAATATGATAATGTAGGGGCAAACCTTGTGTTTACCCTGCATTTATAACATTATTTAAGGCAAACACAAGGTTTGCCCCTACGATCTTTGATCAGATAAGCTTTTCAAACAGCCCGTAAAACCAGAATTCATATCTGTTCCAAGGGTATCGATTATTCAGAAAACGAGACTAAGTGTTTTACATAAACAATTCTAATTTGCATTATCTGTCGGAGGTAATTTACTGATGGTAATACGTAACTCTTGTTTTATGGTAATTGCTTTTTTTGTTTTTCTGATTCTCGGATGCTCATCCGGCGGCGGTAATCCTGTTGAACCGCTTGCGAACAGCAATTCGGATTTTGATTCACTGATGGTTGGTGTCTCAGATTATGATGAAGCAGGCAATCCGACCGCCGGATATGGTGCGCTTGGCATTTTTGATGTTCATATTGACGCTAATTCCCTGACTGGCGGCATCACGCCTATTCGCAAAGGAAACTTGACCGACGTTCTTGAAGTTGTGGATATCACAAACTTCCTGCAGATGGCGCCTTGTGCTGACTGCGCGAAAATCATGGGCATCGAACTTGATTCTGAAAATCATGTTATTGTTTCCATTGGAATCAAGCACCCGTTTCCGCCCGGTGATCCGCTCAAGCCCATATCCGGGAAGAATCGCGCTGACCTTCATGTGTTCAATATCGAGGGTATTGTTATTTCAAACGATGCTGGAAGCGCAATATTCCCGACAGCGGGCAAGTCAGTAAGTATGATAAATCTGCTTAGCGCGGATGGCTACACCGGTTATCTCGATTCGAAAATCGATGAAATTTTCGCAACGGATGCCGACCTTCATCCGTATGTTCTGCATTTCGACGATTATTCATCCGGCAATTTCAATGCGTCAAACCCCATGGGCTTTGAGAATGTTACTGTCCCGCCACCAAGCGGGAATCTGGTCATGGCGATGGGATGCGATTACGATGAGCAGGATTATGTTTTTGACTTAACGAGCGAAGCAATCAATTTCGTTTTCGCAATCGGGTGCACATACGCTGTAAGCGCCGCAAGTAAAAGCGAGAGATTCACCCCTGAATATCGCATTCCTCAGCATTTGAAAAAAGCTGCAAGCGAGGTTCAGATTGAAATCACACGCAACCAACTTGCACCGGGGCTTATTTCAAGCGACGCCGATATTGAGGTAAGCGTGGTTGACCCGTCACATGGCGTTGCAGCGGGAACCGGACTTGATGAAATGCTCGCGGCAAGTGATGTCGCATCAGTTACCATAGACATTCCGGGTGTATTGGCAAATCCCGCGATTTCAAGCACACCATCAGGCGGAACAGGGCATGACCCGTCCGACCCGCTTATTTTTGAATTCACAATTGAAAACGAGGAAGGCGCTCCTCCTGGCATTTATAACGGTCTTGTGAAGGTTCTTGATTCCTATGCGCCGGGCTTGAATACGTCACCTCTTCTAAGCGGGATGGATTGCATCGGACGGGTTCATCCCCATGAAACCCCGCTTTCCAACCTGTTCGCCATTGATGAGTTCGCGACATACCAGTTCTTCAGCATCAGTGTTTTATTGGACGGCGTCTATGTCGATGCCGACAACGCGGGTGATCCGCTCATGGACGGCAGTTTCGAGCATCCGCTTGATGTAATCCAGGGCGGAATCAATCTCGCGACCTCGCTGGGATATGGATATGTTTACGTTTTTCCTGCAACAGCGACCTATGATTACTTCACTTTGAATTCGGACCTGATAGTAATGGGGCTTGATCTTACCGGAGGCAATGACAGACCCATTGTGATAATAACCGAGGAAATGTTCGTTTTTGCGGACAATGTCTCAAATTCATCTATCGAGAATCTTGTTCTTGATTTTGATATTAATGAAAGAGTTGGATACCATGTCGTTTACTTTCGCTATTCAGACGGCATGGCTGTCAGAAATTGCAGATTCACCGGTGAAAGCGCCGGCGAGAATAATTCACTCCTTCGATTTTATGACACTGATAACATCACAATTGAAGATTGCGAGTTTGTGGATATCATGTTTGATAAGCCTCCAGACGCCAACCCGTTATGGGGTAACCGAACAGGAACTTTGATATCCATTGAAGGTGACCCGAGCACCGCAACGGTAATGCACAATGAGTTTCACAATATCGAGATTCCTGATCTTGGTTATGATAAATGGCGATCCCAGATTATCGGTATCTGGATTCACGGAGGTGGTACGGATATCTCAATCAGGAATAATTTATTTTATGATTTTAACGACAATTCTCCAACAGATGAAGATGGCACAAACTCCACTACAAGCATGATTTTCTACCAGATTCAATCCCAATCAAATGAATTCGTTCACAACACGATGGACAATTTTGACCCCATTCACGATGATACATCGGTGGATGGCTGGTCTGGCGGATTGTATATGGCTGGTGTAACCGGTATTTTAACAATCAACAACAACATCTTCAAATGCGAAAACTACTACATTGGCACACCGACAGATAACTGGAACTTCGGATTCTGGGGTGAATCATTCACTTCAACAAGTTATGCGGACCATACCTGCGTTTACTTCGGACCTACACCAATCCCGCCTCAGACACAAATTGAAAGCTATCGCGGCATGATTAGCGAGGGTTCGGGCAGCTATAACCATAATGATGGTGTTGATCCTGATTTCGACTACACACTGGGCGCGAATTTCTATCATCCGAACAATACTGACATAGCGACAGGCGCAGAGGATGGCAGCGAAATGGGATGCTTCGGAGGTCCCGATGGCGATTGGACTCCGCCAAGCCAAATTTACAATTAGAATGGATAAGCATTAAAACGCAAAACCAGGCCGGATTCATTTCCGGTCTTTTTTAGTGTCTGCAACAATCATTATTAATCCTGTTGAATCGGCACGGTGAAAATGACTTTGGTGCCGCGCATCGGCTGGGAGGTTATTTGAAGGCTTCCCGCGATGTCATCCGCTCTTTCCTGCATGCCAAGAAGTCCGAACGAATTGTATTCCTTCTGGCTTTGCTCCTTTTTCCTCTTCATGTCGAACCCGACTCCATTATCCTCGACAATCAATACAACCTTGGCATCCAGATATTTAAGCTGAATCCATGCGTTGCTTGCCTTTGCATGTTTCTTGATATTGTTCAAGGATTCCTGCGCTATCCTGAAAATGGCGAGATCAACTTCAGCATTAAGTTCACGCTCTTCACCCTCAATCATAAGCTCGACTTTCGTATTGTATTTCTCCGGTGAACGCTGGACTATCTTGCGCAAAGTGGCAGTCAACCCAAGGTCCTGCAGGGTCATTGGCCTTAAGTCAAAAATGAAATGCCGTATTTCGTTAAGCGCTCCCTGGGCAATCTTCTTGACCTTCGACATCTCATCCTCAATCGCCTCAGGCCTCTGTTCCATGATTTTCTGCACTATATCCAGCCTGAATATGACATTCGCTATCGCCTGCGCGGGTCCATCATGAATCTCACGCGCTATCCTCTGTCGCTCCAGTTCCTGCGAACGGATAATCGCCGATGCTCCCGGAAGAATGGATTGCGATTTCGCATGCTCTTTCCTTTCCTCAGAGGTTTTCTGGCTTCTGAAATACGTTTCCAGATTGGATTCCATTAGGCTGACTTTTTCTATAACATCGCTGTATGTGTTTATTAAAGGAGATATTTTGGATGCTATTTCGATATAGGCTTCATTACTTGATGCGCTCTGGCTGATATGCTCTATCGCACCAGATAATTCCAACCCGATCCCCTTAACGCTTTTTATCTTGTCCTCAGGTTCGTCCTTCAGCCGCAAATTCTCATGGGAAACATCAATTGCACGTGTCATTTCCTCAAACTGCTTTGTCAACTCGTTAAGCGACTTGTTGCAATCCTTGTGAAGCATATCCTTGAACTCGATAAGAACTTCTTTGAAACTCCACAACGAGCTCAGTACATTCTTCATCTCACTCTCAAGCGCCTGATGAGATACCGGGGATGATTCTGCTGAACGCAAGCGCGATTGCAATGTCTTGGGTTCATTTCCCCCGGTTTGGCCTGCTTTTTGCTTGGACAGATTTTTCTCCGCGGTTTCAGCCTTCCGCTTGCCTCGAAGTAAAGCAAGATCTTGTCTGTCATTGTTTTTAGCCATAGTCGCTTTTCCAGCTGCAGACAACCTGCCTGAACCGGCTTCATAGAATAATATCCAGTCAGATGAGCCTTTGATGACATATAAAACCGGAAAACCCTAATTTGATTTATTTAAGGTAACCTGTGAAAAAATAAATCATCATTGTAACCCGGCGTCCCCTCGCCGGGTTTTTCCTGCCATACCCGGGGAAAGAGCCTGCCCTGAGCCAAGCCTAACGGGTTTAAATCCTTTGCTTTGCGAAAGAAAAATCCCCTCGTGAAAAGGGGATTTGAAATTCAAAATTTGTCTCAGAGCCTATTATTCGGCAGATTCACTTTCCACATCTATTTTGATATCCGCGATGACCTCAGGATGAAGCTTAACGTTGATCGTGTAGGTGCCAATAATTTTTATCGATTCGGTGATTGAAACATCGCTTTTATCAATATCAATCCCAAATTGTTCCTTTACCGCTTTTGCTACAGCGATTCCCGTTACGGAACCATACAATTTGCCGCCCTCGCCGGCTTTCATGTGAACCACAAGCGGCCTTTCCATGATTTTATCTCGAACCTGCTCGGCTCTCTGTTTGATATACACCGATTTCTGCTGAATCTGCTTCTGGTGTGTCTCAAGTTCTTTCAGCCTGCTTTTCGTAACAATTTCAGCTTTGCCCTGAGGCAGCAGTAAATTGGTTCCAAAACCGCGTTTAACCTCGACAACCTTGCCAGCTTTGCCAAGTTTGGGAACATCTTCCAACAGAATAACTTTCATGCCAAATCAACATCCTTTGTGCGAAAATTTGAACACCTTGTTAATCGATATAATACGGCATCAGTGCCGCGACTCGAGAACGCCTAATCGCTCGGGCGACCTCTCTTTGATGCTTCGGACAGCATCCCGTGCGCCTTCGAGGAGTTATCTTTCCTCGGTCTGTTGTGTATTTCTTCAAAAGGTCAACGTTCTTGAAGTCAATTGTAACCTCAGGATGAACGCAGAAATAACATACTCTTTTACGCCTTTGTCGAAAATTCTTGTTTCTTGGTTTGAATCTTGGCATATTATACTTTCCTGTCCTTTTACTCCTGTGTAATCACATCTCAAAAGAAAAATCAACTTATCGTACAAAATCCCCCCGCCGTTCGAAAACAAACATAGGGAAGTGTAACTTGATTAATTCCTTCAGCCAATACTCAAGGTTGAAGAAAACTAAACATCTGACATATCCAGCGGTGTGCCTTCCTCATCTTCAAGATAAGGCTTGAATGATGTCGAGCGCTCTTCCTGGGATTCAACCTCTACCTTCTTTTCACTCTCGACCTCAACACCGTTTCCAGCGTCTTCTCTTTCTTCAACATCCCTGTCGTTGTTAGTTTCCATTCCAGTATCCTGCTGAAGTTTCTGCTCTTCCAGCCTGGCTTCAGGTTTCCTGTTATGGCGTATTTCACCCGTGTCACGCTCTCTGTGCTGCTGGCGGAAATCCAGAAAACGGACATCATCCGCATGAATTTCAACCATAACCCGCCGCTCGTTGTTTTGGGTCGTGATAAAACGGTTCTGGAGTTTGCCATCAACCGCTATCCATCTGCCTTTTTCAAGATGCTTACAACACGTTTCAGCAAGTCTTCGCCAAGTTACAATTCTAAAAACATCTTTCTCCCAGATTCCTTCTGAATTTGGATGAGAACGCCTAACCGAGAGAGAAAAATTTGAAACAGGTATACCGCTGGATGTATATCGTATTTCAGGCGTGTTCTCCAACCTGCCAACCAATACAATCCGATTCATAAAAGCTCCCTTATGCCTGCGTCAATCAAACACCCTGCCACTATGACAACAATCTATTTGACCGATGTCAGCATGTTTCGAATGATCCGGTCATTGATCTTCAACTCGTACTTAAGCTTAGCCGGTCCCTCCGGTTCAAGGTCAAGCTTCATAACACAAAAAAAGCCTTCCTTGTATTTCCTTATTTCGAACGGCAGAAGCTTGATTCCCCAAGCGTCCTCGTTCTTGATTTCACCGTTCAAAGCCCAAATCGCCTTGCGAACATATTCCTGTTCAATGGCAAGCTGGTCATCAGCCAGATCAGGTCTTAACACATATATGAGTTCATATTCACGCAACATTCAATACCGCACCCTCTGGGGCAAGTTTAGAAGAAAATATCAAGTATAACGATTCATGTTTTGGATTTCAAGCACGAATTTTGGATTATTTTTATGTGCATAAAAGGGTCTGACTCATATCAACTGAACATATATAATTCGTCATTATGTGAAAATTTTCATGTAATGGCGTCTTGAGTCAGCCACGCGGTTTTTTATGTCGATTTCTGGATTTGAATTCAGTTCAAACCTCACAAATACGAGCACAACCTTTTTTGAATAAAAGGACACTGGTGTCCCTTGACAATCGACTGCGCATGGTGTATATATTGCTTATATACAGTGAGGTCACTATGCTGCTTAACCTGTCAGATATATCTCTTGAACCGCTGCACGCACAAATCTCGCAGCAGATTCGCGCGAAAATTCTTGCGGGTGATATATCGGAAGGGCATGCGCTGCCATCAATTAGAGGGCTGGCAAAAGAACAGCGTGTCAGTGTAATTACAGTCCAGC
>JAGGVT010000065.1 GCA_021157815.1 bacterium | reverse complement strand
ATCGACGACGCCTACACCGGCACGCCATCCAATCCAACCCACGAATACACCGCCGATTTCGAGGGTCCCGTCTGCCTAAAAGTAACCGACAACTACCAGGGCGAATGCGAAATGGGAGTAGTAATATCCGTCGATGTCGAATAAATGAATCTTGCATCCACGCAATAAACGGAATCCATATCGTAGCCCGGTTTCTCATTAACCGGGGCATTGCCAAGCTATTCGCATCATTACCCGGGTGCCGCCCATAAACGAGGCTACGAGTTTATGGGTGAATACGAAGCAATTTGGTCGATGTCGAATAGTGGCAATAATCAGCATCCATGATAAAATGAACAGGTCGATTAACAAGGATACCTTGAACATCATAATATGATTTTGCGAATTATCATGGAGCACATTGCGCATAAATGATATAATCAACTACAATAAAGGGCGCTGTCCCCTTTATCTAATGTTTATTAAACAGTGACATTTTCCTCTCTTGACAGAAGAATAAAAATCGCATAGTATTCCCTCTTAAAAATTTGGCGCTTCAATAAACTTTGTGGGTTATTTGCTGCGCCGTAAAAAAAGGAGACCGTCCACATGAGTTTCAAGTTTGATATTATCAATATACTATTCTGCAACCCCTCATTTATACTGTGCTTATTCACTTGGTTGGAACAGTCCCCTTTTTTTACTCAATCTAATCTCAACCCACACGATTTATTGAAGACCCAAAATATTTATTCATTTGGAGACACCGAATCCAGATTTCCATATGAAATATTAGCAAGTAAAATTTCCGTATTCTAATATCAGATAGTGATATTGGACAGGAAAAAAATTTCACCTAATTGTTATGCAGCAAGGAGACGTAATGAAAAACCATAATTTCAACGGACTGTCATTATTCAGCATTATTGGATTGATAGCGGTTTCATTTATTCTTTTAACCGGCTTCACCCATGCCAAAAGCGGTGCTCAAGCAGAAAGCGTGACAGTGCTTTTAAGCGATGATTTCAGCGGTTCGCTAAGTGCAAACTGGACAACCGGAACCAACTCAAACCAGAATTCCGGTGGGCCGTCTGTAGCAATTGTTGACGGCCAGGTTAGTTTTTCACAACAATATGACTATATTGAAACCAGAGATTCTTTTTCCAATGACTTTGTAATTACGTTTGATGTTAGCAGAAAAGCCGGAAGCCATCAGTGTGCGGATTATTATATCGAGCTCGTAAGTGTTGGAGCTCCGGCGGGAATTATGCGCTTCAGGTATGGTTTGGACGCAAAAGAAAGCATCAATATCGGCACTCCCCCAACTTTAAATACAGCAAAAAACTGGGATTGCATTAGAGACCCGAACCACCTTCGTGAGCTTGACCATAATGGAGTTTCGGAGGGGAAAATTAAATTCGAATATAAGGACAGCAAAATTCAAATGTCATTCACCAATGATGAGGGAAACACTGTCACCACATCATGGGTGCCTGTCTCCGAATTTAATGAGACAAAGGTTAGAATATGGGGAGTCGGCGGAAAAAACAGCCAGCGCTATGTCGATAATTTTGTTATAACAACTGATGTTGCAATTGCAGTTGAACCTGAACCTGGAACTAATAACGATACACCCAGCGATGGGGATGTAATAGTATTAAAGAATAATTTCAGCGGTTCGCTAAGTGATAACTGGACAACCGGAACCAACTCACACCAGAATTCCGGCGGGCCGACTGTATCTATTGTTGACGGCCAGGTTAGTTTTTCACAACTCTATGACTATATCGAGACAAAATATTCTTTTGATGGCGACCTTGAAATCTCTTTTGATGTTATCAGAAAAGCCGGAAGCCATCAGTGCGCGGATTACTATGTCGAGCTCGTAAGTGTTAGAGCTCCGGCGGGAATTATGCGCTTCAGGTATGGTTTGGACGCAAAGGAAAGCATCAATGTCGGAACTCCCCCAACTTTAAATACAGCAAAAAACTGGGATTGCATTAGAGATCCGAACTACCTTCGTGAGCTTGACCATAAAGGTGTTTCCGAAGGTAGAATTACTTTCACATACGCGAAGAAAAAAGTTCAGATGTCATTCACCAATGATGAAGGCAAGACTATCACCACGTCATGGGTGTCTGCCGGCTCATTTGACAAGACAAAGGTTAGAATATGGGGAGTCGGCAGTAGAGGCAGTGAACGCTACATTGATAATGTGGTGATAACCAAACTGAAATAAGAAAGCGCTAACGATAAGGTTTATAGTTAGTAAAAGGGACAGTTCCACTGCGAACAGTCCCTTTTTTTGTAGGTGGGTAGTGGTCGGAATGGCAGGTGTGGCCGGGGATGTAAAAGGTGTCCGTCACCTTTATTGTTTGAATGGTTGAATCCCTTTATAAATGGGCTCACAAGTGTCCTGTTAAGTTAGAACCCAATTACCGACATGCTGATTAATAAAGGATATGCCGGCTTATGGGTATTTACCAGACATGAATCGAAAGTTAACATCGATTCGTTCTATCCGTA
This sequence comes from bacterium, assembly GCA_021157815.1. Classification (GTDB taxonomy): domain Bacteria; phylum JAJVIF01; class JAJVIF01; order JAGGVT01; family JAGGVT01; genus JAGGVT01. The sequence continues at coordinate 3,466 of JAGGVT010000065.1, read as the reverse complement.
AAAAGGGGACAGTCCACATGAGGCTTCAAATCTGATGTTATCAATATACTATGCTGTAATCCCTTATTTATACTGTGTTTATTCACTTTGTTGGGACATTCCCCTTTTTTTACTCAATCCAAATTCAACCCGCACGATTTATTGAAAACCCTTATAAAATAATAAAACCATCGTAGGAGCGGTGCTTGGAAACTGTCTTAAAACCTTGATTTAAACAGGATAGATTGTCATTCTGAGCGCAGCGAAAAATCTATATGCTACTGTGTTGGTGATTATATCTAAGTGAGGAATATTTACGTTATCGCGAATAGATTCTTCAATTAGTTCAGAATGACAGAAAATTCAGAATCTTAAAAAATATGGAGTTCTGAGACATCTTCCATGGATTGACCCTCAAACAATTTCCTAAAATTAGTGATTTGGGTTTTATCTTTTAGCCAAATTTTGCTATAATACCAGGAAGTAAATTTATACAGCTGTATCAAGCTCAGTAACAACCTTATGTCCATTCCTGTGAGGAGGGCAAAGGTGGACTTAACCGCACTGATTAACACCGGATTAGTTCTACTGTTTGCTTGATCTACCTGAGGAGAAAAGAATTGGAGAAGAAGGACACCTTGATTGAGCAAATCAGAGATTTGTTCGTAAGATTGGAATCATCAGATTTTAATGAACGATATCAGGCACGCAGGGAACTTGTCGCTTTAAGAGAAACCAGAGCTGTCGCGCCACTGATAAGCATGATTGGAACCCGTAGTTCCACTATTCGCGCCACTGTTTGCACCACTTTAGGCAATATTGGCGATGACAGCGCTTTGAGATTTCTCGTTGGCTGCCTGAGAGATCCTGACAAGGATGTACGGGTTGCCGCATGTCAAGCGCTTGACAAACTTGGCGACCCAATCTCAATCGCTCCGTTGATGGCTCGATTGCAGGATGGTTATCCTGAAATCCGCAACGCCGCGTTTACAGCCCTTAAAAATATCGGTGATGGCAGGCTGGCAAGAGCTATCCTGAATAATGATATCGATGATCTTATCAGGATTGTATTGAAAGGCGATCCCAGAGCTGTGGAACCTCTACTGGAACGTATTAAATCTGAAAACAACATACACCTGACAACAATCAAAAGAGCTCTTTTTGATGCCTATAATGAATTCAGACCAAAATCGGGCGAATTGCTATGCCTTAATCACTTTACACGATTCGCAAAATACACTCGACAGGATATTAAAATCGGATTGCTGAAAAAACTCCCCTATTACGGCTGCAGAATTTGCGGCAGGTCGATAAACGCGCTTACAGATATCCGTGAGGTTGTCGCTGTCCTTGATTTGAATATGCACTTGCCGGCGCTTCTGGATGATGGAGTACTCGAGGTTAACTACATTAAACACAACGAACTCTTCGATTTTGATAAAGTTGAGATTGTTAATGTCTCAGATTCCATTTTCGATTCATTCTGCAAAAAACTGTCGTTGAATTCAAATCAACTTCTTTTGAAAAAGTGCAGTGAAATAGACTGCGTAATCCATGACAACTGCGGATTATCACCGAACAAACTCGAAATCCCAGCGAATATTTTCAGGAACGTTGAGCATATCGCGGGTAGTAACTGACTTAGCCTACTTAAAAAGGGTCGCTTCAATAAACTGTGTGGATTATTTGCACCCCCGTAAAAAAAGGGGCATTCCCCGATAACGGGGTACGTCCCCATGATGGTTCAAATCTGATATTATCAATATACTATGCTGTAACCCCTTATTTATACTGTGTTTATTCACTTGGTTGGGATAGGCCTTTTTTTTTACTCAATCTAAACTCAACCCACACGATTTATTTAAGACCCTTAGTTAAACACTTTCGCACAATAGAGAATTCATCTGAACTTTCAAAAAGCCTTAACAACCAGGCGAAAATACTCAGAGAATGGGGTAAACTCGACGAGGCTCTGAAACTTGCCGAGGAGGCATACAACATGGCAACAGATCACGGTTATTCCGCTCTTGCACAAGAGATAAAACCTGTTCTGGATGAAATTCGCGATGCCATAGATAACCAAAATAAGGATTAAATCATGATTAACACACGTTGGCAGCACGGATCTGGAAATTAAAACTGTTTAAATTACATAAAATCCGATATACTATGGCCAGTTACTAAATCCACCGCCAGTGAGGTTTATGCCATGATGCTAAATCGAAAATTCCACCACGCTTTGATTGTGATTATATCTATCGCTTTTCTCGCGGCAATTGCCGGCTGCAGCAGCAATGCTCAACCCAAAAAAACCGATCCGACACCTGATGATAAAATTGGGCAGGAAACTCCGATTGACGGCACCAGCAATGCAGATGGAACGGTCGGGAGTCCCGATGCCGATGCAACCGGTGAGATTCCAGCTAATGGAGATGAAGTATCCGGGGACGCCAAATCCGATACACCAAGAAAAAGCCCCGAATCGATTAGTGAAAAAAAGCCGTCAACCGGTAAAGCATCCGTGAATAAGAAAAAGATGCCGATAGACAAGAAAACTCTTCACAGGGTGATTGTAGGCTCCTTTGATACACAATCGAACGCTGACAAGTTGGCTAAGGCGCTGATTGACGATGGTTTTACGCCCTACGTGGCAAAGGAAAAAGTCGATAACAAAACAGTATTCCTTGTCCAGGTCGGCGCTTTCAGCAGTATTAAGAACTACAATAAACGTGTAAAAGAACTCGAGGCGAAGGGATATAAAACCGTTCCAATATCAGGCAAAACAACATCCGAGAAACAACCTGACGATAATGAGGAATCCAGCGACTTTCGCTTTTAAGAAACAACGGAACACGTACAGCCTTGTCCGTCTTTTTATCGTAGTATGCGGACAAGGCTGTCCGCGTTCCATATATAAATGAGTCCGAAACCTGTTTTGTGTCCGCTTTCCTCGACATACTTTCCGGAAATCGCTTGGTCAAATGCTATGTTATATGATGCGGTACATTATAATCACAATCCCGAAATATCCTTGACATGCACTTATCGTAGAACATTTGTGATAACCTGTCAACTAAAAAGGCGCTGTCCCCTTTATCCACACCAGTCGTGCCACATCCCAACAGGTGATTGCTTGTAGTTTGGATCAAGCCAGTCGGTAACGATTTCGCGATCACCCATATTACCATATTCCGTACTGGCCCACGGCTTTTTGTCAATTGCAATGACACCAGTGAGCGGGTCGTTATTAATATATGAATTACCATACTTGTATTTCTCACCCGTGTATTTATAATCCAGAACCATCTGAGTTGGACCCATGTTGCCATCTGTCCCCTGCTTGGTTGGATCGTGTGCCATCGTGACAATAAACAGATCGCAATTGTGCGCCATAAGGTCTTCCATTAGTATGCTGTAATCGAAACGATTGGCACCATAGCAATACAAATCACCATTTACACCCTCACCAGCCATTGGGATACTCGTT
>JAGGVT010000098.1 GCA_021157815.1 bacterium | reverse complement strand
TCACTTCGTTCAGAATGACAGAAAATATGGGCTTCTGAGACGGTTTCCATTCTCCCTCCACGCTCGCGGGGAGGGCTGGGGTGGGGGCTTCTTGTTTGCGGCGCCTTTTCCGACAGACTCGAAAGCGGGTTCTTTAATCTGTCCTCAGAAATCCATTTAAAAATGAGAGATACCAACTCTTCTATAAAAGAAAAATGGATTCCCGCTTTCGGGGCTGTTGAAAAAGGGCTGAATGTAGGGGGTAGGTCTCTGTGCCTACCCTAAATATTGGCATAAATACAGGGCAACCACGGAGAGTTTCCCCTACGGTCTGGGATATAATAGGCTTTTTCAACAGCCCCTTTTGCGGGAATGACGAAATTTCATCCTTAGTCTGACTTAGGAACAATTAAATGGTGTCAGTAGACAATTATAACAACTTTCCCTACACCCGTAAAAACCCTCTGCTATATTTTTCGCTGCTTATCTATTCACTCAATCAACCGATTTTTACACGTATCCCTGATTCATTTTCTTCCTTTTCACCCTTTATCTTGCCGGGACGCCCTTTTGTAATAACTTTATCACCCTCCTGCAAACCGCTTATGACCTCGTAAAACTCATAATTTGTGCGGCCTATTTCTATTTCGCGCTCCTCGATGATGTCGTTGTCGTCAACAACAAAGCAATAGAATTTATCCTCGGTTTCCAAAACAGCTCTGAACGGGACACGGATGGCATCGGCTAGTTCATCGACGATGATTTCAACATCGGCTGTGAATCCCGGTTTGAGGCGTCTATCCGCGTTGTCGATTTCGATTGTTACACCGAAAGTTGTCATAATCGAACCGGATGACATTCCCTGAGGTGAGATTTTAGTAACCGCGCCCTCGAATTTTTCATCGGGCCAGGCATCGACCTCAATCAACGCGACCTGTTCTTTTTTCACATTTCCGATATCGCCCTCATCAACCTGAGCGATTAGTTTCATCCTGCTGACATCGCCGATTGAAAACAACGCCTCTCCCTGTGAGAAAGTGGACAAGCCGGACAAAATAACACTGCCCTCGGAAACATACCGGTGAAGCACAACGCCGCTCATTGGGGCATCAACAGTGGCATCCCCGAGAAGGCGTTCGGCATCCTTAAGGTTGGCAAGCGCAATTTTGTAGCTCGCTTCCGCCCTGTCACATGCTTCCTTCTCGCCGCCTTTGAGGAGAATGTCGAGCCGTTCCTTTGCGCCATCAAGTTCAATTTCAGCCTGCTCCAACAGAGTTTTCGCTTTATCGAATTCTGTTTGGGATGCGAATCCCTTTTCGAACAGTTCTTTAACCCGGTTATATTCGCGCTTCGCATCAGCCAGCCTGACCTCGGATTGGGAAATGGTGTCCTCCATACTCGCCTTGTCAATATCCCTGTATCCTTTACGTGTTTCATCCAGCGCGGCTTTCGCAAGTTTTACATTCGCCCTTGCGCGATCGAGCGCGTTTACCTGGCTGCTCTGGTCCAGGATTGCCACAACCTGTCCCTCCTCGACAACATCACCGGAATCGACTAGAAGTTGCACCACTTTCCCGCTTGCCTCCGGTCGAAGGTCGATTTTCTCCCATGCTTCCAGGTTTCCAGTGGCTTTAACTGAGATATTAATATCGCCGATTGTAACCTCTTCAGTCTCCTGAAAGGCTTTCAGCTTGGCAGCGCCGCTTTTGTCCGAATTGAGAACAGCATAAACACTACCAGCGATTATCACCACAACAACCACGATAAGGGCAATGATATTCCTTGTTCGATTTTTATCCTTCTTCTTTTGTTTCACGTTGTTTTTATCCTTTAACATAACTTAAACCTCGAAATGTCCTTTTAGTTTGCAGCAGCCATTTTGGATAATCCCATAACTGTCAGTGGAATAGCAGCGGCGATAATGATAACCGTCACGATAATAGCCGTTCTCCAACCCTGCGCAGCTTTGACATTATTCGCATATTTAAATCCTACAGCCATCAGGAATAATCCCCAGAACATGAATGGGTCAATCGCAAGCAGCAACGCCTGAATATTGAAATTCATTTCAGGATTTCCAAATAGTGTGTACAGGCTGAATGAGCTTGTCATCATCGCATGCTGATATTCCGCCATTGTAGCCCATGAACCGGTCAAGAAAACAACAGTTCCAATAATTCCCTGCTTGATTAAAATCGATGGAAGAGACGAATAGCCGATTACCGCAAGCGAGGATTTGTAGTTCGAATCCTGCCCCATGAACAAGCCAACGATGTAGGCAACAAGCGCATAAATCAGCCATAATATCAGGATGCCCAGAGTTTGGAATATTGAATTGAAACGTATCATTATTCCTGATACATTCGCCGCTGTTTCAATCTGCGATGGCTCCATGCCCTGTTCAGCCAGCATTTCCGCTGTACCGTTTACAGTAAGTTCGACCATTTCGTTCATTGTGAACAATGATGCAACAATCAAAACAACCAAACAAAAAAGAATCGCGCCCCAAATCTCAGGCTTTGTTCCGATATGTTTGAACGCCTTGTTCGGCTCGATAAACACACCGATAATCCTGCTCATTATGCCGTACGGTTCATCCTCTTCAGTTTCAGACGGCATTTCAGCATCTTCCCACTGCGTTTCTTCTTCGTTTTCCAGAAGTTCTTTCTCTTTTTCATCGTGATTGTCAGGCATTTTATGCTCCTTCGCTTTGATTTTTGGCGCTTCAAGAAATTGTGTGGGTTATTTGCACCCCTGTAAAAAAAGGGGACAGTCCACACAAGGCTTCAAATCTTATGTTATCAATATACTATGCTGTAATCCCTTATTTATAGTGTGTTTATTCACTTTGTTGGGACAGTCCCCTTTTTTTACTCAATCTAAACTCAACCCACACGATTTATTAAAAAACCTGATTTTTTTTATTTTCCCAGGGCAGTACCTGTGATTGATTGATTGAATCCTTCACTAAAAAGCCGTCACGGAACCGAATGATTCGCTTTGTCATTCCTCCAATTTCCTCATCATGAGTGACGACAATAACTGTCTGGCCTTCAGCGTTGAGTTCATAAAAAACTTTCATTATTTCATTTCCAGAGGATGTGTCGAGATTACCTGTCGGCTCATCCGCGAGAATGATTTCAGGTGTGTGGACAATAGCTCGAGCGATTGCCACTCGCTGCTGCTGGCCTCCGGAAAGCTGGTTTGATTTATGTTTGGCTCTGTCAGCAAGCCCTACTTTTCCCAGAGCGTCCATGGCTTTTTCCCGTATGTCGGTATGCCCGGAATATATCAGCGGGAGTTCAACATTTTCAAGCGCGCTTGTTCGATTGAGAAGATTAAACGATTGGAAAACAAATCCTATTGTATTACCTCGAATCGCAGCCAACTCGTTATCCTCAAGACCGGCGATTTCCCTGCCATCAAGTTTGTAACTGCCGTTAGTGGGGCTGTCAAGGCACCCGATAATATTCATCAGCGTCGATTTGCCGCTGCCGGATGGACCCATAATCGCGACGAATTCACCTTCGCCAATATCCAGATCAAGATTCCGAAGAGCATTAACCTTCGTATCTTCAACGCCGTAGATTTTATTTAATTTACGTATTTCTATCATTTTTCCCAACCGGTTAAAGTAACATATTCCAGATATGCAATCGCTTTCAAATAATCCGCTTTAGCCTCGAGCAGATTTAACCTGGCGATTGCGAGATCCTCTTCGTAATCGAGAAGGTCGCCGGATTTTCCTTAAGAGCGATCTCAATACATTCATCAAAAGTAAGCGTCAGTACAGTTTCAACAGACGCCACGGGTACAGTCTGCATGAACATCAAACCGACAATCATCACAAATGAAAAAGTGAAAGAAGCAATAGAAAAGTATTTAAACCCTCTGCTATTTTTATATTCATAAGGTAAACGTTTCATTACCGACACCATAATCCTTCTGAATCCCTGATACGTAATCATTTAGACAACTGATATAAACCTAAAGTATAACCTCAACAGTGATATTAGACCAGCCGGCAGATGATTAGTTGCAGCAAATAAGAGAAAAGTTAGCAGGTTAGTAAGTTACCAGGTTAGCAGGTTAGTAAGTTACCAGGTTAGCAGGTTAGTAAGTTAGCAGGTTAGCAGGTTAGTAAGTTAGCAGGTTAGCAGGTTAGCAGGTTAGTAGGTTGCATTCAAGTTAATGTTTATATTGCAATATTTGTGCTGCGGGCTTCCAGCCTGCATATTTTACGTTTCTCTACCCCTATCTCATTTATGCAGGCTGGAAGGGGCTGTTGAAAAACCCCGTTTTGTCCCAGACCGTAGGGGCAACTCTCCGTGGTTGCCCTGTATTTATGCCAATATTTAGGGTAGGCACAGAGACCTACCCCCTACATTCAGCCCTTTTTCAAC
>JAGGVT010000194.1 GCA_021157815.1 bacterium | reverse complement strand
GTAATCGCTGATGGCAACTACAATTTTCCACTCACGATTGTGATGCTGAATGAATTGGATTTCGCATCCGCGCGCGCGAATGTGTCGCTTGTCGCAAACGCGGACGGCTACACGCATCACTTTGACGGACTAGCCGCGGACCCGAACTACTTCGACCCGCCACGCGATTACAATGCGAATATCAATCCGTTCAAGTCATACTTTATTGATGGCTCTTCCCCCGACTTTGATCCTCATGCGCCGTCGGGACATAACGTAATGCCTACCGGAGCCGATTGGGAAACTCAGGATTTCATTTTCAACATCGACATTGGCTCCCCGATTGATTTCGCATTTGTTGTGGACTGCGCATACGGGCATTCCGCGACTTACGAAAACCGGGACACGCCGTTCTATTTCCTGCCGGAGTACAACCGTAAAGAGGCATGGAAAGTGGATGTCACAATTGTTACAAACGATTTACAGTCCGGCGATACAAGCTCAACCGCGCAATTAGCAATAGAAATCTGTGACTGGCAGGCGGGACTTAACGCTGATCCCGATTATCCCGATGCGGACAACATGGGTGGAATCAGCGCGGCAAGCGATGTCGCATTGGTTAGTGTGGAAATGACAAATGTCAGCGCATTCGTTCAGTCAGATACTCCCGATTCAGGAAGTGGAACAGCAGCTGATCCATATTTGTTCAATCTGACAGTTACAAATACCGAGGGAGTTGCCGCCGGATATTACAACGGAGTTATCGCTGTCAGGGATGACCTGCAGGGACAGCAGGGCCCGATGGGAATCCCGGAGAATCCAAACGGTTTTCCATTCGAGGGGCCTGAGATTTACGATTATTCCGTTTATCAAGTATTCTCAATTCGAGTGCACGGCTCCGCGCCGGTTGTCAACAGCATCGCGACGCCCGGTACAGTTTTTGAAAATGATACCGTTCAATTGTCAGCGACCGTATCGGAAGTTGACGGCGATGATGTAACCTACCTCTGGGAACAGATAGCACCGGCAAGTCCGGTCGTTACATTCATTGATCCGACACTCAAAAACGCTCAATTTGTAGCGCCATCGCTTTATGATATTCCCGTTGGCGGCCTGCAGTTCACTCTAAGACTCACCGCGACAGATATCGATGGTGAAGGAACAAAGGATGTTGTTTTCAATATAAAAGAGCATAACGATCCGCCAGTTTGTATTGGAATCAACACCCAACCATATCTGGGCATTGTCGGAGTGGATGAAGACATGACATTAACCATCGATGCTTACGATCCTGACGGCGATACTCTTAATTATATTTGGGATTTTGATTATGATGGCATAACGTTTGATATTGATGCAGTTGGGTCAATGCCGCTTACGAGCTGGGACACACCAGGATTCTATACTGTCGCCTGCCGTATTACAGAAACACGCTCAAATTATCTGGAGACACTCTGCTCACGAATTATCATAGTGAGAGGTTTCTATGACACTGATATTAAGGTTGATCACGAAGATGAACCGGATCCGAACTTTCACAAACAGGATGTAGCTAATATCGGAAATGCATTCCATGCGGTCTGGCTGGATGATGATGATGACGCAATATATTACGGCAACAATAGAGACGATCATGATGTTTTCGGAAACTATTCGAAAATCGCAGATACGGTAGCTGCCGGCTGGAACATGAATCCCAAAGTCATTGGCTTTGGCAGCACTGTCATTGTAATCTGGGTTGAGTATGACACTGATCAGTCTCCGTTTTTGTACTCTCTGAAAATGTTACGAAGTACAAACCACGGTGATACATGGGCGGGCCCTTATACTATTATATCCAGAGACAGCCCTGACAATATCGGAGACATCGCTGTCTGCAACGGATTAAACTCAAGCACTTATTTCATTTTCTATGAAGCCAATGAAACCGCTGATATTATGAACTATGTGCTCAGGTCAACAGACAGCGGTGTAACATGGGAGGCTCCCCCCGGTGGAGGACAATTCAGGGATGCTTTCGGAATTGGTGATTTTGTCGCGTATCCACATATTGGAATTGGCGATAACGGAATCCTCTATACTTTCTGGCTTGACGGACAGGTATCTCCCGGCAGGTTCCTGCTTGACTGGAGCGATGATGACGGTAAAACATGGCATACGGATATTATCGCAGCCACAACAACTGACAATTTCGTTGACGGGGCAATGTCGTTGGCAGATGACGGTTCCGGCTACATTGCCACACTTAAAGATACAGGAAGTATAGTCATTTATAAGTTGACTTTTTCAACTGAACCGTATTTGATCGGACTTATGTCCATAGGCGCCAGTGCTGAAAGTATTGATGTTTATGTATCTGATTCCGGCAATACTGCAGCTGTTTTCTACACAAGAGCATCAGGATTAACGGAATATTACTCTACTGATGGTGGTGATACCTGGGGTTATCTATTCAATATAAACCATTCGTCCGGTGATACTTATAATGCCGTGTGCGATGGTATTTCGAAAATCTTTCCCAACAGAGTTGAGCTCTTTTACACATGGGTTGATAATCGAGGCGCAGCTGGTACTGATGCGCATATATACGGAAACTTCATGTATACTGCTGAACATTATTAACGAATAGCCAATTTGCGCTATGCCCCGGCAAAGGGATGCCGGGTTACATGATGATTTGCGCGATACCCCGGCAAAGGGATGCCGGGTTACGTGGAAATTTGCGCGATACCCCGGCAAAGGGATGCCGGGTTACGTGGAAAACTCCCACCAAATAACAGAGGGTTAAAGAGCATGTCGGGAAAACATGTTGATTCTCAAATATAATATTCTCCAGATAACTCTCGGGTGCCGCCCACACATCACGTCTTTTTGTGATTTGTGGGTGAAAAGCGTATCTTCGTAACATGTCACCCATAAAGCCCGGAGGGCTGTATGGGCGGCACCCGGTGTTTTGAATCAAATTGCGACCTTTCCCGACACGCTCTAAAACCCTCTGCTATTCCTATCATATCCTTAATTATTGTATACTACTTGTTTTTGTAATGTGGGCTGGGAATTGAAATCCGATTGGGCGCAAATCCACTCAACATAATTGTTATCACGGAAGGCAAAGCGGGGCATTTGTCGCAATCGACAGGCATTGCTGAACTTATCGATGGCGAGAAGTCAATTCGCACAATCAATGTGAAACTGGAGGCTGGTTCAGAGGAATCGCTTCTCAGAGGCCTGACCGGACTTCACATGCTTCTGGGATTCCCATCCGTCAAAAGCTTGTGGAAACGCGCTGAAAAATATCTCACCGATGAGGATATCAAGAGCATCAACGACTCTCCTCCTGGCATAATAATTTCAGCAGGCACAATTCCGTCGAGTTTTAATGCCATAATCAAAAAGAAATTCAAATGCAAAAGCGTTGTCGCGATGAGACCATCAATGCTGCCGCTAAGCGCATTTGATTTGGTTATACTTCCCAAACACGATATCAAAGGCGATGAGCCTTCCAATGTTATCGCGCCATGCACAAGCCCGAATTCGTGCCTTCCCGAATTGATTAAACATGACGGCGATTCATTTGCCGATGAATACAGCATCAATCGAGATGATAATCACTGGGCGATTTTTCTTGGCGGTCCAAGCAAGGTTCGCGACTTTCCACCCAGCGATGTGATTAACGCTGTGAAATTGATACTTGAAACAGCCCGTGAGAAAAACGCAAAGTTAATAATCAGCACATCCCGTAGAACGGAAAGTGAATTTGAGAATCGCTTGAAAAATCTGGCGGATGATTTCAAGAAGCAAATCGCGTTTTTGCAGATATATTCCGAAATGCCGATAAGCACTACAAGAGCAATACTCGCGCTGTCGAAAAAGGTTTTTATCACAGAGGATTCCGTATCAATGGCAAGTGAATCGCTGTGGGCAAAGCGGGATACTATATTGATAGAACTGCCTCACAAAATAGCAGGCAAGGTTGACAAAATCGACAAGTTCAAACAAAATCTTCTTGATAACGGCTTAATAAGAGCCATTGGAAAGGATATAGTAAAAACCGGCAGTCTGGAAAGCGTTTCCGATGCGGTTTCATCCGCGGATTTCAACGATATCGAAATGATTAAAAAATCGGTGAACGCACTTGTTCAGGATGATGTCTAATAGTTTTTTACAATGAATGGCAATGGGCTTAAGCTCATTGTCTAGTTTTTTTATAAATGGAAAAAAGAAACCAAAATATAAGCGAATTTCGCCAGATGGTTGTCGGATCGGTGATTATCTGCATCACGGCATCATTTGTCGGGCTTTTGTTCAACATGGCCAATCCAAACAGAATCCCTCTGGATTACAAGAAAATCGCTGACCCGACTGCAACCGCCAGCGATGATAACGGCTTCTGTGAACCTATCCCGATTTTTTCAGATGAGGCGTTTGAACTTTTCGATGCCGGTGATGTGACATTTTTTGTTGATACACGCGAGAAAGATAAGTTCGCAACAGGGCATATCAAAGGCGCGCTGAATGTTCCATCGGAGAAAGCATATCCAGTTTATAAATCGCTGAAATCAAAACTGCCAAAAGATGGAATATATATCTTCTATTGCAATGAGGGTTGCGATTCATCCATGGAAGTGGCGTACTTTTTCTGCCATAACGGCTTTACGGACGGGAATATTCTTGTGTTTGAGGATGGTTACGAATACTGGAAAGAGGAGGGGTATCCGGTTGAATAACTCAAATTAAGCCAAAACCGCTATGAACGAAAAACCAGTAAAAGACAAAATATCATTCGGAGTGCGTGAATTCTTCTCGCTGTTTTTCAGAATTCTGCTCGGATTAATTTTCATCTACGCCTCATACAGTAAAATCCTGAATCCCTATTCGTTCTATCGCGCGACCCTGGAATATGAGCTTCTGCCGTTATTTGCCGTGCCTGTCTTCTCCATCATTCTGCCGTGGATTGAAATGTTCACCGGTTTGTGCCTTATTTTCGGCGCGCTTTACCGTTCGAGCAATCTGATATTTTTTGTCATGCTTGTCGTGTTTGAAATGGGGATTATCATCAACCTGCTGCGTGGCAGGAACATGGACTGCGGTTGCGGCCTCCCGCTTGATTTAATTGGTATCAGCGAAAAACTTACATGGATGACTGTCCTGCGCGATTCCGTTTTCATTTTCATGTCAGCGTATCTGGTGTTCTTGTCAAAACCTCGATTCACCCTTGACAGATTGCTTTTAAGGCGTAAATCCGCTAAAAAACTCGCTCAATCTACAGATAAACCTGAGACATCCTGATTTAGTCGTCAAAATCTTACAATATGGCCTCTGCAGAGAATGCGTCTCAGAACCATTTAAAATGTGTAAATATCCGGTAAATTTGTGGTGCGGGCATCCTGGGGCTGTTGAAAAAGCCTATTATATCCCAGACCGTAGGGGCAACTCTCCGTGGTTGCCCTGTATTTATGCCAATATTTAGGGTAGGCACAGAGACCTACCCCCTACATTCAGCCCTTTTTCAACAACCCCTTCTGCGAGAATGACGTGTTATTCGACCAGATATCGCTCTCTCAAATCCGAATATTTATTTTTCAAATTTCATAGCTTCTTCACATCTTTTTCATTTAATTAACATGTTTAGGAATGAGAATATAATTGAAATACTTAATTTATCTATTCATCAATAGGAAGGTGAACAAAATGAAGAAGGTGTATTTAGTTCTAACAATGGCACTGATGCTGGTTGTGGCGGCGATTGCAATCGATGGTTATTCCAATTCGGCATCCGCGCGGGGAAGCTCAAATGAACGCCAAAGGCCGGCGGTTGACAGGACGGTTACGAACATCGACAACGGTGTAATTATCGAACTGACCTCCTCTGATCCCGATGTCGTAAAAAGGATTCAGGAGAGAAAGGAAACAAGGCGAGGCGGCGGTGGAGATAACTGTGATTCTCCAAAAGCTAAAAGGACGGTTGAGAATATCAAGGACGGTGTTCGCATAACCATAACATCAGATGATCCTGATACTGTCAAACAGATCCAGGAGAAAGCTAAAAAGCGTAAACGCGGTCGAAAGGGACGTGGCGGTGGTAAAGGCAACGGAGGCGGTAATGGCAATGGCGGCGGAAGAGGTAACGGACAGGGTCGCAACAGGTAATGATTAACACAATCTAATCTGGATAACATTAACAAGGGAGACCAGACGGTCTCCCTTTTTGTCCATGTATGCAGTATTATTTACTCTGGCTATGAGAAACAGAAAAATACTCATAATAGAGGACGATAAAAAAATCTCCGATCTTGTTAAACTCTATCTTGAAAACGAAGGGTTCCAAACAAGCACTGCTTATGATGGGGAAAGCGGACTTGATTTGTTCAAAAGCGAATCACCGGATTTTATCGTTCTGGATTTGATGCTTCCCGAAATCGACGGCATCGAGGTTGCAAAGCGAATTCGCGCTGAATCAAAAGTGCCAATCCTCATGCTTACAGCGAAATCAGAGGAGATAGATAAAATCCTCGGATTGGAAATCGGCGCCGATGACTATGTAACCAAGCCTTTCAGCCCCAAAGTTCTTGTAGCGAGAATCAAGGCGATTCTCCGTCGCGTGTATCAGGAGGGCGAGAGGGATTCATCGCAGATAATCAGAATCAAGAATTTGGAAATAGACCGGAAAAAGTACCAGGTAAAAAAAGGGGATGAGGTGATTCATCTGTCAGCGCTGGAATTCCGCTTGTTGAGCGTTATGGCATCATTACCCGGACAGGTCTTTTCACGCAATCAGCTTATGTCGAAAATCTACGACAATGAAAATGAGATAGTTTTCGACAGGACAATTGACGTGCACATAAAAAACATTCGTAAAAAACTTGATGACAACCCGCGCGACCCGACCTATATAGAATCCGTTTTCGGTGTGGGATACCGATTCAGAGAGGACAATGAAAATTAATATCCAGACAAAACTGATTGCAAGTTACGTGTTTATCGTGCTGGTCGCGATTTTGATAGTCAGCGTTGTCGCTGATTATTCGGTTAACCGCCATTTCTCGCATTTCCACAGCGCGGAAATAAATGGTTCCGAGGGTGAGCCTCCTGAAGACGACGGTTTGGGGCGTGGCGGTGGTGGACGAGGCGAACGTCGAGGATACCACGCGGCTCAAAAGTTCCTTTCCGATGTTAAGGATTCGCTGATATGGGCGGCATTGGGCGCGATAGCTGTTGCTGTCATTCTCAGTTTGGTTATCTCACGAAGAATTGTAAATCCGACAAGGAAAATAATCGATGCCACAAAGGAGATAGCGGCTGGCGATTACTCTAAAAGAGTTGAAATATATTCAAGCGATGAAATAGGTGAACTCGGAATCGCGCTTAACCGGATGGCGGAAAGCCTTGAGAAAATCGAAACCATGCGGCGTGAACTTGTCTCGAATGTATCTCATGAACTTGCGACTCCGCTTACGAATATCAGCGGATATCTTGAGGCTCTTAATGACAAAGTCATAAAAGGAGAGGAGCCGACAAGGAAAACGCTTGAATTGCTGCGTGAGGAAACTCAACGATTAACAAGCATGGTTACTGATTTAAGGGAACTGTCCGCGATTGAATCCTCAACATCCAAACTGAATCTGGAATCTGTAAATCTGAACGAACTGATGTATAAAATCACTTATGAATTCAAACCTCGATTCAGGAAAAAAGGAATTATTTTCAGCGCGAAGACACCATCCGATTTGCCTGAGGTAAAAGCTGATAAAAACCGTCTCGTGCAGATTATAGTAAATCTTCTAAACAACGCGATTTCATACACACAAGATGGCGGCAAAGTTGAGATATCCGCAAAGCCTGTGAATGGCTATATTGAAGTGGAAATCAGCGACACGGGAATCGGAATCCCTGAAAAAGATATTCCGCACATCTTCGAACGCTTCTACCGCGGCGATAAATCCCG
>JAGGVT010000141.1 GCA_021157815.1 bacterium | reverse complement strand
TTTCGTTTCACGTCTGATAAATACCAAATAACCGGTATATTCTCTATTAATCAGAAACCATGTAATTAGCGTCTATTTTTACCGGATAGTAGTGAAGTTGAATAATGAAGTGAATTGAACCAAATCTATTTTACTGGCGCTCTTTATAACAGAGGGGATATAATTTACCTGAGGATTGATAAATGCTTTCACGCAAACGACGCATAATATTGATTATTTTCCTTGTGATTTGCGCATTCATTTACGTGCAGGAAGGCATCAGGCAGTATAACGGTGATGTTAAAGCTCCGTGGCTTTTGAAACAGGCTGTTGAAATAGTGCTCTTGGCCACGCCGGAATCTACAAATCATTTAAATCATTTTCAATTGAATAAATCACCACGTCACAAACATTTGCATTGCATATTTCAAAACACATCCACGAAAACAGTAATCCCTTTTTTATCACATCGTTGTGTTGATGTTCGCCTGGCAACTCATTCTGTGTTGAATAAAAGACGCGAAGATGCAATGCCGGTAATCAAGCAAGCGTATGAAAGAGGCTCAGCGCGAATCAAACTTGAACTAAGTAATTATGTAGCAGAACCACAACCGTTCAAGGATAGAATTTGTCGTGACAATCCTCAAGCATCTATTCAGGATCAAATGGAGTTATTGCAGCAGATAATCGAAAATAGAAAGCTCAGAATATTTCAATCTGATAGTCAATATATTCGCAGATTTAGGGATAAATACCGGCATGATCATAGTTCTGACGAGCTAATCGACATTGATTACCCAGTCGATATTGTCAAATTCTATTTAAAAATGATGAACACCAACATTATGTATGAAAAAGCGTATGCAGTTGGTCAACTTGGATTGCTGGGAGACCGTTCTGTTGATGCGGTTCCAGCATTGATTAGCGTTCTAAAAAGAAAGGATATTAACCGGGATGTTCCCGGTAGTTCAATTTCAAGGAATAAAAACTATTCCTTGCATGATACTGTAATAACCGCGCTTGGTAATATAGGACCTTCGGCAACGGATGCAATTCCTATACTGGAAAAGAAACTGTTAAATAGCAACCATTTTGATGAGATAAACATACGATCTTCCCTTTACATGATTGATAATGAAAAGAAAGAACATCTGGCATTTTTGATAAAAGAGTTAAATAGTCAGTTACCTGACTATAATTCGTTTTTTATTATGAACAGGCTAAATCGAATTGGCTCGTCAGCATATGAAGCGATACCAAGACTGATAGAACTGGCGAAAAACGATGATGAGTTAATACGCCAGGACGCAAGAGAGGCAATACAAAGCATAGAAGGTTCAAACGAAGCTTTGATTAGTATTTTTGGTGAGATGCTGAATAATAAAAACCCGCGATATCGAGAGAAAGCGATTGAAGAAATGACAAGATATTGCGATTATCCTGAAATCAAATCCATGTTGTTTGAATCACTTGATGATATTGATCCTGATGTGAAATATCTCGCTGTTCGCAGAATTTTTGCTAATGAACCAGAAAACGAACTCATACTGCCAGCATTAATAGAGATAATCAATGCGGACCAACCAGCCACCAAAGCACAAAATGCCATTGATATGTTGAGAAATTTCCCAAATTCTGATAGCAGTGATGCCCTTCCCGGGTTATACAAATTATTGAATCGCAATTCAAACATGAATATAACTGGCATTGCTGAAATGATTCTAACACTTGGGGGTGATTATGATGTTGTTGTGAAGAGGCTATTGGAAGTGTTAATACAGGCAGATAGAACAAGACGGATTCCAATTATTAACATGCTTGGCAAACTCAAGCCAGTACCAGATAAATCTCTCCCTGTGCTTCATCAAATCTATACCAGGTTTGCAGGGGGGATTCTAAGACACATTCCTTCAAGGCAATAAATAGTATTGTGGCATCAATCGATTTGAATGATGATGTTCTGATTGACATTCTTTTCGATACATTAAACAGCTTTGACAGAAATAACATGCAAAGAATCGTTCAACTCGTATTGCAGGATAAAATTGACTCCGATAGAGTAATGGAAATACTGATTGAAATGGCACTGAGTAAAGATTTTGACAGAAGGGATTTGGCAATAACAACACTTGGTGATTTGGGAAGCATATCTTCCCCAACATTGCCAATATTGACTCATATGCTTGACAATGAAAATAAATACAGGTCAAGGAGAGCAATTAAAGAGATTCTAGAAACCGTAACATCAGAATCAAATACTTCAATTAAAGACATTCTTCCCCTTTTAACATGCGAATATTATCCCCTCGCTCTTGATGCTGCAAATGCAATAAATAGAATAAATGGTAATTACGAATCTGCTGTGGAACGGTTAATTGGAGTATTGAAAAATGGCTCACCAAAAGAAATTAAAAATGCAATTCGAGTACTGAGAACAATCGGACCTGGAGCAACCTCTGCGCTTCCATATCTTAAGCAATACTCGGAAAGCATTGATTTATCAGAGAGAAGTTATATTTTATATACCATCGCCACTATTGAGCAATCGTCTGAGCATATCGAAAATAGTGGAAATGGCCTGACGAAATAACACCATTCTTTAGCATGGTGCATAACGAAAACCAATTACTCCGAAACTATACGCATACGGTTTTAACTTCTGCTATACTAAGTTGTAATTATCTGGCGCTTCAATAAACTGTGTGGGTTATTTGCACCCCGTAAAAAAAGGGGCATTCCCCGATAACGGGGTACGTCCACATGATGCTTCAAATCTGATGTTATCAATATACTATGCTGTAACCTCTTATTTATACTGTATTTATTCATTATGTTGGGACAGTCCCTATTTATTACTCAATCTAAACTCAACCCACACGATTTATTGAAGAGCCAAAACAAATTTGCGTGTTAGTTTGATTTCCGTTGAGAGTTTGATTTCCGTCATGAGCAGTATTTTAATCGACATAATTGCCTCCGAATAACATAATCCCGTTTGCCCTGTTAATATGTTGTTAGACATGTGCAGCAAACAAATGATTTGCTGTAATCATTGTGTTTATTGGAATGTGGTCAAGGTTGTGGTTGTTTATACGGGACCCCGGCATGCCTGATTTGCCTAATAGGTAATTGTTGATTTTATTCGGGACGGCATGACCGGGTTACAGTGGAAATCAACTTTTTCAACAGACCATAGGCTGTCCGCGTTTCGTGATTTTGCTAAATCCGTGTATCGTCTATTCCAACAACTTCATTACTTTGCTTACAATATTTCCAGACGTGATTTTAAAATCCTTCATAAGAACATCACCCGGAGCAGACTTGCCGAATTCATCAACGCCAACAGCTGCGCCATCGAATCCAATCCATTTCTCCCAGCCTGTTGTAACGCCAGCCTCGACCGAAACACGCGCTTTTATAGATGACGGCAGAACATTCTCCCTGTATTTTGCGCTTTGCTTTTCGAAAATCTCCCATGACGGCATCGAAACAACACGTGTTTTAATTCCTTTGCGCGCTAAAATCTCCTGAGCATCAAGAGCGATATGAACCTCTGAGCCGGTGGCGATTATTATCGCTTTTGCTTTACAATCAGGCGGGTCGGAAATGACATACGCGCCTTTGATCACTCCCCGCACGGATGAGAATTTCTGTCTGTCTATAACCGGTAGTTTCTGGCGGGTAAACACAAACGCGATTGGCTGGTTCTGATTTGCCAACGCCCATTTCCACGCTTGTTCGGTTTCTGTGGCATCCGCGGGACGAAATACAATCATGTTCGGCATTGCTCTAAGGGACATCAGATGCTCTACCGGCTGATGGGTAGGGCCATCCTCGCCAACCGCGATTGAATCGTGGGTTACAATATAAAAAACATTCAGGTTATTCATTGCGGCAAGGCGCATCGCGGGTCGCATGTAATCCGTGAAAGTGAAATAGGACGAAACGAACGGAAGGATTCCGCCGTGGTATGCCACCCCGTTTGCGATTGCTCCCATCGCATGTTCGCGCACTCCGTAATAGATATTTCGACCCTCGCCGGATTGGCCATCGAAAACGCCCATGCCATCAAGCTGCGCGAGAGTGGACATCGCGACATCACCTGCACCGACGATTATTTCAGGCATCTTTGCGGCAACCGCATTCAGAATCTTTTTCGATGCGTGACGTGTTCCGGCCATTTCTCCGGTTTTAAATTTCGGGAAAACCTTGTTGATATCTGCGGGAATCCCCCTTGTCCAGACGCGTTTCCACTCCTTTGCAAGTTCGGGGTATTTCTTTTTATATTTATTGAACATCACCTGCCATTTGTTATAGAGAGCAATATCTTTTTTCTCAAATTTCTTAAAATGCGCTTTTACTTTTTGGGGAATATAAAACTCCTTTTCATAATTCCAGCCAAGTTCCTTTTTAGTTAGTTTGGTTTCCTCTTTTCCAAGGGGGCTTCCGTGGCATGATGAGGTATTCGCTTTATGCGGGGAGCCGTAACCGATTGTGGTTTTGACGATTATCAGCGATGGTTTCGATGTTTCCTCTTTCGCTTTGATTATCGCTTTGTCAATGGCATCGATATCGGTATTGCCATCCTTGACTGTCTGAACATGCCAACCGTAAGCTTTAAAACGCTGCGCGACATTCTCAGTCGAGAAGGTAAGAGAGATTGGACCGTCAAGGCAGATATCGTTCGCATCATATAGATAAATCAGTTTTCCTAGTTTTAGATGCCCTGCCAGCGATGCCGCCTCTGCTGAAACCCCCTCCATAAGGCCGCCATCTGTAACTATCGAATAAGTGTAATGGCCAATAATATTTAAACCGCTCTTGTTAAAACGATTCGCCAACGCTCTTTCAGCGATTGCCATGCCAACCGCGTTTGCCTCGCCTTGTCCGAGAGGGCCGGTGGTAGCCTCGACTCCGGGCGTGAGGAGAAATTCAGGATGTCCCGGAGTTATGCTGTCGAGCTGCCGGAAGTTTTTTATATCTTTCATCGAGAGTTTATATCCGCACAAATGAAGCATGGAATATAGCATCGCGCTGCCATGCCCCCCGGCAAGCACAAACCTGTCCCTGTCATGCCAGTCAGGTTTCTTCGGATTGAATCTCAAGTGCCGCGTAAACAAAACATACGCCATAGGCGCCGCCCCAAGCGGCATTCCCGGATGCCCTGATTGCGCCCTGTTAATCATGTCGATTGACAGCGTTCGGATTGTGTTAATGCAAAGCTGGTCGATATTCTCTTTTACCTTTGTCAACTTTGATCTCCCTAAAATATCTGTGCGTGTAGATAGAATCAAACCCGCATATTCTGATATTTTTTAGCGGAAAATACCAGCACAGATTAAAGAAATCCGCCATCTATTTTTCTTTTGAGGGGTATCAGAAATGAAACAAATATCGCCGGGATAAAATATACTTGGGCTGCAATTTGCAGGAATCTGGTTTTGATGTATAATTCAAGCAGCAGTTCAAAACGTGTCCCAGTAGCTCAGCTGGATAGAGCGCAACCCTGCGGAGGTTGAGGCCACAGGTTCGAATCCTGTCTGGGACGCCACACTGCTGTCACAGAGCGTGCATCAAGACTGGCATTGATAACAGCATCAACTTCAGGTAATCGTCCATAAAGGGCGATTTTCAGTTTTTCAGGACCAACAATTGCTTTGTGAAGAACCAGTCCAACCAACTCTTTTTGTTGATAGGGCTTGATATGCTGGAAGACATCGTTGAACTTACCAAGGGCTAATTCAACCATTTTCTGACTGATATTTTCCCGTTCAATTTCCTCTATCATTTCATCCAGTGCTTGTATTCCCGATTCAATATCCTTTCGACGTTTCCCCAGTTTCTCAAGTTTTTCTTTGATAAAAACACTGGTTTCATCATCAGCCATTGATTCCCATTTATTGATGATCCCCTCAGCGAATTCCTTGGTTTTATCCAACTCACTCATTAAAACTGTCCTTTGTTCTTTTATCAGAGGGAGTTCCTTTTGAAGATTTAAATTTGTCTGCTTAACAATTGCGTCTATAATCTCCTTTTTATCGGAGATTTTCTTGATTCTACCTAGAATTAGGGACTCTATTTCACTGGCAGGAACTTTAAAATGGCAATCTGGATTTTTACATCGATAGTAGTAATATCGAACTCCCAATTTACCGGTTCCTGATCTTCCCTCCATTTCAGATCCGCAATGTTCACACCATAACAGACCACTATTCAAAATGTAGTTGTGCTTTATCGATTTGACCTGATTATGCCTGGTTTTATGATTTTTTCTGATAAGTTCCTGAACTTCAATGAACTTTTTCTCATCAACAATAGGTTTCCAAACTGCATCGACAATACGATACCTTTTCCTTTCTGGCATATTCTCATCCACAATTTTCTTCTTACCCTTGTTGATTTCCTTTTTGCCAATATATGCCTGATTGGTAAGCATCAGCTGGATAGATGAATAGCAGAACTCTTTTGCAGGACGATATTTCCCAGCTCTGGTTGTGTATGCTTTTGTCCTGAATCCTTTGCTATTCATGATTCTTGCAGTTTCCAAAAAGGAACCACATTTTAAGTAAGTATTAAAGACCGTATTTACCAACACTTTTTCTTTTTTATTTGGGATTAAGTGACCCTTTCTAGTTTCATCAAGATCATATCCCAACAGATAACCACCATTCCACAATCCTCTTTCAGCCCGTGCAAGAGTAGCTTCTTTATTTCGTTCTGATGTCTGTTCTCTTTCAAACTCAGCCAGCGCCATCATAATCGTGATGAAAAGTTTGCCTTGTGGGGATGTAGTATCATAATTTTGCTTCAGGCATACAAATTCAACATCGTATTCATTAATTATTTCGAAGAAGTTCAGAAAGTCTTTTACCGATCTACTTATCCTGTCCAGGGCAGTGCAAATTACTGTATTAATTCTGCCAGACCGAATATCCTCAAACAGTCTTTGGAACTCAATACTTCGAAATGAATCTTTTCCAGAAACCGCTTTTAGAACGTATTTCTCTGTTTCGGTCCACTCTTCACCGCAGGCATTATTTTTGTAATCGATATGAGCACGTAATCTTTGAGACTGATTCTTAAGAGAACCTTCATCGTTTTCAGCTTGTTTAACAGTACTGACACGAATTACCAGACCGCACTTTTTCATTGTGATTCCTCCTTCTTTCGGGACTTCATATCCCTATCGATTAACTCTCTTATCAATGCTCCCATTGATGCCCTCTTATTCTGTTTTTTTAGTATCAAGACTCTTTCCATCAGATAGAAATACTGATCATCTGTAAGTTCAATCGTTGTTTTTCTCATGTGGCCGACATCCAGATTTATAAAGGAATACTTCCATAAGTATATAATTATTCTATCTGAAATGCAACTGATTATTAATCACCTGATTCTTCAATACCAGAACTAGAAAGGATTCTTACGTCCTTGATTAGCTTATTTATCCTGTTTTTTCTGGTTGTGTCCGATTTGAGATAACCATTCAATCGCAAATAATCATAGATGCCATCTGAGAGGATACTTATGATCCTTTCACTCTGGTTATTACCCGTTTCTTCATCAACGTATTTTTCTTCTATTTCCCTGTACACAATATGTTCCACCTGATGTGTACATACGGAAAATCTTCGGAATGTGACGGAATGATTTTCTTGTGTTAGCTCCGTGAGCCCTCCGTGATTTCCAAACCCTTGTGCCTGCGTTACATTTAAATTGACTGATTTGAGATACCGCAATGTTAAAAAGCAAAGGTATCTCAGGAAATCAGTATAGTAGCGATGACTTTCAGGAATGGGAAGTTAGAACAGCTACAATTGTCATCAGGACTTTCATACGAAACACATCCTATTTTACACAAGAGGATGAAAATGACCTTCTCCAAGAGTGCTTGACCCATTGGTTTTTCAAAAGGCATAAATTCGATGAAACGAAAGGTGTCAAAAAAGAAACGTATATGTCCAGAGTGATAAATAACAGATTGATGGACTTAGTCCGTGAAAAGGATACAGCAAAGCGAGAAATTCATAATAATCTTGGATCATTAAACAAATTAATAAATGAGGATGAAGATTCCTCGGAGTTGATAGAGTTTATCGATAAGGATGGATTGACTCAGATTGATTTAGACCGTTTTGAATTGACTGAATTCGAACTCCAGATTGAGAAGGTATATGAGAAATTAGAACCAAAGCAGATTCAAATTTGTGAGTACTTAAAAGAAGGATATTCGAAAGTTGAAATTGCAGAAATACTAAAAATTCCACGAACAACATTACAAGATGAATACAAGCGTATCGAAAAGCATTTCATGCGAAACGGCTTAAAGAGTTATCTTAAATAAATCTCGTCACATCGCACAAATAATTCGTATTCATAATCAGTGAGGATTAAATTATTGTGAGGAATAAACATGACAACAGTATGCCGTTTCACCTTTCCTGATGACATTGAGAAAAAGCAGTATGAAGATCAGATTGCCCAGGCTTTCATAGTAGCAGAAAGTATTTACGGGAGGCCCAAGGTCCGAATCAATGCTGGATGCTACATAGCACCTGAGAAATCCCAGCTGATTATCGATGTTTCCACCGAAATAGGGGAGTATATCGCTCAAGTATTTACCGGACTCATTACAAGAGC
>JAGGVT010000220.1 GCA_021157815.1 bacterium | reverse complement strand
TGGTTAACATTGAATTCACCAATTGGGTGATAAATTGTCATTCTGAACTTGATTCAGAATCCATATCTTTTTCGCTTGTCAAGATGGATTCCGGGTCAAGCCCGGAATGACAACGAGTTCAATCGCGGATTTAGGCTCCCTAGTATCCGATTAAGCTAGAGAGCAATTGCCAGGTTGCTGATTAATAGAGAATATACCGGCTTACTGGTGTTTATTGGACGTAATTGTAAGTGAACATTTAAACATTCGGCGCTTCAATAAACTGTGTGGGTTATTTGCCCTCCCGTAAAAAAAGGGGCATTCCCCAATAACGGGGTACGCCCACATGAGGCTTCAAATCTGATGTTATCAATATACTATGCTGTAAATCCTCATCTATATTGTATTTATTCACTTTGGTGGAATAAACCCTTTTTTTACTCAATCGAAACTCAACCCACACGATTTATTGAAGAGCCATATTTTAATAAAGGCATTCCAGGTTACATTTAGGGAACTTCGTAATATGTCCACTGTGTTAATATCATTGAAGCATTGCTCTGTTGTGATATCACAATTGAGAAACTGTCATCATCTGTATCCATCCGTCTAGGGGGAAATGGACATGCTGGAACGCTTGGATCGCCAATTGATCCCAGATAATTGCGCGTATTGGCATCATACATCAAAACAATTCCACCAGTTTGCCCGTTAACTTCCTGCCTGTCCACCAGCACACACAAAATGTCAGTGTCAGGGGCAGGATCATAGTCTGGATTCGCTGGCAGAAGCTCAATATCTATTGGAGCAGGTTCACCCATGTATGAAATGTGAATAGTATCAACATATTCAATGTTAGTGCTGCCAACCACCATCTTGAAAACTTCAATCTTGCTGACATAATATTGGGAAAGAAAGACAAGATATTCGCCAGGTACATCCGTTTCCATAATGTCAATACCGGATGTGAATTGAAGAATAATCTGCCCATCATCGGAACCGAACATTGTCGAGGTAAACTGATTAAATCCATTTAAGTCTCGGTCGAAATAGTTGTAATTTCCAGTAGCCGGCCCATCATAAACAGCAATCACTGCTGTTTTATTTGGCCCGTTATATGCCATCAAGGCGCCCAGCCTTCCCGCAAAAGTATCACAAACGTCATACGGGACAAGCCCATTTTCAGTACCCCCCTGATACCAGAGAGCACGGTTATCATTATAAAGAGGTTCATACGCGAAAATCAGGGAGTTTCGCATAAACGACAATGTATTATAGTTCTTGTAGAAACTGTACCATATGGTATGGTTCAGATTTGTCCAGGCAAACGCGCCATCCTTAGCAGCATCAATTTTCTCAGGACACCACGGCTGATATGCCGGATAATTGGGATCAAGATTCTTGAGGTTAACCAGATCCTGGGCGCTATGATTAATACCTGGAGAATGGGATATCCAACCTGTCGCATTTCCTTTGCCACTCAGAATATTAACCCGGTCATAGCCATCGTAGGCATAACAGGCAATATCGTATGATCCGTAGCTAATTTCACCATGATAATAGTTGGGGGAACTTTGCCATCCATAGTCGTCGACTTTTATGTACATTTTATTCCAGGTTGAATAATTCTGCGGATTCGGAGAAATTGCCTCGATCCAGACTTGGTATAATCCCGGAGGCTTGTTAAGTATGTTCGTTAGCTCATATTCCCAGAAAAGTCCCTCTTTGGTCATTTCATGAATTTCACCAGTCAACGCATTTGCCCACAATCTGACTTGGAAAACATCATTTTGCCAGTCCTTTGGATAACAGCTTATAATTGATGTTCCTGAATTCTGGAACAAGCGCCCTGATTGGCCCATGTTGTTAATCTCATATACATCCTGGCAATTAAGCCACAACCATGCCGTAACCTTGAAATTCAGCATAAACGGACTTCCCGGAGGCCAGTATATTCGTGCAGTCAGAGTTTCCGAATCTAATCCTGAAAACACCCTGTTAGTTATATCCTTCTTGAATGCGAGGAATGGCCTGACATTGCCTGTCATGGCGGTGGTCCAGCTGTCGGGCTCAATAAGATATTGCGGATAAGAAACTTGAGCGAAATCTGTGAATATCAATCTCACATCGCTTACACTGAGGTTGGTCGGATTATTCAGTTCGAAATCAAGTTTCAGTTCATATGTAACAGGATCCCAGCTTACGAAAGATACGTTCAGGTCACCACCGGCGAGATACGGGTTGACATCAAGATGTATGTCCGAATCTCGATTTGGGATAAGTTCTGCCTTCCGATTCTCGATATCCAGCTGGATAGTGAAATCTCCCCAGTCGGCATAGCCCTGTGTTCCCTCGTGAGATGCGGGCAGAGCCAACGGATTTTCATCAAGGACATTCTTACCTTTGCCATTGTTCGAGCATGACACAAGAATAAAACTAGCGAAAATCAGTAATAGAAGCAACAGGTATCTTAGTTTCATTTTTTCATCACCTGTCTGTCAGATTTTTAAAAGAGTAAGTTAAGTATAGCAAAATATAATTTATAATTCATTAATCCAACTGTTATTCCGATTGTAAACTTACCTGATCTGCAATCTGGCATTACTTTGTCGTGGTGTTGTTAATACACAACTTCACTAAGTACGGTATAATGCAAATGCAGTTGTACATCAATCACAGTCTGGTGATTTGTTATGCCGAAAAAACAGAAAGCTATTTGCCTTGTGAGTGGTGGGATGGATTCCGCTGTTACACTCGCAATCGCGCTTGAGAAATATGATGTCGCCGCGATGCATGCCTATTACGGGCAACTCACGCAGGACAGGGAAATAAAGGCGTTTCGCGATATCACAAACCACTACGGCATAAACGAAACCATGGCATTTTCGCTGTCGCATTTAACACAAATAGGCGGAAGCGCACTGACTGATCCTGACATTGACATTCACACAGGCGGCATAGATAAAACCCGGATACCGAATACTTATGTCCCATTCAGAAACGCACATCTTCTCAGCGCCGCGGTCAGTTGGGCTGAGGTACTTGGAGCATCGGCGATTTTCATCGGCATCGTGGAGGAGGATTCATCCGGTTATCCCGATTGCCGGGAATCGTTCATCGAAGCATTTAACAAGGCTGTTAACGAGGGCACACGTCCCGAAACAAATCTGAACATCATAGCGCCTGTAATGCATCTTACAAAAGCCGAAATAGTTAGAAAAGGAATGGAGCTTAATGTGCCTTTTGAACTGACATGGAGCTGTTATCAAAATACCGAAAAAGCGTGCGGTGTCTGCGACTCGTGTATCCTTCGCTTGAAAGCGTTTGAGGATGCGGGATTTGATGATCCCATACCATACGAGGGCGATGAATAAATGGACAAGGTTTTTAAAGAGGAATTCAAAAGCTGTTTAAAACGGTGGTTTAAATCGAAAAGTTTGTATCTTGCTGCATTGTTTCTGCTGTTGGTGTCACTCGGATGCGCTTTCAGCGGCGAGGCGATGTTGAATCTTCTCGGCTACGAATTCAGCATCTTGATTTCAATTTTCCTGTCGCAGATTATTGCATTGATTGCGGCGTATGAAACATCACAACTCCAAAAGAAAATAGAACTTAAGAAATACACTGAACGTGAGTTCGCACTTGTTTTGTTCGCTCGAAACCGGGCGCTGGTTGTGATTATGTCGTTCCTTGCAGCGATTCCACTGGCAGTGCTTCTTCTAAACGCTTTTCATATAACCAACTGCAACATCATGCAGGGAATCTTGTTCTACCTTCTTATTCCGGTTGTAACCGGTTTGTGCGCTCTTTTAATGGCAACCTCGTTTACTCTGTTTTCCAAGGGTAACGCAAAGCGCGGATACCTCCTGTTTCTGGCATACTCCATCCTGACAATTCTTGTAACACTCTGGAAACTATATGCCGGCCCTCGTGTCGGATTTTATAATTTCATACTCGGTTCTGTTGTTCTGTTTAATTACAATACAGTTGTACCAATTGATGCACCGTTTCTGCTCGCGCGATCAATCGCATTCACTTTCGCGTATCTTACTTTCTTCCTCTCAATTCTTGGATATGAAAGAAATCTTCCCGGGGTATTTCTCAAAGGATTGTTTAAATCACCTTTTACAAATGCCTTGCGATACCTGCTAACTTTAATCAACGGGATTGTTATTATCTACCTCGTTATCCTTTTTATCTACAAAGGGCCACTTGGAATCGACATTAACACCGCGTATTTGAATAAACTGATGGATGGCCGCCTTGTTGGAAAAGGAATTGAACTACGCTATCCATCCGATTCGCCAATAACGGGTGAAATGAATCGTATCCTAAAGGAACATGAATGGCATTACGCCAGGATTGTCGAGGAACTGAAACTTGAAAACCCGCCGGTTGTTACGTGTTACATCTATCCAACACGAGCACAGAAAACGAAACTCACAGGCGTCGGCGGGTCGGTTTTCGCTAAGCCGTGGATGGCGATGATTCATGTTGAGTATTCCGATTATGATATCCGCGCTCTTAAACACGAATTGACACACATACTCGCTGGTGAATTTGGCAGGTCGATTGTGAACATCAGCCTTCAGACCGGCTTGTGCGAAGGTCTCAGCGAGGCAAGCGAGTGGGATGCCGGAGCGTTGACCCATCACCAGTGGGCACAGTCAATTATGAAAGGCGAAATCGATAATCGCGCAAGCCCCATTAATACAATGACTAACGAGGGATTCTGGTCGCAGCGAATTACTGTTTCCTATTATATTTCCGGCTCGTTTGTCAGATGGCTTATTGACACTTACGGAGTCGAGAAATTCAAAATCTGTTTTATAAAAGCCGGATTGTTCTTCTCAGACAAACCGTACAAGGCGGCGTACGATAAAACCCTTCAGGAACTTACCGAGGAGTGGCTTCAATTTTTAAAAACAATTCCCGAGGCGGATGAAGGCGCCGCTCTCGCGCAATACATGTTCCAGCGGCCCGCTTTCACTGAGCAGAGATGTTCGCATGAGGTTGCTGAGAGAAACGCGGAGGCGTTAAAAGCGCTTCAACACAAGCAATACAAAAAGGCGCTCAGAGATTATGACGCGCTAATAAAATTCCAACCTGATGATCCTTATCATGGCTGGGGGAAAATATCCGCGCTTGTCGGATTGGAAAACTATAATCAGGCGCTTAAACTGGCTTCGGAACTGATGGCGCATCCTAAATCGAACGATGGCTACAAAGCGCAGCTGCTGCGCAGAAGGGGAATCATTCTCGCGAAACAACAGAGATGGTCGGATTGCCGCGTCGAGGTTCAAAAAGCGCTTGATAAGGCAATCTCAGCATCAATGAAACGAGACAGCATAATCAAACTCGCTATTCTTGACCATGAATCCGATGAACTCAGGCGTTTGATGTTCAAGGCGCTTGACACTGAAACATCCGACCCCAGGTTTTATTATCAACAGGCACTTATGATTGACGCGAATTTCTGGCCCGCTGTTTACCTTATTGGGCGTTCGCTCTGGATTGATGGGGAATACGGGGAGTCGGTCGAATTCCTAAAACGATTTCTCGCAATGTATGGTTATGATGATATGTTTACAAAAGCGGCTGACCTGTCGCTTATCGAATCGGCGTTCAGAAGCGAGCAGTATGAACTCGCCTACCTCTGGACTGACAGCGTATTCAACAAGGATTACGAATTATCGGAAGCGGAGAAAGCAAAGGTTCTTAAATGGCGTGATAGAATCGTCTGGACATGGCTTGACTTGGGGCGCAAGCCGATCGAACTTAACATGCTCAACCTGACAAATATAATCTATGACGCAGCGCAAACTGGCTCATAACGGTAACAGGCATAAATAGATGACTTACAACACAAAAAGCCTTAATGAGTTCACACATTCTGTAAAACGCAAACTTGCTATACGCCCCGACAAATCACTTGGACAGAATTTTTTAATCTCCGATACCATTCGCAATCGCATTCTTGATTTAATCGACCTTGAGAAGAATAGCACTGTTATTGAAATAGGAGGCGGACTTGGCGCGCTCTCAATCCCGATTGCAAGCGGCGTTTCGAATTTTATTGTTTATGAGGTTGACAAGGTTCTCCGTGATTGGCTTGAAAAGGAACTTGCGCAGCATTGCGATAATGTGCTTGTTCATGGCGATTTCCTTAATGAGTATCCGCCTGATAATCTGGAAGATCGAAGCTTCGCAGTCATTGGAAATATTCCCTATCAGATTACATCGCCGATTCTTGAAAGGATTTTCAGCTCTCCCCCACTGCCTTCGGAAACACTACTTATGATGCAGCGTGAAGTCGCTGATAGAATCACAGCTGACTGCGGAACAAAAGCGCGCGGACGTCTTTCCGTATTTTGCGATTATCATTGCAAGGTTACTGGTGTTGTCAATGTTGACGCCGGAGCTTTTTATCCGCAGCCGAAAGTTGGCTCGCGAGTTTTGAAACTTGTTACCAAAGACAAATTCAGATTCAATGCTGACAATAAGAAGAAATTCTTTTCGATGATAAAGCAATCGTTTTCAATGAAACGCAAAACTCTCGCTAACAACCTTCAGAACTGGCATCTGGGAGTTGACAAGAAATGCGTTGAGTCAATTATTGAGATGATTGGGCTTGATAAGATGATTCGCGCCGAGTGTTTGTCTCTTGATGAATTTACCAGGCTGTTTGAAGAAATCGAAAAACAAGGGAATTAATATGGTTTTATCTTACACTTAAACCCTCTCATCAAGCCATTCCAGAAAATCGCTGTCCACGATTATTTCAGAATGTAAAACATATATGCTTCCGTTGATCTTATCAGCATGATTCTTTATTCGTATCAAGTCTTTCGATGTCGTAACCACACCATCCGCGGAATCCTCATCAATAGCGGCATTGATTAAATCCAAATCCTTTTGCGTGTATATGTTATGATCGTTGAATCTAATTGGATTTGCATTTACAACTCCCGCAGTTGCAAGCGACTTTTCAAAAGATTCCGGATTGCCTAGTCCCGACAGTGGAATCAGTTTCGCATTCTGAGGTTTTTCCATGCCGATGTCATCCCCATAAACACAGGCGATAGATTGAGGTTCATACGATGATTCGAATACGGGATTCTCGAACTTCTCAGTTTTAATCAGTGCCTTCAGTTCATCCAAAGAATCTTTTTCCACCAGGTCAGCGTGCGTTAGGATTATCGCATCGGCCCTCGCAATTGCGCTTATCGGTTCCCGCATTAAACCGGTATTCGGCGGATGCCCTCCACCAAGAGGATTAAGCGAATCTACAAGAAGAATGTCCGCGTCCTTTTCAACCGATACAAAGTGATATGCGTCATCCAGAATTACAGCATCGCAGTTGAACCGATTTATAAGCTCTTCCGCCGCAATAATCCTGTTCCAGTGCGCGAATACAGGAACGCTGATTTCCAAAACGCTTTCAGAAATCGACATTGCCTCATCGCCTGCTGATTCAAAATCCGTGTATATTTTATCGCCATCTGATACAAGTATCCCCTCCTTTCGTGCCGAGCCGCCCCAACCGCCTGTCGCTATGCCTGTTTTCAAGCCTCGCTGTGCAAAATGAAATGCAAGAAATTCAACATGGGGAGTTTTCCCGCTTCCCCCAAAAGTAATATTTCCGACACTTACAAGCTTCGCGTCGAGTTTTGTTTTTTCCAGTGACCGGGACATAATGCGCCTGTGAGAGACAAGTTCAAACAATCTTGCAATCTTCGATGTCAATACGTTTCCCGACTTTCTCTCTGATAATCCTTTTTTATATGTCCTGTAGTCTCGTTCGGTCACGGCATTAATTCCTCGATTTTCGAAATTATTCTATCCGTTGCGCCCTTGCCCTTTTCATAGGCGTCCAGGGAATTCTGTTTCATGCGCTCCAGTTTGCTTGAATCTGAAAGAAGTTCATAAATCGCATTTTTAAGAGCATCCCCATCCGCCACTTCCAATGCGGCGTTTGCGTTGTGTAGAAAGGACGTTATCGCCCGGAAGTTGTCCATATATGGCCCGTGCAGAACCGGCAATCCCGCGGCGGCAGGTTCAAGAAGATTGTGTCCGCCCCTTTTAATTAAGCTCCCCCCGACAAACGCAATCTGCCCAAGCGAATACATTCGTGTAAGTTCTCCAACTGTATCCAGCAAAAGGCAATCCGCGTTTTTGTGATTATGTTTTCCGTCAAGTGTGTCAGTTCGATTATTAAAGGTAATTCCAGCGCTTTTGAGAATAGAAGCCACCTCGTCAGCGCGTGTTATATGCCTGGGCGCGATAATCATTGAAATATCATTCAGGCGTTCCTTTAACGAATTAAACACATCCGCAATTATCTCTTCCTCACCGGGATGAGTACTGCCGAATACAATTACCGAACCATCACGAAGACCGATAGTCCGCATTAAATCAGCTATTTCATCCGGTTTTAGCGACGGGTCAGGCAGATCAAATTTTGTATTTCCCGCAACCACAGCATTATCGATTTTACTTGTGAATGATTTCAATCGCTGAAAATCCTCGTCAGTTTGAAGCCCAATCCAGCTGTATGCCTGAAACATCCAGCGATAAAGCGGCCTTAGAAGCCACGGTGTTCCTTTGAGCCTGTCGGATACTCGACCGTTGGCAAGAATCATCGTGATATTTCGTTTCGTCAACGCGCTTGTCAATATTGGCCAGAGTTCCGTTTCCATGCATATATAGAGTGATGGCGTGTAATGATCCAGGAATTTATCGATTATATGCGGGATATCGAACGGGTAATATGTCAGGTGCTTTAGTTCAACTATTTTCTTTTGTGCGACCGCATATCCCTCTTTTGTTGTCGTTGTTACAAGCAGACTGTCCGCGCCCCATCTCTTGATTATCCTCAACGCTATTGGAATAGCCGCCTCCACCTCTCCCACACTGACAGCGTGAAGCCATATCGATGGCGGAATCGCGGGTTGTATTTTCTCCCGCATCAATCTTGGTTCCATCGTACCTTTCAATCCGGGTGATTTGCCCAATCTGCACGTTAGAAACGGATACCACGGTCTGGCAAGAATCAAGAGCCCTTTTAGAAAATGGAATATCAGCGGTGGTTTTGTCAAATTTAATCCCCGATATCAGGACTCCTTCAGGAATGATTCAACAAGCGGAATATCCTCGGGCGCGTCAACACCCATCATCCGGTCAGACGTGTGAACGACATCTATTGAAACTCCCATCGAAAGCGCGCGAAGCTGCTCAAGCTTTTCGAGCTTTTCAAGCCGGGACTGCCCATGCTCGATGAAGGCTTTTAAAAAGCGCTTTTCATAAAGATATAGCCCTATATGCAGCATATATTCATTATGTGGCATATTGCTGAAAGAATAAGGTATGGGGCATCTGGAGAAATATATAGCCTTTTCCTGATCATCGACAACAACCTTGACTCGATTGGGATCGCCGGCATCATTGGCATCCAAAGATGTAATCATTGTCGCCATTTTCATTTCAGGTTTTTTGTCCAGAACTGATATCAGCTGATCAACTGTCCTGCCCTTCAACAGAGGCTCATCGCCCTGTATGTTCAAAACGTGCGTGCAATCGTGATTCCTGGCGACCTCCCAGATTCTATCCGTTCCGCTTGGATGGCCCTCACTAGTCATGGCCGCTTTGTAACCCGCATCGGAAACGGTTTTATGAATCACATCCGAATCGGTCGCGACAATAACATCATCCAAGCGCTCCGCTTTCAATGCACCTTCCAAAACCCACAGGATCATCGGCTTTCCCAGTATAGGGGCTAGCGCTTTGCCGGGAAATCGTTTCGCACCCCAGCGGGCGGGTATAACACCAAGCACTTTCATGAATCATCCTCTCTGGAATAATCAGGTTTATCTGAATGACTGCTCCTGTTGTCGATATCACCGTTCGCGCCTACGGACTGCATCTGATAAAGATTCCTGTAGATTCCATCGACACCCATTAGCTCCTCATGCGTTCCGCGCTGCGCGATTTCCCCCTGGCTCAGAACGATTATCTCATCCGCGTTTTTAATTGTAGTCAGCCGGTGGGCAATTATAAAAGTCGTTCGCCCAGCCATCAGTTTTTCCAACGCCTGCTGGACAAGTTCCTCGCTTTGTGCGTCAAGTGAACTGGTCGCCTCATCGAGAATAAGAATCCGTGGATTTTTCAGAATCGCTCGCGCGATCGAAACGCGCTGCGCCTGTCCGCCGGACAGTTTTGATCCCCTCTCCCCAACAAGCGTATCATAGCCATCCGGAAGTTTGGTTATAAATTCGTGCGCGTTCGCTGCTTTCGCCGCTTCTATAATATCCTCCATCGACGCATCCAGCCTGCCGTACGCAATGTTCTCCCTAATCGTTGTACTGAAGAGAATCGTTTCCTGCGGCACGATTCCCAACTGCGCTCTGAGGCTTTTGATCGACGCTGTTTTTATATCAACACCGTCAACAAGAACCTGTCCGCCTGTAGGGTCATAGAATCTGGGCAGAAGTTTTCCCATCGATGATTTTCCCGCTCCTGATGGGCCTACCAGCGCAATCACCTTTCCGGATGGCACAGCAATATTAATGTTTTTCAAAACCAGATCGGAATTATCATAGGAGAAACTCAAATTCCTAAACGTTACGTCCCCCTTTACATCAGCAAGTTCAACCGGATTCTCGATTTCAACAATGTCAGATTTAACATCGAGGAATTCAAATATCCGATCACCAGCGGCAAACAGTTCATTCAGGTTTGCGTATGTCTGCCCCAGACGTTTGCCTTTATCACTAACTATATGTAAAAACGTAACGAATACAATCAGCTGTCCGGTTTGAAGTATCCCATTTGACAGTTGATTAATACCGATCAACAAAATCACCATTATCCCAATAGCAACAACCATCTGGATTGCAGGCTGCAGAAGCGCGGATATCCAGGCTTTCTTCATTTCCGCTTTGTATGTCTGAACGTTCTCATTTTTAAAACGACCAACCTCATGTGATTCCATTCCGAATGATTTCACAATCTGAATAGCGCTTATAACCTCGTGCAGCACTGAGGAAATGTCCGAGAGTTTTTCCTGAACACGCCGTGTTGCTTTTCTCATGCGGCTTCCCGCATAATGAATAACCACTCCAAGCAGCGGTACGATACAAAACGAAACCAATGCGAGCTGCCAGCTGATGAAAAACAAACCAATCAAAGCGCCAAGAACCAATACGGAATTCTGCACAAAGCTGTTTAATTGATTGGATGAGAACATCCTGAAAACATTAATATCATTTGTCAACCAGGACATTATTCCACCCGTTTGTTGATCTTCATAAAAGTTAGAACTTAATTCCTGAAGATGATTAAAAATCGTCATCCTGAGATTCAGTACAACCTTCTGTCCTAACAACACTGATAAAAACATGCCAATACCATGAGTTACACCATAGGAAACAAACAAAATCATAACAATGAAAATAAATGAGCGAACATCTATCGACTGGAAATATCCTGATAAGGTTTTGTCAATTTTATTTTGTATTGTTGATGGTTCATAATCATCAACCGTTTTAATTAATTCGGAGATATCCTCATCTTCCAGGTTATTAAAAAACGGATCTCTATTTTTTAAATCCTGAATTTTGATAGCTATTGAAGTATTTTCCGCTTGAAGTAATTTTACAACTAATGCTACCTCTTCATCCTTTAAATCAGCAACAACGGGACATGATTCTTTCAGAGATACAATTTGCTCTTCAGAGATTTCAATTTGCTCTACCTGTTGTTCAATTGACGGCAAGACATCATCGATGAAATACTGAGCCATTTTAATTGTAGCAAGCTGGAATCCTGAGGAAAAAGCTGTACAAATGAGTGCAATAATCAGCAACGCCTTTACAGGTTGAAGAAGCTGAAATATCTTCCGAAGCGTTTTCGGATTATTGTTTGGATTCTTGCCTTTCATTTATGTATTCTCAGCCAGTTCCAGCGCTATTGCCGCCGCTTTTTCGAGCGCATCCTGTTTGTAAAGGCTGTTACGCACCGCTAGAAGTTCGCTTGTCATGCGGGACCTGGCATCATCATCCGCAAGCAGTTCCAGCGACGCGCTTAATAATTTATCCGGTTTGAAATCATCCTGAATAAATTCCGGAATGATTCTCTTTCCAGCCAGCACGTTCGGAAAAGCGGCGTGCTCAAGATTCACAAAAAACCGGATTGAGATATTATACCAGAGCGATGAAACCACCGTATAAAAAGCCACGGTAGGAACACCAAGCGCCATTAACACCTGTACGCTCGTTCCGGTTTTGGAAAGCGCGATATCGCTTGCGTTGAATATGCCGTAATCCTCACCCGATACAAACCGGATTCCATCAGCCTGTTCGCCGAGCAATTTGGCAACAACGCTTTTATGATCGGGATGCGCAATCGGCATGTATAAATGCAGATCGTCGATTTCACTTTTCAATCCGGCGATTACCTTTTTCAAAACCGGCAGATGCGACGCCAGCTCATGGTCACGCGAGCCGGGGAATATTCCTATCAGTTTCGATGATTCATCCAGTCCAAGTTTATTTCTAGTCTCCTCTTTGGAGCATGTCGTTTTAATCGCGTTCATCAGGGGATGCCCGAGGAACTCAACATCCGCGCCAGCTTTGAGATAATCATCCAGTGCGAACGGGTACGCCACAATCAATTTATCCGCGAGTTCGCTTAACGACTCGAATCTATTTATCGTTCCCTTTCCTCCAATCGGATTGATGTTCTTCAGGCTTTCGAGAATATTGGCGTATAGTTTCCCGATTCCATGTGTCGTAAATCCGGGCCAGACAACGGGCGCGAAGTAATACAATTTTTTGACATCAATATGTTTAATGCCGTCCAGAAGCGCCGCGTGAAAGACGCGGTAATCGACAACTATTATCAAATCCAAATCGAGCCTGGGAATTTCGCCTATTAGTTTATGCCGAATCCTGTTAATCGCAGGGCCTTTTTTTAGTCCCTGCCAGATTCCAATTCCTCCCCAGCTTGAGGAATCATGCAGGATTTCAACTCCCGCTGATTTCATATTGTGTGAGCCGACACCAAGGAAAGTCGCGTCCGGAGATTGATTTCGAATTGCCCTGACAAGGTTGGAGGCGTGATAGTCACCTGACAATTCGCCTGTGGAAATGAATATACGGGGTGCGGATGCCATATCAGATCATGGCAAGTACAGGAGACTTATAGGTGTTGTTTGTTGTCTTATTGCCAAGTTTAATCTGTTTATTTTCCTTGTACGATTTAACTGCTGATGAAGTTACATCGAGAGTGTAAATGCTGTCCTCACCGTTTACAGGCGACGGCTTGTCATTCGCGACGGTATCGATAAACGCGTGAAGTTCGATTGAAAGCGGCTCCCCGGAATGTACGGGCACGGAAACAGCGCCATCGGAATTGTAAATTGTCAGCGACTGCCGCATGAAGTTAATTAGAATTGCGCCTTTTTCCAGCATTAAAAGAAGACGCCTGTTTTTATACGGATAATGCCAGCTTGTTTCAACAACAGCATTGATGCCGTCCTCGAAGTTTAAACTAATTTTCGCTTCGTCCTCGTATTTATGAAATTCCTGTTTCGCATCCGCGGAAACGCTTTTCGCCTTGCTTCCCGTGAGATAGCTGATTAGATCAATGTCGTGGCAGCTGACATCGAGAATGATTCCCGCATCGTTGATTCTTACCGGATAAGGCGACACCCTGAGAGTGCTTATCTTTTTTATTTTGCCCATTGTTCCAAGCGCCAGAAGGTTCTTCAGGGACTCTATCGCGGGATTGAACCTCTCGATATGCCCGACCATTAAAACTCGTTTTTCACTTTTCGCTTTTTTGATAATCGCCCACGCGTTTTTTGTGTTATCCGCAAGCGGCTTCTCGACAAGCAGGTTGGCATTGTAATCCAGCGCCATATCTGCAATTTCCCTGTGCAGCGATGTCGGAACCGCGATGGTTACCGCGTCTGGCTTTTTCTTCAACAGCGTCTCAGCATCTTTGAAGTATTTTGTATTAAAGCGCGATGCCACCCAATTACCGCGTTCCTCATCAATGTCGGAAATTCCAACCAGATCGACTCCAGCCATCCGCGAATAAATTCTCGCGTGATGCACTCCCATCTGTCCGACACCGATAACCGCTGCTTTTATTTGTCTGTTTTTTATCATGTTTCGAGCTTTACCTCTCAACCAGGAATTAATCACTGGCTATTAGGAATTTAATTTATAACATCCCCATTTGGCATTGTTTATCGCTAATTCGCATACCCGTCCGTATCCCCTGTTTTTGTCTCAAGAAACGACATGATCTCCCTTACTACTTTTTCATCCTTGACTATCTCCAGGAGGGAATCGAAATGCGATTCACTATGCCCGTTATGAGCATGATAACCGGACATTTTCATGGAATTGGCTGATACGGAAATCCCGCGTTTTGTGTTTTTGAAAAACTCAACAAGATGTTTTATTGTGTCACTTTGCGGCATTTCCTTCCGGATTATCTCAACAGCCTGCGAGAAATTATGTTTGCTTCTAAACAGCAGTTTATATGCCCGTTTGAGAAGCATCCGTGTATCTTCATCAATATCGTTTCGTCTTAACCCTATTGAATTTATGCCGTAAACACGCGCCGGAGCATAACCGAAAGTAATCATGTAAGGCGGAGCATCCATCATCAAACCGCTGTCGCCGCCTACCATCGCAAGTTCACCAACGCGCACGAACTGGTGAATTACCGTCATGCCGCCGATTGTCGCGAGTTTTTCGACTGTAACATGCCCCGCAAGTGTAACCAGATTCGCCATCGTAACGCTATCGCTGATTTTGCAATCGTGCCCGATATGAACGCCGGTCATGATATAAGCGTTTTTTCCGATGACAGTTGAACCATCCGGCTGCGTTGACCGGGAAATGGTGGCGTATTCGCGAATAACACTGTCATCACCGATTTTCAGAAACGATCGCCCACCCGTGAATTTTTTATCCTGTGGAAGAGAGCTGATAACAGTGCCCTGGTGAAAGCAGCAGCGATCGCCTATCCGCGCTCCCGTGAGAATCTGCGCACCCTGCATTATCTCGCAATCTTTGCCGATGACAACATCACCTTCAACCCTTGCGTAGGGCCCTATCGATGTTCCCGAGCCTATTTCAGCTTTGCTGTCAATTATGGCTGTTTCATGTATTTTCATTTTCTTTGCTCCAGCTCCTTAATTCTCTCGAACATGCGCGGCAGTTTTTTAAAATGCGAAATAAGCGCCAACGCCTGTTTATGAGGCAGCGCCGGATAACCGGAAACCGACTCGCCTTCCGGTACCGACTTAAAAACACCGGACTGTCCCGCTATTCTCGCGCCTTTGCCGATCGTAATTCCGTTTTGCAAACCCGCCTGTCCGCCGATGATTACATCATCCTCTACATGCACACGTCCGGGTATTCCCACCTGCGCCGCAATACGAACGTTCCTCCCGATTTCAACGTTATGCGCAATCTGAACAAGGTTGTCGATTTTTGTCCCCGCGCCTATTACCGTGTTGCCTATAGTTCCCCTGTCGATACAGGTGGATGCGCCTATTTCAACATCATCGCCAATAACAATTGAACCTGTCTGCGGCATTTTCACAAGAGTGTCGTCCAACTTCACGAATCCGAATCCCTCACTGCCGATAACCGCGTTTGAATTGATAATTACTCTGTCGCCGATTGTTACGCCATCAAGCAACATCGCGCCCGGGAAAATCACACAGTCCTGCCCGATTGAAACATCTCTGCCAACATGCGCGTTTGGTAAAATCCGAGTGTTATCTCCGACAGATGTGCCCGTTCCAATAAATACGTTGTCGCAAATAACCGCGCTTGGGGATATTTGCACATTTCCCTCGAGCTCAGCATGCCCACTGATTCCGCAGTATCCCAGCCAGTACGGCGGATTGAATCTGCGCGTAACCATCGCGAATGCCGCCCGCGGATTTGGATGAACCAGGAAATTCCCCTTGATGCCATCCGGTTTTTCTGCAACGATTACTCCGATTTTGGTTAACGATTCAACATCCTTAAGCATTGACATTCGCTCGGCGAAAAGCACTGTCATCTCTTTTGGAGATTCAATAGAGCTGATACCATTAATCGGCAGGTTTCCATCACCGATGATTTCAGCGTTTATGCTCTGTGCTATTTCTTTTAGTTTAATCATGTTCACGGCTAATCGTCATGCCCATTAGATGAGCGAATCTCTTCCTCAATCTTCGCTGTTTTTTCCAGAATGTAATCGCGAATTTCCATCACTTTTTCTTCTTTCAATTTGTCCTGATTCTGTTTCAGATTACCAATGTCCTCTTCAACCGCCTGAGTGAATTTCGAATTGAAACTATCCAGTTTCATGCCAGCGTACTCTTTTTGCGACTCATAAAATTCGCTTACCGCCTCCGCCTGCCTGATTGGAAAAACGTTTGTCGTTTCCATGCTGTAAGAGAGGGATTCTGACGCAAGTTTCTGATAAGCGTTATATTTGAATAAGCTTGTGCCAACTTCCTCAATCAGATTGCCGTGTATCCCGGTAGCGAGTTCTCTGCGTGACTGTTCATATTCCGATTTGATATCTATCAATTCACGTAGTTTCGCCCGAAGCATTTCATCCCTCAACGGGTCAATCGCTGATTTAGTTTCAGCGGCAATTGTGTATTTCTCCTCGTTGCTTTTTAGTGATGTGAAGCCCTTATCGAACCTGAAAACAAATTGGCGTGTTCCCGGAGGCAACCTGTCAGGCAATTCCAAACATGCCAGCTCATCAGCCGATTCGAACGGCGTGAATTCATTTCTATCGAACCGCGTTACCTCTGATGGCAAATCCGCCATATCGAGTTTCTCAATCGGATTTTGAAGCAGGTATCGCATGATAAAAATCACTGACCAAATTATCCCGCCAATCACGAGTCCGAGCATTATCGCTGCTATGTATGGATTACGTTTATACATAAGACACTGTTTTTTTCAATAGCAGAAGGTTAAAACCTTCTGCTATTTCAAAATTGCGACCTCTGAAAAAGGATGGATTTCGGCTTTCGCCGGAATGACATTTGCTTGTCATTCCGGGCTTGGCCCGGAATCCATTTTTTTCGTTTATTAAAACCAACATCATCTCTTCCTTTTTCAGAGGTCGCATAATATTAAAGATTTGCCTCCAGTTCATCATAAACAGCCGATGTCAGGTCAACACCGCCGTAAAGAACAATCGCGCCGTCAAGAACAACCTCAACGCCAATCTGGCGGCCTATTTTTTTCGCTTTCTGCAGAATGTCATCCAAAAGCGGTTTGGAAAGTTCCTTTCGTTTTGCATTAATGTTTTCACGAATGTTCAATGCAAGGTCGATGGATTCTTTCTTTTCCTCTTCAGTCAGATTCCCGCCCTTGTACTTTTCGAGTTTCTGCAGCTCTTTGTTTTCATATGCGGTAATCTTCTCCATTATTGGAGTCCATCCCGGATGCATTTCGAGAAGAGCTTCAATGTCGATGAATCCAACAGTGCTCCCCGCGGCCGATGTCGGTGACACCGAAACCAAACTGCCAAGGAAAAATCCAATCGCAAGAATCACCGCGGCAATTGACAGGTTTAAAAACGCACTCATGTTTTGGTTTGTGTTTGGCAATCTCATAGTATCCTCAATTCCAGGCTAAAAGGCGAATGCGGCTCTCAGCCAGTAGTCATCGTCTCCATCGGTAAATACTCCGAACGAGACATATTGAAAAGGTTTATATACAAATCCATATTGGTCCTGCTTGTCCTTATCTGAAAAAATCTCCGCTTCAATTCTTATATCTCTTGCCAGGTGCTGATGCGCGTGGATTTTCATTTTCCCATTATCGATATCCCACGCGCCGGCAATGAATGTCCCCACAAATGGATAAATGCCAATGCCGACATCAGGATGAAAACTGACCTCATCCGGGAAGAAATTAACCATCGCAAAACACTCGAAAATACTGCCAAGCATTATTCCCAGATGGCTTTCGAACTCATTGGGATTTTCGCTGTTGCCAATATCAATCATCATTTCAGCGCTCAAGCGCCATGTGCCGGATTCCGTTTTGACATCAAGATACACAGCATCCGGGTCCCTTTCGATGAAATACAATTTGCAGATTGTGTGAAGGTCCAATTTCCTTGCGAGCGGATCTTCAGATACTATCCGGCTGAATTCACTCTCGATTTCAGATTTCGAGTTTTCAAGCCAGCTGTGAGGGATTCCCACGATTATATTCGAATGGCTTGTAACAAGTTCCTTGACAGGCTCAAGCACAAGCTGGAAAACCGAACGACTGTACGCCCTGACTCTGAGCGTTTCAGCGACAGGTTCCAGAGGCTCCAATCCAACCTGAACCACCGCTGTTTCACCAATTCGCACATCAACATCGATTCGCATATCCTCAAACATTTCACTCAGCATTGATTTGTTTTGAATATCACCGCGCACCTGATTGAAAGCCCAGTCTGAATCCTCAGCATTGACAGGCAGCCCTTTGAGAATGTTTATATAATAATCACTCATGCGAGTTTCCGAACTGATGAAAATACTCTCGAACCTCTCTTTCCAGAACGAATGGAAATTGCCCGTGTCAATCTCAAACGCGACATCTGAAACATATTTGCCAAAGGGTTTAACAACAAAATCAGCATGTGTTGTTTCAGCAAAATCCAGATCAAGAGAATCAACCGCGTACCCCTTTGGCTCAAACACGAAATTCAATCCCTCGATTATGCTCGACTCGATTTTATCCTTCACCTTAAGATAGTTATCAATCGATTTGCCATCCTTATCGAGAAGAACGCTTTCAAGTGTCTGAGCCAGCGTGTTGATGATTTTGCTCTTTACCTGTTGTGGAATATCAACCGTGAAGTCGCAATTTATCGAGATGTTGCGAATCCCGCCGTTCGTATCAGCGGTGAATCCAGCTGCGATTCCCTGAATCAGAAACGAAAAGAAAACAACCAATATGCCTGTGCGAATTAAAATCATTGTTTTAAATTAGAAAAGCTGTCCAAAACCGAAAGATACCCGACCTGCTCCCTCCTTGATGTCATAACCATAATCAAGCCTTAATGGCGCGATTCCAAAGAAGGGGATTCTATATCGAATGCCGCCGCCTACTGATGTTACAAGGTCACCGAAACAAAGCGATTCACCAAGTGGAGCGGCTGTCCCGCTGTCAACAAAAACCGCGCCGGACAGGTTCGTGATAACCGGAAAACGGAATTCCACGTTTCCAAGAATAACCTCATCACCAATCTGAATCGCATCCATAGCTCCACGTACCGTATCCGCTCCGCCGATTTTGAAACTGTCAAATACGCTTAATTCGCCGAGTGAACCGCCAAGCATTATCCTGTATGCGAAAACCTTGCTCGTATGGAATCTGCTAGGGTCAATTCCGGTAACCAGTTTCTCTTCCCCACCAGCCAGATTGTAATATTTCCTGTATTCCGCAAC
Organism: bacterium; assembly: GCA_021157815.1. Lineage (GTDB taxonomy): Bacteria > JAJVIF01 > JAJVIF01 > JAGGVT01 > JAGGVT01 > JAGGVT01. The sequence continues at coordinate 5,164 of JAGGVT010000220.1, read as the reverse complement.
GCCCTTGAAAGCGTCAAAGTCGCCGCCAAGGCCATAGTATGTTCCATTCAAACTTGCCATGTAGCCCGTAGTCGGATCAAGGACAAAATCACGCGTATCGTTAATAACGCCAAGCAGGATTGAATTCGATGTTCCCTCTATCAATCCACGGCTTGCGTATTCCTCGAATTCCTCTTGTGTAATTTCGCCTTCCTCAACATCAATTGTGCCATCAAGCAGGCTTAGTTTCGTGGTAACTTTCACGGTTGATGACATCGGGCGCGTGAAACTCAGGGACCCGCCTTTTCTTTCAGTCGTGAATTTCGTAAACACATCCGGGTCATCAATGTTGCGAATCCTGTCAGTGCTGGACATCAGGAAAACTTCGGCGTTCATGGATGTTCCCCGCTTGTCAATTTGCGGCGAATAGAAGCTCAGCATAAAATCCGGATTAGGGCCGCCCAGCTGCCCGAGGAAATTAATCCTCTGGCCAAGCCCGCGGAAATTGCGTTCAGTGTATGAGAACGTCGCGAGAAAACCATCCTGGCTGGAATAACCGCCGCCGACTCCGAACTGTCCCGTGCGAGCCTCTGTAACGTTGATTATGACAACAATCTCCTGTGTGTCCGTCAGCTCATAATCAACAGAGATATCCTCGAACAACTGAAGAGCGAAAATGCTTTCAAGGTCATGCCTGAACTGGATCGCGTCATAGACATCTCCCGGATTAAGGCTTATCTCCCGCAGAATCACAATGTCCCTTGTTTTGTAATTGCCCTCGACTTTGATTTCACTGATTATTCCCTCGTTGATTTCAATAAAAACAACGCCTTCATCATTGTAATCAACGTTTGTGATTGTCGCCGCGGTATAACCCTTCGCACGGTACGCGTTCTCGATCTTTTCATAATTTTCAACAAGAAGATTAGCAGAGATAATCTGACCGACTTCATATTCAAACATCTCCTTTATCTCATCAACGGTGAATAATCCAGGACCAGTGATTTTGACATCGAGTGAACTGAACAGCGGGTTTTCCTTGAGGAATACAATTATCTTTACCCCATACCCCATCGATTCAGCGGTGTATTTTGGAGGCGCCTGAAAGAACCCCATTTCGCTGATACGGAGCATATCCTCTTCAATTTCATCGGGTGAAAACACTCGACCCGGGCGTGTAACCATTACGGCGAGAATTTGCTCATCGCTGATTCTCATATTGCCCTGGAATTCAAGCGCCTTAACCTCAAGTTCACCCTCATCGTCAACGGGTTCTTCAGCCGTTTCAATGTCAGGAAGAGGTTCGATTTCAGAATTGTTGGTTTCATTCGTGTCTGAATCATTTTCCTGCGCCAGTGAAATGCTTCCGGCGCCAAGGAAAAACATAACTGCCAAAACAGCCAGTAGAAGGTATTGTGTGTTTTTGTGGATCATTTCTCGAATCCTTTTTTTAAGTTAACATGAAGAAAAACGAATGCTACTTCTCATTAAGGCTTTCACGCGCGGCGATTATCGCCTCAAGCTGAATTGCCTCCATGAGAAGTTCAGACTCATCACGTGCCTGAAACAACCATGACGGCGGATTGCTATTCTCTTCCATAACCAGCGGCTTATCCTCGACAACCGCCGGTTTTACCGATTTCACCTTTGGTTTAATTCCGGTGGATGGCGCTTTTGGCATAATTGCCGTTACCGGTTTTACTACCGGAATTGGCTCATTATTCACAACGGCAACATCCTGAGATTCAACCGGAGTGGCTGTATCTTCAACTTCATTAATTCCCGGTATTATATTATTAGATCTGAATAAATCCTCTCTGGCAACAAGAGTTCCGGAAATTGAATCCAAACGAGTTTCAAGCGCGGCCTGTTCATTCACAGGCGCATCGTTCATTCCTCTCAACGTGTATGAGAAAATGCCAAGCGCGATTGCGAGAAGCGCGATTGCGAATATAGGCCGCAACGCAGTCAAGGAATGAAACCGTCCGGAACTTGTTTTCTGAATCGGCGCTGAATCCGGGAATATCGTTCGTTTCAATGTTTCCATTTCAGCAATCGCCAGAATGATATGGCTTCCCGCTGTAACAGACGACCCCTGCTCAAATTCCCGCTTTGCCCTTTTCAGCCATTCTTCGGCAAAGCTGATTTTTTTTGTATAGTCCATTTCCGAGTAACTCATCTAATGCCTCCGAAAATGCATAAACCGGCGCTGCAAGCGCCTTTTGGTATCATTTGTTAATTAAACTAAGAGAACCTTTCACAGGTTACCTGAACTTCTTACAAACTCCCTGATAAAAATCCATTCTACCTATCCACTAATAATATCCAGAATGTGAACCTGTTTTTGAACCAAATTCAGGATTTTTTTTCATTTTTTTTATGAAAGTTCAAACCAAAAAAAACCGGACCCTTCCAGTCCGGGTTTAATCGTAGTTTTGCGTGAATTAGCGACGTTTTTCCCGGGGAATGGATTCCCGGGCTACAATTTGGACAAAGCAAACCATGTAGCCCGGTGTCCTTTCACCGGGGTATTGCTAACTTACTAACCTACTAACTTACTAACCTGCTAACTTACTAACTTGCTAACCTGCTAACTTACTAACCTGCTAACTTACTAACTTGCTAACTTGCTAACCTGCTAACTTGCTAACCTGCTAACCTGCTAACTCTTTTTCCCCAACAAAAAAACCCGGACCCATCAAGTCCGGGTTCAATATCATTTTGCCTCGCCCTAATAAATCAGCAAATGAAAGTTATCTGTATGTTTCGACGTCCGCGCCTGCGGTCAAGACAAGAATAACGCCATCCGGATGTCCATCCGGCGCGCCATAAATAAACTGGCCGTAGGAGAAACCTTCTCCGTCATCGCCTCTGTTGTAGGGATAGAACGGACCTGTGAACGCATCACCGCCACCGCACACTTCCGGAAGGCCGGAAATACAAGGTGAACCTTGACCATCCATTGAATAACCGCACATGATACCTGAGCTTCTTGCGTACTCGTACCACGGTGCAGGCAATCGATAGTAGCAATTGTCTGAGTTATCATAGTTTGCAGTTTCAAGCCTGATGACATCCATCCCGGCTGTTCTTGTTGAGCCGTAACCACCAAGGATATAGCGGTTCATTTTGGTACCGCCAGGAATTGTTCCCGGGTCATACCATGTCCAGCCTTTCCTTTCAAGTGGATGGTCAAACAAGCCGCGATAGAAAAAGTTACCGGGCCAAAATACTGAAACTGTAATAACTTCGCCGTCAGCATCGAAGGACTTTCGTCCGCCCATCATGTAGTGAATACCATCGGGCGGCTCAAGGAATCCAAGAGCAGTGACCGCAGTATCCTGAAGTGTTCTCTTGGTTTCAATAAGTGGAGTTTCAACCGGTGGAATACCGATAATTCGATGTTTATAATAGGCGGGGTCTGAAAGACCGTTGCCCATTACTCTACCGTTGAAACCGAATCTTGGGTCGCCATCGCCTGGCTGGAACTGCCCACCAGGACCTGTTCCAACTGCCGCTGTTGACTGAATGATACTCATTCCGTCATTGACAAATGGATTTACAGGATAAGATGTAATGTATCCGTACTGAACCAAAACATCCTGCACAAGGTTGTTTGAAGGAGGGTCTCCCGCGACATCATATTTATGATGCCACTTGACCCAGCCTTCAGTGTCTCCACCAAGCAGGAATGATGGGTACCTTGCCTGGTCCACATCGTACCGCTCGATAGCAACCTGAATTGTGTGGATGTTTGCTTTGACTTCGGCTTCCTTTGCCTTGTCCTTTGCCTTGATGTAGTTCGGAAGGGCGATAGCTGCTAGTATCCCAATAATGGTGATAACTACGAGGAGCTCTATAAGGGTAAAACCCCGCTCCTTGTTTAATTTCCGCATACCTCTCACCTCATAATACGAGATATGATAATATAAAAAAAAGATATTCTCATTCTTCTTTGCAATAGACATCAACTATTAATTTTTTGTCTGGGGAATCAACGATGCAGGAGATAATTTCCAAACCCCAAAAACTTCTAATCAACTTTAGCTGCAAGTACCAATTAGATTATATCCTAACACCATCGTTTAGACAACCCCAGAACGATGATTTTGCACGATAAGCCAAAACATTATAACCTGTTTGGCATATCCGGTCAAACGATTTCACGATAATATTCAATTGTGGTTTTCACGCCGATATCAAAATCAAATTTCGGCGACCATCCTGTCTCACGTCTTATCATATCACAATCCAGCGCAATATGGCGCACTTCCCCTGGAATTTCATCACCATATTCCGGTTTGATCCCGCTTTTCAGACTCGCTTCGAGTTTCTCATATACCTCGTTGACATCGATTTGTGTGCCTGTCCCGATATTGTATGTCATGCCATCGCCAATCTCAAGCGCAAGAACATTCGCATCGACAACATCGGAAACATAAACATAATCACGCGTGTGGGAGCCATCCCCGAAAATCACCGGAGTTTTTCCCTCAAGCATTCGCTGGGTGAAAAGCGCAATGACCCCGCTTTCTCCCTTGACTATTTGTCTCGGACCATACACATTCGAGTAACGAAGGATTGTATATTTCAGGTCATTCAGTCCCGCGATTACCTTGATATAGTTTTCAACCGTAAGCTTTGCCAGTCCGTATGGCGATAACGGATTCTCTTTCGCTTTCTCGCTGACCGGCAGATTTTCCGGTTCACCGTAAATCGCGCCACCGGTCGATGAGAAAATGAATTTCCTCGCGTTGCATTCAATAGCGCCCTTAAGAACATTTAAGCTTCCCATGATATTAATGCGCGCGTCCATGTCAGGATTTGTCATGCTGACACGAACATTGACCTGAGCCGCCAGATGCGCCACGATTTCGGGGCTTTCATCGCGAAACACTTTCAGAAGGGCTTCAGTATCCGTAATATCAACCTTAAAAAATTTAGCTTTGGGATTTACATATTCCTCTTTCCCGGTTGAGAGATCATCGACAATCACAACATCATTGCCTAGCTCAATCATTCGGTCGGTGATATGCGACCCTATAAATCCCGCGCCCCCGGTGACAAGTATTTTCATCTATTCTCCCTGCCTATCTATAAATTCAATATAAAACAATTTCCCATGTAACCCGGTGTCCCTTCACCGGGATACCACTACAACTTACTAACTTACTAACCTGCTAAC
>JAGGVT010000135.1 GCA_021157815.1 bacterium | reverse complement strand
TCAACGATTTTATCGACCTCAGTTTTTTTCAAAGCTGTGAGCGGACGTGTGATTGTGTAGTAATCGGGCTTGCCGTCGCCATCCTCATCTGGCCCGAGTCCGTAGAATGTTTCCTCATGCAGTTGTCCGCTGACCTTGTTTGACACGCGGTGCGAAACGACAATGCCGTCAATTGCCTCTTTAACATCATCCCAGAAAGTTTCCCAGGGCGGTTTGATTTCTTTATCATTGAAAAGCCTTTCCGGTTTAATGCGACGCGAGTTTGCATAAGCGAGCATCTGGAGAGTACGGCGGTTTGTCATTGCGATTACAACCGCATCGACAGCATGGTGGCGATGGTCTGTGCGTTCCTTTTTTGGGCCGCCATCCTGCAGAATTGAATTAAGCCCCCAGACATTTCTAAGAAAAGAAGTTACACCGCCACTTGTTGGAACAATATGTTTTCTCCATTCATTGCCATAAAGCAACCGTAGATATTGCTGTGAGAGTTTCGCGACATAGCTGGTGTCGTTAAGCTGCCGCGCGGAGAAATCCTCGAATTTTTCTTTTACACCTTTTGAATCCATCATGAATCGAGCAAGTTTGAAACGCGCGACATCACCTTTGAATCGTTTCACACGTTGAATAATTTCGTCCCATTTATCAGTATTTGAATATGCCTCGAAAGGAGTCATGTTCCTTTTAACGTTCTTGTTTTCCTCCGACCAGCAGAGCGTTTTGTTGAGATAGGAATTGTCGAGGCATCGTGAGAAAGGAATGATGTGCTCGATATCGAATTGCGGAGTTGGCTTGAACAAATCACCGATGCTGAATGATCGTCCGGTATAAGGACATTCCCAATTACATTCTTCCGCCAGCTGGACTTTGAGGATATCTGTTCGCGTTGGGTTCTGAATCTTCAATTCATCAATGATACGTTTTGCCGCTTTTGAACGAGACTGTTCATTTTCGCTGATTCTTTTTGTAACAGCCTGCCGGCTTTTTTTGCCTTGCTTCAGCTCACGAGCGAACTCAATATGTATTTCATCCGGCTTGCCATGTTCGCGTATTACTGTATTCACCACTTTTCGTAATTCAGTAAGCGAACGAATAACAGCGGGATTACTGATATATTTCTCAACCTGAAAAAGAGGCGGGAGAATATCATGTTCCTCGACATCCTTGGTGTCGCCGTAGAATTCCTTAACGAGCGTTGAATAGTGTTCGCCTTTTTCCATCCTTGGAAGAAGTTTTGCGATTGCAGCTCTTGAAAGTTTGAGATATTCTGGTTCCAGCGCAATCTCGGAAAGTTCGATTGCTTTTTCCTCACTTAATTCCCATTTGTTCAAGCCTCTTTTAAGGAGTGTTTCATTCTTTTGAATTGAATGAATATCCTCAACAACTTGATCCTTCATCACTTTAGATAATAAGTTCCATTTTTCCTCACCAAAGATTTCAATCAGTGCGGCGGATGTCCTGTTTCCGATGAAACGTTTTTCAGGTCCGCCCTCCCAGTTGAATTTATCTTTCTTCATTTTTAAGCCCAATAACTTTTTAGCTTTTGTGAACGCAAGGTCGCCTTCTGTTTCGAGTTTGTTTATTAGAGTTTCACGCTCTTCATCAGTCAATTCACGCTCGACATTGTCCACGTAGATTTTAGTTCCGTTAATCATGTGAATAAGTCGGAATCGTTGGGCATCCAGAAGAAGCGCGGGAGCGCGCCGTTTGGTCTTTTCAAGTTCACACATACCGATTGTGCTTTTCTTAAACTTAATCGGTCGCTGGTCAAATATCACATGATAGATTTTGTCCTTGAAATCATCAGTAAGAATATCAGGATAAAATTCCGCCTGCTTATCCCAGATTAGATTGAACTCGTCATCATACATATCGCGCGCGGTGTATTGAGTTCGGATGCGGTCATCCGGATCAAACTTAGAGAAATACTCTCCAAGAGTTTTTGAATCATTCTCGCTTAGCTTTTCACGAAGAGATTTAATGCCATCTTTAACTTTGCCATGCTCTTCTTTATCCTTGATTGGAGATTTGCGATTGCTCAGGAATCCGCGTCTCTGGCAGATGTGATAGAGCACACGTCCGAGTTCATGTTGAGTTAGTTTTTCATCCAGCGCTTTCGCACGAAGGAGATACGGAAGCGCATGAGGCATGTTGTATTTTTCAGATAACGAACGATCAAGCGTGTTGAAAAACTCATGCCTGATTTTAGAATCCTCTATATTACTTTCTGGTAATAGATCCACTCTCTGTAAATACAAAGCCAGTTTGATTAATCGCCTGGTTCGTCGTTGCAGTCTTCGTCGTGTCAATCTGGCATCACGACGTTGAACATTGTAGGATTCATCAGTACCTTTTTCGATATTGCCATCCATGCCGGCTTCGAAAATACGGGAGCCAATATCCAATACTTCCTCTTCGTTCATCAAAACCCAGCCAAGAGAACTGGAACCTACATCGAGACCAAGAACAACCTTCTTCTTCAAATTTTCATTACTCATTTTCAACTCTCCTATAGCTTGACAAATGCGGCATAATATGAGATTATATATATTGTACTTATGCGGTGTTTCTAGTCAAGTCACAGTAAGGGACGTCAAGTCCCGAAAGCAGTGATACTGAGGTATCGCAACGACACCTCCCTAGCGGGGTGTTTTTTATTGCCAGAAACACTTGCAAATATGGGATTCACAATCACACTCAAAACTCCATCATTAATGATATAATTACCATTCTTGAAAAATGCCCTTCGACTCACTTTGTTCGCTCAGGGTTTGACAAGGAGAATTGCGATATGCCAAAGACACAGAAAGAACGGTTGGAGGAGTTGAGGCAACGACGTCTCGCCGCTACCGCCGGCGGGGGCGAGAAGGCAATACAGAAACAGCACGAAAAGGGCAAGCTGACCGCGCGGGAGCGTGTCGAAATTCTGCTTGACCCGAATTCGTTTATCGAATACGACCAGTTTGCTGAACCGGAGAGCACGAAGGACATCAAGACGTTCCCCGGGGACGGCGTAGTAACCGGCGCGGGTCGAATCGACGGCCGTCAGATTTTCGTTTTTGCGCAGGATTTCACTGTAATGGGCGGCAGCCTCGGCGAGGTTCACGCGAAGAAAATCTGCAAAATGATGGAAAACGCGCGGAAGGTCGGGTGTCCGATTGTCGGGATAAACGATTCCGGCGGTGCGCGAATCCAGGAGGGAGTTGTCGCGCTCGGCGGGTACGCGGACCTTTTCTATCACAATGTAATGGCAAGCGGAGTGATTCCGCAAATCAGCGCGATCATGGGCCCGTGCGCAGGCGGCGCGGTTTATTCACCGGCGCTGATGGATTTCGTCCTCATGGTGAAAAAGACATCGCACATGTTCCTGACAGGGCCGCAGGTAATTAAAGAGGTTCTGAACGAGGATATCACAGCGGAGGAACTGGGTGGAGCGATAACACATAATCAGACCAGCGGAGTGGCGCATCTGGTGGCGTCGAATGAGGAAGAATGCCTGATGATGATCCGTTCGCTTTTGAGTTACCTTCCACTGAACAACATGGAGGATCCGCCGTTTATCAAATCGAATGATGATCCGTTCCGCCGGGAAAAACTCCTTTCCGATATCATTCCGAACGAACCAAACAGGCCGTACGACATGATGGATATACTTTTTGCAGTGGTCGATGAAGGTTCGTTTTTTGAAATCCAGCCGCTGTTCGCACGTAATATTATAATAGGATTCGCGCGCCTGGATGGTCATGTCGTGGGGTTGGTCGCGAATCAGCCGAAGATACTCGCGGGAGTTCTGGATATCAACTCATCGGACAAAGCCGCGCGATTCATACGATTCTGCGATTCGTTTAACATACCGATAATCACGTTCCAGGATGTACCTGGATTTTTGCCGGGAAAACATCAGGAATTGGGCGGGATAATCCGTCACGGCGCGAAAATGCTGTACGCCTATTGCGAGGCGACTGTTCCTAAACTGACGGTGATAACTCGCAAGGGATACGGTGGAGCGTATATCGTGATGGCATCCAAACAACTTCACGCGGATTTGAATCTGGCATGGCCCAGCGCTGAGGTAGCGGTGATGGGGTCCCGGGGTGCGGTGAATATAATTCATCATGCGAAACTGGCAAAAGCGAAAGATGTGGATAAAACCCGCAAGAAACTGCAGGCTGAATATGATGAAAAGTTCAATCATCCGTATATAGCCGCAAAACGCGGTTATATTGATGACATAATCGAACCGCAGGATACTCGTCCGAGATTGATTCAGGGTCTGGAAATGCTCCTGAACAAGCATGAGGAAATACCGCCGAAGAAGCACGGGTGTATGCCGATGTGAAAGAGGTTAGTAAGTTAGCAGGTTAGCAGGTTAGTAAGTTAGCAGGTTAGTAAGTTAACAGGTTATTAAGTTAGCAGGTTAGTAAGTTAGCAGGTTAGTAGGTTAGTAAGTTCACTACTGTCCGGTTAAATTTGAAGATAAGTAAAAACTGAGAATACTCCATGATAGTAGTAAAAAGGTGAATGTCCCAAAAAAGTGAATAAGTACTGTATAAATAAGGGTTTACAGTATAGTATATTGATAACATCGGATTTGAAGCCTGTTGTGGACTGTCCCCTTTTTACGGATAGAACGATTCGACATTCACTTAATATTCATGTCTTATAAATACCAATAAGCCGGTATGTTGTCTGTTAATAAGCAATACGGCAATAGGTCTCTAACTTAACCGGACAATAGTGTAGTAAATTAGCAGGTTAGCAGGTTAAAAGAAAAAAATGGCACCACGCTAAAGCGTGGTGTTATGGGAATATGCCAAAGCAATATGTGTTGGTTATTTTATCCAGATGAAGCCTTCGGTTTTTAGTGCATCGAATATCCCTTTTTCGCTTATGCGTTGCCCGAACCAGATTTCGAGTGATGCCAGCGCCTGATAAACAAGCATGCCGAGTCCGCCTATTGTACGCACTCCCGCTTCCTTTGCGGTTTTCAGGAATATTGTTTCGGATGGATTATAGACCAGGTCAGCTGCAGTCAGCGATTTCCCGGCGTCCACTTTTTTTCCCTCGAAACTGAATGAGCAACTGTCACTGCGTATTACAGATCCGAGCGGAGTGGCGTTTACAAACAATCCTCCCAATTTCATCGCTTTTGTGATTTCCATATCATCCCACTGCATGAACTGCAGGCGTAATTTTTGGCCTTTATGTGAGATGCCTGTAACCAGATTAATAATATCCAAATTCCTGTCCGGATCTCTCATGAATATAATTATCACCGGAATTTTTGGTATCGAGTATTTTTCATAATGCCCAATGAAGGAATGGATAACTGATCTTGCGACACCACCCGCGCCAAGCAAAATTAATCGTGTTGGAAAAAATGCCATCGCCGCCATGATATCCAGCACGCCGCGGTGAAATCCGATAACATCAGTATTGTATCCCGTTACGCCATCAACCGGATGAATATCAACCGTGTTTACACTACCTGTCGCCTGAGCGATATCACCCAGATTGCCGTTTGAATTTTCGTTTAATAAATTTGCTACAATTGTTTTAAATGGGGATGTTACATTAAGTCCACGGTATTGTGATGTTAGCTCATCGAATCGTTTTCGGGTTAATTTATTGTGAGGAATGTCAATGATTTCATAATTTGCGTTGATTCCGTCGCGCCGAAAAACAGCATTATGGATTACAGGAGAGAGCGAATGTTTGATATTTGAGCCGATTAAAGCGAATTTTTCAGTTTTTTTTGTCATTATTTTTGGTTGAATCCAGTTAAGATATGGTTAGTTATTTGCTTAAAGGAGGGACATATCTGCATAGGTTTGCTTAACTTATGGTCTCAAAGTTATACAATTGCCAGCGCTCAGATTGTCCTTGACTTAATGTATTTTAATCCTTTAAGATTTAGCCCCTTTACTCCAAAGACCGATTTATAACGGTGCCAGAGTATGTAAAGGGATGAAATATACTAGCGAATCCAGTGAACTGGATTAATGTAAATCAGGTTTATTGTGATCATTTTAAGTATCTTAACATCGATTTGAATCTAACGCATATCGGATAATATTATTTATCTTTATCTATATGCTTGACGGCTAAACGTAAGTACAGTATAATTGCCATCCCTTTATCAGGGTCTTGTTCAGATTTAAATCTTAAAAATGCCAATGGGCATCAAGAGAGGGTAATGTATGAACCCCAAAAAATCAACAACAAAAGGGACAACCCCTATCGAACTGTCAAAGAATGCAAATACAGTTCTTGAAAGGCGGTATTTAAAAAAGGATGACAGCCACAATGTGCTTGAGACTCCCGATGAATTAATCACCCGGGTGGCTCAAAACATTGCTGAGGCTGAACTGAAATTCGGCGGGACTAAAAGTGATGTCAAAAAATGGATGAAAGAATTCTATCTTTTGATGACAACATTGAAGTTCATGCCAAACTCCCCCACTCTGATGAACGCCGGAGCTGATTTGCAGCAGCTGTCAGCCTGTTTTGTGCTGCCTGTCGGTGATTCGATGGAAGATATTTTTGAAACCATAAAGAATACAGCGTTGATTCATAAATCCGGCGGTGGAACCGGATTTTCATTCTCACGCCTTCGCCCAAAAAGCGATGTCGTTCAATCGACAAAAGGAGTTTCCTCCGGCCCTATAAGTTTCATGCGAGTATTCAACGCCGCCACTGAAGCAATCAAACAGGGCGGAACCCGCCGCGGCGCGAACATGGGCATTCTCAAAGTGGACCATCCCGACATAGAGGATTTCATATCGTGTAAAGCGGATTTATCTGAGCTGAATAATTTCAATATCTCTGTCGCATTGACAGAGGAATTTATGGAGAAAGCGCGCAACTCGGAAGATTTCAGTTTGCTTAATCCACGCAACGGCGAACCGATGGGCTCACTCAACGCGGGAAAGATTTTCGCTTCGATAATCGAGAAAGCATGGGGCAGCGGTGAACCGGGTATCGTTTTCATCGACAGGATAAATCGAGATAATCCAACACCGTCAGTTGGAGAAATAGAAAGCACAAATCCATGCGGCGAGCAGCCGCTTCTGCCATACGAATCATGCAACCTGGGATCACTTAACCTGGATAAATTCCTCAAGGAGACATCAAAGGGACTCGAATTTAACTGGGATGAACTCACTTCGGCTATCAACACCTCGGTCAGATTCCTCGACAATGTCATTGAGATGAATAATTATCCGCTTAAAGAAATTCGCAGGATGACTTACGCGAACAGAAAGATTGGTCTGGGATTGATGGGATTTGCTGATCTCCTGCTGCACCTCGGTATTCCATACAATTCAAAAGAGGCGACTGATCTTGGCGAAAAAATCATGTCTTTTATTTACGATAAATCGATTGAAGCATCGCGGGAACTCGCCACGGAACGAGGTGAATTTCCCAATTTCAACAAATCGATTTTCAAGGAAAAAGGCGAGCCGCCAATTCGAAACGCGACAACAACAACAATCGCGCCAACCGGCACGATAAGCATAATCGCCGGATGCTCCAGTGGGATCGAACCTTTGTTTGCCATTAGTTATGTCCGAACTGTAATGGATAATGATCGCCTGGTTGAAGTCAATCCGATATTCGAGAAAGTCGCGAAGGAACGTGAGTTTTATTCAGAGGAATTGATGGAGCGAATCGCCGATGCAGGCACCATTGCTCACTTCGATGAAATACCCGAGGATGTTCGCCGCGTGTTTGTCACAGCGCATGACATATCTCCCGAATGGCACATACGAATGCAGGCGGCGTTCCAGAAACACTGCGACAACGCAGTATCGAAAACGGTTAACTTTCCAAATTCAGCCACACAGGAGGATGTGGCAAAAGTGTACTGGCTGGCGTATGAACTTGGCTGCAAGGGAGTTACGATATACCGCGACGGCTCACGCCAGTTGCAGGTTTTATCAACCGGTGCGACATCGAAAAAGTCCGATGTGCCGCCATCGGATACACCATCGCGGCTTATACCAAGGAAACGGCCTGATATAATCGTCGGCTCGACAAGGAAAGTCAAAACCGGATGCGGAAATATGTATATCACGGTAAACGAGGATGAGTACGGGCTGTATGAGGTTTTCTCGCAGCTTGGAAAAACCGGTGGATGCATCTCCAGCCATGTCGAGGCGATAAGCCGCCTGATTTCACTCGCATTGAAATCCGGCATTGATCCTGAGAAAATTGTGGATCAGCTGCGCGGAATAAGGTGTCCGAATCCAACATGGCATCATGGCAAATTGATTGCCAGTTGCTCGGATGCAATCGGGCAGGTTATCGAAGATTACATTGCCATGCGCAAAGCCAGAAAGGAACGCGGCCAATTGTCTCTTGGCTTGAACGAGATTAACGAAACAACGAACGGAAATGGCACCGCAAAAAAAGCGAGAGGATTGAAAATCGCAGACATGGGGCCGGAATGCCCTGAATGCGGCGGTATGCTTGAATTTTCCGAGGGTTGTGTCAAGTGCCGTTCCTGCGGCTATTCCAAATGCTAAATTAAAATCATGGCATAATCCCAAACAGCACCATGCCCTGGCGTGGTGCTTCTTTTTAGCTGGATGCTTCAGGGAAATACCGAGCTCCTGCGAAAATTCTCATACGCGAATTTTAATCAACTCCATCTCTTAATCTGATTGAATCTTTTGTGGTACAATAAAAATGAATCATTTTTAGTAAAACATTCTTAACTAAAAGATGATGATTATGTCGTGTGTAATTAATCGGGATTTCCACTTGGCGATTGTAATGCAGCCGGTCTGTTTAAAATATCATGCTTTTCATATCATTATTGGCGGTTGCGGAATATACCTTTTGGATATGTGGAGGTAAAATTAATGTATCGTACCGTTTTGTTTCTCATATTAATTTATGCTCTTATCGGAGCAGGTTGCAGTGGCACAAACGCTGTAACTGCTGACAATTCACCTTTGTTTTCGAATAATGACTCCGCGGATTTTCTGCCAGTCGCGCGCACAGGCGCCATTACATACGAAGGCATCATCGGCTCCTTCAGTGTTGTTATAAATCCTGAAACGCTAACCGGTGAGGTTTTACCGTTAAGGCAAGCCGGCGCAATCGGCGATTCATTCGATTCGCACATCACCGAATTCATGAACAAAATCCCCTGCACGGATTGTTTGAAACTAAGCGGCATTGCGTTGACGCCCGAGCATAATATCAAAGTTTATTTCAAAATCCGCCATCCTTTCACCGACCTTCTCGCACGGCCTGACCTGCACGTTTTTGATGTCCGCGGGATTCTGCTTCATCCCGGCGGTGTTAGCTTTGGAATGATTATGTCGGATGTTGACGGCGATGGAAACGCAAACGAGATTATTCAGACTGATCCGGATTTCCTGTTAAACGCTGATGGTTACACTACTCATTTCGATGATTCAACACTTGGAAGCTATTTCGATCCGCCGCTGGAATACCCCGGAAACCTGAATCCATTCAAAAATTTCTTTCTCGAACCGACATCCGGCTCGTTTGATCCATACCAGCCGGAAGGCCATAATGTAATGGCAGTCAATTCCTACTGGGATACACAAACCTACGTTTTCAACACACCGCCGGAAGAGATATTTTCGTTCACATTCATTGTTGATGCCAGTTATGGGCAATCCGCGACCAGATTCACAAGGGATGAGCCTGAATATTATCTTCCTGAATTCAACAGGAAAGAAGCATGGCAGGTTATCGCTGAAACATATAACGATTCTCTTGAGGAGGGACAGGTAAACTCATCAGCGTGTGTTCGGGTTTATGTCAAGGACTGGCAGGCGCAGCGTAATCGAGATGAGAATTTTCCTGATTCGAATAACCTTCTTGGCTTGAAGGAAAAAAGCGATGTCGATCAGGTTGAAATAAGCTGCCCTGATTTTGGATTCTTCGAGGTAAAATCGCGGCTTCAGGCTGAACCCGGCGGCAATGGAACTGACGCGGCGCCTTATGTTTTCCAATTTGGAGGCCCTGGAAATATCGAGGCTGGACCTCTTCAATCCGGCATGTACTACGGGCTTATCGCAGTCAGGGATGACCTTGAGGGGCTGGGAGGACCATTCCCGATTCAACCCATTGAAGGCGATGATTTTCCAACCAGGGGTCCGGATATCACGGACTACACAGCATATCAGATAATCCCAATTGAAATTCGCCAGACTGGAACAATCGGATGCCCTCCATCACCAATCGACTGGTCCGGCTGTACTTACTCTCAGCCATTTGGTGCGACACAACGCCCCGATGACACGGTTGTCGGAGTCGGCGGCTCACCCGCCAATATAATCGATATCGATTACGGCACAACGGCATATCCCGGAGAGGATAGATTCGCGCTCGAACAAAGTGGAATTCTCGGGGTCGCGTGGGATTCGGGCTCAGGCGGATTTCTGCCTTTTAGAACAGGCGAACCCGGTTACAGAGTTTCATCGATTGATGTCGATTCCCAAAATCGACTCGCATGGTCCGGCAGTAACCTGTCATTTGCCGGTGATGTTGTCACAGTTCAGAATAGGAACGCGTTCGCCACAGACACTTTCCATATATGGTTGTGCTACCCATACACATCGGAAATTTTGGCGGACATTGATCTTGATCCAACTGACACAAACGGAAAAAAAGTTATCGCTATCGATACAGACCCAAATGATGATGTCTGGGTAATCGACAGCGACAATTATATGCATAAATTCGTGGCGGGAGAAAACTATAACGAGGATTTATCCTATGGTTTCGACCTGATAACAGCTTTTCCTCCGCCACCAAGCGACTCTGCATTTCAGGGTGAGATTTTTGATTTTGTGATTAATTTCCACAATAAATCATTCTACATTCTCACCGATCACGACCCTAATGGCAGTCTCTACAGGATTGAGTGCAATGGCACATACTATCCAACCTATGATGGCAGTCCCAACCCATGGCATGGGGTTCTGGCTGGTCCTCACAATGGTCTTGCTGACATCACGATAGATAATTACGACTATATAGCGGATATTCTATTTGGTCCGCAGGATTGCCAGATGATCGTCGGAGGAGGAAATGAAAACATTTCCGGGATTGACAGTTTTTTCCTTACCAGGATTGACTCACGCCTGTCAAATCCGCGTTACTCGATACGGGAACATGGGTGTCAATGCATGTCGATTGACCAAATTAATGATGTTCTTCGAGTGGTGCATGGCAGCGTAAACGGGAACGAATACTTCTCCGTTCACCAGGAACCGGTTAACTGGGAATAATTTTGACGATTTGACATTGCATGTCCAATTTTGTCAGGGATGTAGTTTTTAGGGTGAAAATCTTTTTTTACTGGAATTTTCATGTATAATAGTTCTTCACGCCTTTGGTGTGGCGTGATGTTTTGCATTTTGAAATTCTATTCATGCCAAAATCTTTTGCCGTTGGATGGTTAATTGACTTTAGGCTCTGGAATTTTATTTATGTTGATATTAATTATTCATCTTTCATCGTATAAGTCAGAGGAGACATAGGATGATAGTCGGTATAGACCTCGGAACAACTACTTCTCTCGTCGCTGCCATTAAGGACGGCGTACCAACTCTTGTGTTAAACGAGAGAGGCAAAACCATTACACCCTCAGTTGTGGGGTTCTCTGAAACCGGTGAGCTTCTTGTCGGCGAAAGCGCCAAGAACCAGGCGGTTGCCCATCCGGAAAGAACGCAATCCTCTATCAAGAGGATTATGGGCAGTGACAAAAGAGTCACAATGATGGGGAAGGAATACACTCCTCAGGAAATCAGCGCCATGATTCTGAACAAGCTCAAGAATGACGCTGAAACATACTTTGGAAAACCAATTGATGAAGCCGTTATTACGGTCCCGGCTTATTTCACGGATGCCCAAAGACAGGCGACAAAAGACGCGGGCGAAATTGCGGGATTCAAGGTTGAGCGAATCATCAACGAGCCTACCGCCGCCGCGCTTTCCTATGGATTCCAGCACAAGGAAGAGACATCCAACCTGCTCGTTTACGATTATGGCGGCGGCACGTTCGACGTCTCGGTCATCCAGCTGGTTGAAGGCGCATTCAAGGTCCTTGCCACAAGCGGAAACAACATGCTTGGTGGCGATGACTTCGACCTGATCGTATCGAAATTCCTGTTCGATAAATTCAAGGAAGCTGAAGGAATCGACCTTGATGAAATTGAAGATGAGCAGATGAAACTGTCAATTCATCAGCGAATCCTCGAAGCCGCTGAACGGGCAAAAATCGACCTGTCAACACTTCTTGAAACCAATGTCAACATTCCATTTCTCTACAGTGTTGAAAATGAGCCCAAGCATCTTGATGTGAACATAACTCGAGCCGATTTTGAAAAGATGATAGAACATCTGGTTGAGGCTACCCGCCAGCCTGTACTTGACGCGATGGAAGCATCCAAAATCGCTAATGAAGAACTTGACGCGGTTATCCTGGTTGGAGGTACGACACGGATTCCGATAGTCAAGAAATTCATCACGGATCTGCTCAACAAGGAACCGCTTTCAGACATCCATCCGGAAGAGTGCGTCGCAATCGGCGCTGCTGTTCAGGCAGGAGTAAAAGCAGGCGAACTTGATGACCTTGTTGTTGTTGACGTTGCGCCGTACACTCTTGGCATCGAAGTTATCGGAGACAGGTTCAGCCCGATTATCTACGCAAACACCACCATTCCCTGCAGCCAGAAACGGCGATATGTTACAACACAGGATTACCAGCAGGAGGCGACAATCAACGTCCTGCAGGGAAATCACAAGAAAGCGTCAAGAAACACAGACCTTGGTGAATTCGTTTTGGCAGGCCTGAGCCAGAAGTCAAAGGGCGAAACCGTTGTCGAGGTAATTTTCGATTACGACGTAAACGGGATTGTCAACGTTACCGCAATTGACCGTGAAACCGGAGCGCGTAACAATATCGTAATCAAGCAATCCAGGGAACGCTTGTCTGACGCCCAGAAAGCTGCTGCAAAAGAACATCTCTCAACAGTTGTCGGTGCGGAAGGCGAAGAAACACTGGAAACTATCGAGGACAGGACACCCGCACAGATTGAGGCTGAATTCTATATTAACGATGCGACCAATTTCCTCATGGATCGAGGGAACGATATTGATGCCGTACTTCGCGAGCAGATTGAGCAAACCATATCAATCCTGCAGGATTCAATCGCACAGAAGGATGATGCCAAAATCGATTCAATGTCAGATAAGCTTCTGATGTTGCTCAGCGATGCCGATGTTCAGGGCTAAGGTTTTAAGAATTTCATTTTACAGATAAAATCAATTACCCGGGTATTTTTACCCGGGTTTATTTACGGGTTTATTTATATGGATAATCTGCTGGACCATACACTTGATACGCTCGGACATTTCATTGTTGATTTCGGCGAGAGATATTTTCGCGCGGAACAGATTTTTGAATGGCTGTATGTCAGGGGCGTTTATAATCCGGCAGACATGACAAACCTGCCCTTGCCATTACGGGAAGCGCTATCGAATGAATTTTCTTCAATGCCCCTGGTTCCGGTTGAAGTGACAAGGTCTAGTGATGATTGCAGAAAAATACTGTTCGCTGCTGATGATGTTGAAATCGAGACAGTAGCGATGTTCTCTGATAGTGGCAGAGCCACCTTTTGCCTGTCAACACAGGCTGGATGCCCCATAGGATGCACCTTCTGTGCGACAGGCAACATGGGATTCAAAAGAAACCTGAAAGCGTCTGAAATAACAGCGCAGGTTCTTATCACACAAAACGAAACGCGCAGGCCGGATAACATTGTATTAATGGGAATGGGCGAAGGGCTGTTGAATTTCGACGAGGTTGATAAATTTGTCGGAATCATGTCCGAACCAAAGGGTTATGCTCTCTCTGAAAGGAGAATCACTCTCTCAACAGCCGGATTGATGGATGAGCTTAAACGCTTTCATGAACTGCATCCGAAAGTGGAACTTGCCATTTCACTCAACGCGGCTGATGACGCCACTCGAAAAAAACTAATGCCATCGGGGAAACTGTCCTCCTTTACTCAGATAATCAACGCGATTGAACAATTCGACTGCGATATCACGCTGGAATATGTCCTGCTGCGCGGGATTAACGATTCAAAAAAGGACGCTGAAAAGCTAGCTGCCGCGCTTTGTAATATACATAATGTAAAAATCAACCTGATTCGCTTCAATGAAACCGATGGTAAGTTTACAGCCCCTGACAAGAAAAGCGTATTGGAATTCCAGAGAATAATTCGAAAACGAAATGTCAGGTGTTTTATTCGCAAATCACTCGGAGCGGATATATCCGCCGCTTGCGGACAGCTTGCCGGCAAGCGTAATTTATCAGCAAATGAAAAATAAACGAGCCGCGATATTCACGCTTGGATGCAGAACCAATCAGTATGATGGACTGCTGATTGCCCGGTCTCTCATGGATGCCGGTTTTGTTATCGTGCCGTTTAAGGAAATCGCGGATTTGTATGTAATCAACTCATGCACGGTAACACATCGCGGTGATGCTGATTCCCGCAAATCTGCCCGAAATGCATTGAGACGAAACCCTGAGGCGTTCATGGTTGTCGCGGGATGCTATTCTCAATGGGCAAAAGACGCCATTTCCAAAATAGATGGCGTTGATTTAATCCTGGGCAACAGGGAAAAATTGAACATCGCGTCATTCCTGCCGGAAATATTAACAAAAAACACAGAACCTGAAATTCATGTTTCAGATCCAACTTTCGAGGAATCGTTCGGATTGGATGTTGTCAAGCCGACAGGTAAAAGCAGAGCGATGCTGAAAATACAGGACGGCTGCGACCAATTCTGCTCATACTGCATCGTGCCGCATGTGCGGGGAAATCCAAGATCGTTAGGCCGTCTCAAAGTATTAAGCAGAATCAGCGAACTTGCCGCGATGGGTTTTTACGAAATTGTGCTGACCGGAATTCATCTTGGAATCTGGGGAAGGGAATTTGACGAGAACCTGGTTGATCTCGTTCGAGCTATTGATGACCTTGACGGCGTGTTCAGGGTCCGTCTGAGTTCCATTGAACCAATGGAATTAAACAATGAATTGCTGGATGCTCTTTTACATTCACACAGAATCTGCCGCCACCTGCACGCGCCTGTTCAAAGCGCGTCTGATAGTGTGCTTAAAAGGATGAAACGCCCCTACTCAATCTCGGACATTATTCCTCTATTCGATAAATTAAAATCAGCTGACAGCGGATGGAATATCGGAACCGACCTGATTATCGGTTTCCCGGGTGAAACTGATGATGATTTCAACAATGGGATTGAAAATCTAAAAAAGACTCCAATTGATTATTATCATCTTTTTACATATTCCCCCCGGGATGGCACTCCAGCCACGGTTGGAAAACATTGGGTTTCACAGGATAAAATTAAATCACGTTTGAATAAATTAAAAGCGATTGACAGTTATTCACGTGAACGGTTTGTAAAATCTCAATCCTCAACGATTCTTACTTTCGTTATAGAACAAAAGGACACTCGCATCGATGATACTAATATAGGATTATCTGATAACTATATTAAGGCTCAATTATATGGGAACGTTTTTAATTTGGGGATTCAAGAAGCACGATTATATTTTGACCAAATAAAGGGGATATATGCCGAATCAATCCCGCGTGAATCGTGAGGTCGTTACATGTCGGCTGTTCAAATACTAATCAAGAAAGATGGATTATACGTCGAAAACCCTCAGGCTGACCGGAAGTACATTGATGATCTGAAGGAGTCGTTGGATGAGCTTGGTGTCAGTGATTTCAATGAACCTGATTTTGTTGAGATGCTTAAGGATACTGAATCCGGCTTTATTCGTGTATCAAGCAAACATGCTCAAGAACATAACAATGCCATACAGTTTAAACCATCACAAGAAGATTCGCGCAAGATAGTCGCGACAATCATTCCAAGCGGTTTAAGCAAACCATTCTCGAAATTGGATATCCTGGTTCAGTTGGAATACGATAATTTTCAGGATGTCACACCTGATATTAGAGCAATTGAGGATGCAATCGAACAGCAGGGACACGAGACTGAAATCTACACGTTTATTGCAGGAATCCGCAATCTTCCGTATATTGAGATTTTCCTTTCTCCTGATAACATGGAGGCCAACATCCTGGTTCAATTCTCGCACGAAAACCAGCGTGTGTACGAAGAGGACATAATGATGACTCTGAAGGAAGCTGGCGTTGTTCAGGGGATTCGTAAAAATATCATCAACGAAATTGTCAAGGCAAATGAATGCCCGGAGCCTGAAGTTATCGCGCGAGGAATTGAATCTATCGATGGTGAACCTGGCAGTGTCATGTTTCATTTCGACGCCCAAAAGAAAAAACGTGGGCCTCAAATTGATACTAAAGGACGAGCTGATTTCCATCATCTGGGCATATTTGAAAGTATTGAAAAGGGAGATATCCTTTGCGAACTGATTTCACCTGGTAGGGGAATACCAGGTTATGACATAAAAGGCAATGAAACTGAACCAAATTTGGGAAAAGAAGCCTCCCTGCCCAGTGGAAAAAACACAATGATAGACCCGGATAATCCCAACCTCCTGATTGCAACGATTGCGGGTATCCCCAAATACCTGGATGGACAAGTCAGCGTTGAGCCGATTCTTAATATCGAGGGCGATGTAGGCCTTGAAACAGGAGATATCGATTTTGTCGGTGCTGTTAGAGTAAATGGAATGGTCAATGATGGTTTCAAAATCGTCGCAAAGGATGATATTTATATCCATGACACATCTGAATCACTTTACCTGGAGACAGAGGGCGATATCTTTATCAACCGTGGGATTCGAGCGGATAAAAACGCATTTCTTAAAGCTGGCGGCAATGTTCACGCTCTTTTCCTGGAAGGAGTTACCATCGAAGCCGGTGGTGAAGTTGTAATCATGGAGTATGCCTATCATTGCCATATCAAATCCAAAAACTCAGTCAGGGTCCTTGGCAAAAAAGGCTACATTGCTGGAGGCTCAGTAACAGTTGAGAAAAACATTATAACAAAACGACTCGGAAGCCTGTCAGCACCCAGGACCGAGATTTATGTTAGCCCATCATCCGAAGAAATTGTTCAATTGACTGAAAATCAGATCAACAAGATGGAGAAGTGGATTAATAAATTATCTGAAATACAAATCGAGATTGACCGGTTAACTGAGATATATGATGAAATAGCAGATGAAAAATCTCTGGCGGCAAAAGAAAAGGCTGAATGGCAGAAAGTTGAGGCAGTTAAAATAATCCGACAAATCGATCCGGGATTTATTGATCCAGCTCTTGCGTCTGAACAGTATATTGGTGTCCTTGGCGTCGTTCATCCCAATGTTCATATCCAGATTAACCAACACAAAATGACAATCAAACAGGAATTTGACGGTGTAAGATTCTTCGCACGAAAACACAGAGTAGTCATGGAATCATTCGATAATTCTCATATCAAAGACATTACTCGATGATATCGCGAAATAATCACCATTTTTCCTGCTCTCGGGGCTGTTGAAAAAGCCTATTTTCCCCGTAACCCGGTTCCTGTCGGCAGGCTCAGGACAGGCATGCCGTCCCGAACTAAAGAAACAATTATCTATAAGGTGAATCAGGCATGCCTGGGAGGTGGCTATCTATGCGGAACCCCGGAATGCCTGCAAACGTTGCAGAATTGATTCATGTCTTTTTATAAAGGCATTCCGGGTTACATTAAAATCTGGCGCTTCAATAAATTGTGTGGGTTATTTGCCCCACCGTAAAAAAAGGGGCTTTCCCCAATCATGGGGTACGTCCACATGATGCTTCAAATCTGATGTTATCAATATACTATGCTGTAAACCCTTATTTATACTGTATTTATTCACTTGGTTTGGACAGTCCTTTTTTTTTGCTCAATCTAAACTCAACCCACACGATTTATTGAAGCGCCTAAAATCTATCCCTTTTTCAACAGCCCCTTTCGTTCGAATTTTCCCGGATAGTAATTATCATAAAGCAAAAAACACTTCACAACAACGATATTAATATTGAGCTATCAGGAATCTTTATGAAAGACTAATAATACGGGAGCGTTTTTTTATCACGGTAAATAAAGCGTTCCATTAGTCTTGGCAGAAAAAGGGGATTGTTGCTGAATTAATACTATGGTAATTGAGAGGCTGCTATATGGCGGCAGTAAAAATACTAATACGGGAAGATGGCCTGTATATCGAAAACCCTCAGGCTGACCAGGATTTCCTTGATGATCTTAAGGAATCACTGGATGAACTTGGCGCCAGTGATTTCAATGAATCTGATTTCACTGAGATGCTCAAGGATACTGAATCCGGGTTATTTCGTGTTTCAAGCATACTTCCGCAAAAACATGACGATTCCATCATTTTTAAACTATCAGAAAAGGACTCGAGCAAAGTAATCGCAACTATCATTCCGGAAGGTTCAGAAAACCCACTCACAAAAATGGATATTCTGATGCAGTTGCAATATGATAATTATTCCGATGTCTCGCCTGACATGAAAGCGATTGAGAAGGCAATCAGACACCAGAAAAACGAAACAAAAGACTATTCGTTTTGTGTGGGAACTCGCACACTTCCGGATATTGAGATTACCCTTACTCCTGACTGCATGGAAGCCAGCATCATGGTTAATATAACTGATGAGAACCAGCATTTGCATGAAGAGGACATAATGATGGCGCTTAAGAAAGCTGGTATTGTTCAGGGGATTCGCGAAAATATTATTCCTGAAATTGTCAAGGGAAGTTATGGCGCGGAACCCATAATAATTGCGCGTGGAGTTACACAAATCGATGGTGAACCGGGCACTGTAATATTCCATTTCGACGCCCAAAAAAGTAAACATGGCCCTCAAATTGACGACAAGGGGCGCGCTGATTTCCATTCTCTTGGCATATTTGAAAGCGTGGAGAAAGGCGACACTCTTTGCGAACTGATTGCACCAAGTGAAGGAGCGCCTGGATATAACGTAAAAGG
Organism: bacterium; assembly: GCA_021157815.1. GTDB lineage: Bacteria > JAJVIF01 > JAJVIF01 > JAGGVT01 > JAGGVT01 > JAGGVT01. Next base: position 12,977 of record JAGGVT010000135.1, on the reverse strand, counting down.
CAAAAAAATCAAACAAAATCATGGAAAAGAAGCCATCCTACCCGTAGGAAAAAACACAATTATCGACTCGAAGAATCCCAACAACCTGATTGCAACAATTTCTGGTATCCCACAAAGTATAGGCGGACAAGTAAGCATTGAGCCGGTTCTAAATATCAAGGGTGATGTCGGCCTTGAAACCGGTAACATCAATTTTGCCGGTGATGTTACAATTAATGGAAAGGTCGATAGTGGTTTCGAAATCATCGCAAAGGGTGATATTTTCATCAATGAAACATGTGAATCAGCTCATCTGGAGGCAGAAGGCAATATCCAAATCAATCGAGGAATTCGAGCGGAGCAAAACGCTTATCTTAAAGCTGGCGGCAATGTTCATGCGCAATTCATGGAAGGCGTTACTGTCGAAGCTGATGGTGACGTTGTAATCACGGATTATGCATATCACTGCAATATCAAATCCAAAAAGTCAGTAAGAGCTCTTGGCAAAAAGGGATACATTACTGGAGGCTCAGTAACAGCCGAGAAAGATGTTATGGCAAACCGGCTCGGAAATCTGTCAGCCCCCAGAACCGAGGTTTATATTAACCCATTACATGATAAAACAGATAAACTGACTGAAGAACAAACCAGCATGATGGACCAGTTGATTAAACAGCTATCTGAGATAGAAATCGAGATTGATCAGCTAACACAGAAATGTAACGAAATGCATGATGAAAATGCTCAAGATTCAAAAGGAATACTTGAATTGCGGAAGGGAGAAATTATAAACAGCATCCGGGAGATTGACCCCGATTTTGTAGAATCCGTTGTTGCATCGGATCAGTATGTTTGTGTCGTTGGCACTGTTTACCCAAACGTTTTTGTTCATATCAACCGATTCAAACTGGCTGTCAAGCAGGAATATAAAGGTGTAAAATTCATCGTTCGAGATTTCAAACTGGTCATGGAGCCACTCGAGGCTTCTGATCTTAAAAACATTGAGCAATGATATTTTAAACTTTCCCCGAAGTTATCAAAACCAATCATGTAATTAATCCTGGATTAACTCTTGCCCGGATTAGAATGTCTCTGCCGGATTTGAAAGTTTGGATATCCTCTGTTGGAAATTCAAATGAGATAATATCCTTGATGGCTTGTGAAGTCCATGATGGGGCATCCTCACCACCGATTATTACAGGCGCGATGAAGATATAGAACTCATCCACAAGCCGCATGCTTTCCAGCGAATTGATTAATATTCCACCGCCCTCAACCATGACGCTCATAATTCCCATTTTGGCAAGTTCTCGAAAGGGATCGTAAAGGCCAATTTCGCCATCAACCGATTCCGCGCGAATAATTTCAACGCCATGCGATTCCATTTGCTTTAACGAATCGGTTGCAGCATCTTTCGATGTTATAACAATCGTGCGAGTATCTGATGTATCCAGGAGTTTTGTATTCGGCGGAAAATCCGGATTGCTGCTGATTACAATTCGCGCCGGGTTATCCGCCTGCCGTGAAACTGGATAAAGAACACCATCATCGAAATCCGCTTTAACATGCTTGAAAGAATCAAGCCTGCATGTCAGTTGCGGATTATCGATACGAACTGTTTCAGCACCGACCATTATTCCACCGCACCATGCTCTTAGTTCATGTGTTATTTTCAAGCTTTCGTCGCATGTAATATATAAACCCGTTTCCCCAGCCGTACCGACTTTGCCATCAAAACTCATCGCTGCTTTTACAACAATCCACGGAAGCCCGGTCGCTCTGGCTTTTAGATAATCCCTATTCAATTCCGTCGCCTGATTGGCGAGTAATCCGCAATCGACCTCAACGCCAGCGTTTTTCAAAGCTGATTCACCATTCGTGCTTACACGTTCATCAGTATCGTAAATGGAAAAATAGACTTTTCTAATTCCTGATTTGATAATGGCATCGACACATGGTGGAGTACGGCCATAATGCGAACATGGTTCAAGGTTGACATAAATGGATGCTCCCCGCGCTTTTTCACCCGCCTCACGAATAGCTTTGGGTTCAGCATGTTCGATAGTTTCAAACAGGTGATAGCCAGTGCCAAGCACTGTTTCGCCATCCGCCACAACAGCCCCGACAAGAGGATTCTGATGATTCAGTCCAGCAGCTTTTTCGGCAAGGCTCAACGCGAGACTCATGTGTTTAATTTCGATTTCGGAATATCCTGAATCCACGATTTGTCAGATCTTGATTTCCTCCTCAATGTTGTCTGAATCATTTGCTGAATCAGCTGGTTCGTTATCCCCGAGATAAGATGAAAGCAGCTCCATTGAAAATTCAAACAATTCAAGCGATGTTTTAGTAAATTCAATCCTTAGAACAATAGCGTTTGGAGTAAATTTAACCACTTTCTTCAGTTTTCCCAGCTCAGTGTTCTGCTTGAGGTTTTCGAATTTATCGAATAATTCGTCGATTTTTCTGAAGTCATCAGGCGAATCGGCATATTCTTTCTTTAAACTATCAATAAATAACCTTCGATTCACAGCCGAATATTTCAGTAAAGCATCAAGGTCAATATGCGCGGCAAAAGCTGCACGCTCATCCTGTGCACCGCCGGGGTCATAAATATCAGCAAGTTGTTCCAACTCATTCTCGTTATTGGAGATAAAAATGAAATCATTCGTGTAAAGAATCGCAGGTGAGATTGGGCCGATTTCATCTGCAAATTCCTGATAACCTCCGAGCAGTTCCATATTTAGTTCATGTATCTCAAAAGATTTGTAATTCCGCACTGTGAGGATTTCATCAGTATCAACATCACTCCCCAGTAAATGCTGCGCTATTCCCATTAGTTTGTAAATCTTGTCACTGGCGTTCTTTTTGTTCTTAATGGAGAGAGCGCCCGCGCAGCTGATATAATCCTTGTCCTCACTGTCCCTGGCAACAAACAGGACACAGCCCATCTCATCTCCCATCCATGAAAATACATCCTCCTGAAGGCTGACACCGCCCATCATACAGGCGCCGTATATTTGCACCATTGGATTGGCTTTGCCTGTCGGTCCTTCATCGTTTTCAATAAGGATATCGATATAATCATGGACTGTATCCAAAATACTCTGAAGGCCGGGCATCTTGAAATAACCAACCAAACGATCGGGTTTTATTCGTCCCGAAAGGATTATCCTGTCACTTGCCAGTTTTGACAGGACTTTCGCTTTCTTCTCGTATCCGCTTTCGACAGGAAACGCCGCTTCCAGAATGATACGCTCGCCATCCGTTTTGCCTTTTATAACCGGTTCGCCATAACCTGATTTCTTTATTATTGATTGAATCTCAGCGTATTCATAATCGAATTCACCGATTCCTGCAACTTTTTCCAGCATTTGGGACAGGTGCTCGCTTTCCAGAAGATAGTTGTACTCGTCTGTCGGCATCATTCGCGCTGATGTTTCCGAGTTGTCCGATGCCGGAGGTGTTTCGCATGACACCGTCGCCAACATGATAAACAACGCAATGATTAATTGAAACGTGTGTTGTAATTTCATGGTTTCTCTCCAGAAAGAAAGATAGCTACATTTTAAATTATACTAGCATGGAAATTATAAAAGCAGTTGTCATTAAAAAAAAGGATTTAATTTTGTGGCGCTTCAATAAATTGTGCGGGTTATTTGTCCCCCGTAAAAAAAGGGGACAGTCCACATAGACTTCAAATCTGATGTTATCAATATACTATACTGTAAACCCTTATTTATACTGTGTTTATTCACTTTGCTGGGACAGTCCCCTCTTTTTACTAAATCTAAACTCAACCCACACAGTTTATTGAAGAGCCAATTTTGTAAAGTGAGCAATGCTGTCAGGCTGACAAGTAAGAACGGCCGCCATCCCTTGCGGTCGCTCTTGTGGCAATTATGCCCATAACAGCTGGATAAATCCGGCTGATATGTTCAATTTAATATCGATTTCAAGCAATGCAAATTAGTATTCTTCCCTACTCCTTGAACAGTTTTTCCTCTATCAGCTGTTCCTGAACAATGCGTCCCCTCGGGTCAAAACAAAAGAATTTGAAATGTTTCTGAAATTCCAAATCGACCATTTTGCGCCCTGTCCTGTTTTTTTCAACTGTACATATAACCCACTTGTTGTACTCAGCGATTTTACTGGGGTTATAAGCGATATTGCTTTTGGAAATAATCTTCGACTTGTCGTTGAGAATCAACGCTATATCAGCTTCGTAGTCAATCGAGCTTGAACCTCGCAGATGATACAGCCTCAGGCGTTTCGCTTTCAGGCCCTCCTTGTCCGCGGCTACAATTGCAATAATCGGAATTTCAAGTGTCAGCGCAATATCCTTCAATCCTTCTGTAATAGTAGTTACTTTTTCATTTTCACTCGCCGGGTCAGGATAAACAGGCACTTTCTGGAGATAGTCCACGACGAGCGCAACCTGTTTTCCGCTTTCATGCATCATGTCGATTGCCATTCTGCGAATCGCCTGCAAAGTCGTCTTGAAAGTGTTGCCCTTGTAGAGAACCAACTCATTCTTGTACTCTTCAATCTTGTCAAGAACCTTTTTTCCTCTTTCACTGCTTCGCAGCAGTTCGGTAAATCCGACTTTTCCCTCGCTCGCCTTGTTGATTCCCTCAAGAACATCCTTCTCAACAAGACCAAGATCAAATGCGGTAAGCCCGAACGGATTTACGCTTTCCATTGGAATCAAACGTTTAAGAAGATATTCCTCACCATGTTCGAAGCAGATATAAAGCACTTTTACCTCTCCGGAACATGCCAGGTTTCGCGCCATCTGAAGCGCCATAATGGTTTTACCAACCCCTTGCGCACCGCCAATAAGAATAAGTTCCCCTTGCCCAAGCCCCTTGATTGTCCTGTCCAGTGCATCAAAACCGCTCGCAAAGGATTTGAACCCGGACATCTTGCCCATAAGTGTCTTGTTATGAATATCATCAAGAATCGCCGCTACAGTGCGAGGCTCATCACCACTCGCATTCTGGCTTATCCTCTCGATATCAAGTTTCAGCATATTAATAATCTGCTGCGGGTCGCGCTTGCCCTGCTTGAGGAGCGAAAGCCCAGACTCCATTAACGAGCGAATTTTTCTAACTGTGTGATAATCCTTAAGGCGTTGCACAACAATCGCGAATTCATCCGGTGACGTGAATGTTGAATTCACCAGGGTTTCAACCCCCGCCTGCCCACCGATACCATCCAGCGCGTTCTGCTTTTCGGTGGCCTCAATTACAGTCGCAAAATCAATCTCCTTGCTGGTAATAATCATTTCAAAAATAACCTGTATTATTCCGCGGCATTGAGATGTGTACAGCACCAGCGATGGGCCAAAATCGCGAAGAGTCATCGCAAGGTCTCTGGATGGATTCTTGAAGAAAATGCCAAGAATTTCCCACTCCATCACAAGCTGATTTGTCACAGCTGCTGTTTCTTTACCAAATGCTGAAATTCCCTCGGAGGCATCATCATCCTGAGTATCTTCGAGTGGAACTATTGGCGCGCTCGGTTCATCGGGAACATCCTCAACCCGAACACCGATTTGTGTTGATTCGGTGTCTGGACTAAGCTCATCCCCTGCACCAAGAATATCAGACAATTTTCTAATGCTGTCAGACATTGCGCATCCTTAAATATATATTTTCATCTGATTGCACATGCAATCTTCCCCCTATTTAATATCCACTAAAACACCATTCCTATACACGCCACCTGATGTCGTGATACACTAATTTGATGAAATCATCTGATTTCAGGTGTAAATGATGGGAAATGACATGAAATTCACAGGCGAGCGCATGATACCCGGCCAGGTTGATCGCATCCTGCTTCAGGAACATGTCGCGCGTTACAAATTCGCGCTCGGTTATTCAAACGGGTTAAAGGTTCTGGATGCAGCATGCGGAGCAGGTTATGGCAGCTATATCCTCGCGTCAAAAGCTGAGCATGTTACCGGAGCTGATATCGCGGGTGAAACAATCGATTTCGCGAATGATAATTTCCACCTGAACAATACGGATTATATCACCGCTGATGTTTTAAACATGCCTTTCGATAATGAGTCCTTTGATTTGTCCGTTGCCTTTGAGATTTTTGAGCATCTCGAAAATCCCGAAAAATTGCTATATGAACTTAAAAGAGTTACTAAAAAAAACGGGAGAATAATCTTAAGCACACCTAACGTGGCGTTTGTGAAGTCCACAGTGGACAACCCATTCCACACACATGAATATGATTTCACCGAATTTTCATCCGCGATTAACACAGTGTTTCCAGACGGTGTGGAGTATTTCAGCCAGATTGCCAAATCCGGATCATCCGGGATAAAACAGGCATACATGAAATTCAAAAAAAATCTTGGGATAGGGCCTTTGCTTGGAAAACAGAATTATGAAATCTCGAATCCTGTTGGCCTGTTGGCATTGCACACGCCATACAATTTCCCGGCTGGTGATTTAAACAACGCTGAATTTTTTATAGCCGTGATTAGTTGTTCCTGAAAAACCATGTTTGGGCACAAACCGTAGTGTCGAACCTTGTGTTCGCCCACTAGTGGGTCGCCCTGTATTTATGCTTAACCATCCGGGCGAACACAAGGAAACTGTCTCAGAACTAATTGAAATGTGCAAATAACCAGTAATTTTGTGCTGCGGGTATCCTGCCTGCATTTTTTAATGTAACGTAAGATTTGAAAAGATGCAGGCAGGATGGGGCTTTTGAAAAAGGTTTAATAGACCAGAAAATCATAATAAAACCATCAAGTATATTCAATGTCATTCCGGGCTTGACCCGGAATCCATCTTCAAGCTTGGAAGACGTGGATTCTGAATCAAGTTCAGAATGACAATTTGCCATCTTTGAGGGAAGATAAAATTAAACCAGGGTTTCTCAACAGCCCCAGGATGCCCGCAGCACAAAACACAGCACAAAATTGTTTGATATTCACAGGATATTTACTAGATATTTATTAGTTCTGAGACCGTCTCCAAGGTTCGCCCCTACATTGGCAGTTTTTCAACAATCCCACCCTTGCTGGCAAGGGGCATAAGCCCTGGTTTTTCACAGGAGTGCTGACGCACTCAGCTTTCCGGCAAGGGTGCCGAAGCTCCCGGCGGGGCGACTAATTACAGTACGGAAAAAAAAAGTACGGGAATGGTAAGTACAGAAATAAAAAGATGGATGCCGGGGCACCCATCTTGAAGTTTCAAATATTCAAACCGGGTTACGCGCCGTTGTAATCGCCGCCGGAAAACTGTCTGAGATAATCCAAGATATCCTTTAAACTCGCGGTTGCAAGCGCGATACATGAATCCGCGCCACCGTAATAAATCCGAACCATGTCGCCTTCCAGAATCCATCCGCATGGGAAAACGACATCATCCACATCGCCATCGCGCTCATACGGCACCTTCGGACTGAAAACCCACTGGTCACCTCTTCTAAGTACTTTCGTTGGGTTATCCCTGTCCAGCAGTGCAAGTCCAAGACGGTAGATGCAGCCTGCCGGCGTATCCTTTACCCCATGATATAGAATCAGCCATCCCTCAGGCGTTTCCAAAGGCGGCGGAGACAAACCGATTTTATTCGCATCCCACCATCCGCCCTCTCTGGCTTTAAGAACGATTTTATGGTCGCCCCAGTGCTTCAAATCGGGAGAGAAGGAAATCCAGATATGCGCTCCCATCCATCCGGTGCCAACCGGTCGATGCAGCATCGCCCAGCGGCCGTCAAATCTGACAGGGAACAACGCAGCGTCCTTGTCATCCGGAGGCATTACCGGACCAAGCCTGTCGAACGTTTTGAAATTCCTTGTCGTCGCAAGTGAAACAAGAGGCCCGCCACGAGAGAACGCAGTGTAGGCAATCGCCCAGAAATCCGAACCCTCGATTCGAGTTATCCTCGGATCCTCAATTCCCCAGATTTCCTCGGGATGCTCTTCCGGTTCAGGCAGCATCGTAGGCTGTGAATCGATTTTCCAATCGGTGATGCCATCATGAGAACGCGCTGCAGTAAGATGAGAAAATCCGCGGTGATCCTCCACTCTTACAAGAATAAGATAATCATCCTCGAATTTCGTTGCTCCGGCATTGAAGACTGAATTGCACGGATAAGGCCAGTCATCTACTGTCAGCAGTGGATTATGCGGGTGTCGCTTGAAAAGTTCGCGGAACATTGCGTTGGGCATCAGTTAAACCGTCCATGTTCATAGAAATAATAGCTAAACTAAGATCGTCATTACAATGAATTTATTATTCATCAGGATTAATTTCCCCATTATGTATTTCGAGATTTAAACGAAAATCCTTAATGCAATCTAATTATTATATATGAACAAAAGGAAGAGCGCTCAGGAAAATTCTCATTTTATTGTAGCCCGGCTTCTCACTAGCCGGGAAAACAAGGTTAATATTCACGCATTGCCCCGGTTAATGAGAAACCGGGCTACAATTTAACTCCTTTTTCAGTAGCCTCAACAAGTAAAAAAGAAAATCCTCTTCATGCATATCATGAAGAGGATTTTCAAGCCAGTTAATCCATCTAAATATCAATGTTGTATTTTCAATTATCGATAATTCCCCTGAGTGGGAATTACTTGCCTTTCAAAGCAACCTTTTGCTTGCCAATTCTTTTGAACCGGCTATCACGGCTGACCATTGATGAAACAATCGCGCGATATTTAACCCCACCAAGTCCCGGGTGTTTCTTGTGGACTTTCTCGGCGAGATCATCAACCAGTGTCGGCTGTTTCATTGTGCGAAGTACGTCCTTGATAAGCTCGCCAACCGGAGTAACGTATTTCTTTCGTGCAACTTTTTTCTTCCTTCTTCCATTTTTCGGCGGGCGGCCACGTCTTTTGACAGTTTTGGCGGCTTTACCAGCTTTTTTGGTGGCTTTGCCAGGAGGCCTTCCGGGTTTACGTTTTCTGGTTTTGGCTACTCCGGAAATGTCCTCCAGCCCCATGACTTGCTCAATGATTCCCTCTCTCTTTTTGATCTCAGCATTGAGCATTTTAATTTCCGCCTGGAGATCTTTTATTAACTCACGTCTGCCCATTCTTCACCTCTGCGGCTGAATGATTGAATAAAATACCTGGCGCAAGTATAACATAATTCATGAAATAGAAAATAATTTAAGGAATTAAATACGAAATTTATATGTTGTTTTGCAAATTAAGATGCAAAAGGCAATTATAAATAAACGCGAGTTTATTCGTTGTTCGCTTTTGCCAATACAATCAGATGCCAAAGCTGAAGAGGATATTGGAAAGGGTGTGAATATCGGTCTAATGGATAAACGCAAGAGTGTAGCAAGCAATCTGTCTCAGACTCAACGATAATGATTTAAAGCCAGTAAATTTGTGGTGCAGGCATCCTGCCTGCATTTATTAACATCTTAAGTTACGACTGAAGATGCAGGCAGGATGCCCGCACCACAACAATATTGCGATTTTATACCTTGCAGTAAATACGATGTACAGAAAGTAAATCCGCCAACAAATCAGCCGGCAGGATTGAGAATTTTTCGAATCGCCTGGGGTATGCTCGCTATGATTTCATGAACCTGAGTTGCCGGTGTTGGATTTGTTAATTCACCCGCGAGCCTGTTAATTCTGCATGCGGCAACAGAAGCTTTGGCAATATCCATGCCGGAATAAATCAACGCCGATACAAGCCCCGTGATTGTGTCACCCGTTCCCCCAATCGGTTCCATGTATTCAACATCAGGTTCGTCAATTGTCTCGACTATTTTACCGCCGCGTACGATGAAATCCGTTCTACCTTTAACAATCATGAATCTCGAAGTATTGGCATAATCATACGCCTGTTTCACTTTTTGTGGAATATCCATGTCGTCCTGTAAAAGGAAACCGCGAGTGTAAAACGGATGCGGCGCCTGAGGGTCGGCAAGAAACGCTATTTCTCCCGCATCCGGTGTGAAGAGATCATAATCAGCTGCGTGTCCGCTCATCTTGGCGACATACATGTACCCCGCATCGGCAATCAGTTTTGGCGCAGGATTTAGTGACTTCAATACTTTCAGTACCTTATTGTGAAAATTAACTTCCGGCTGAATATAATGAAAAGTAATTACTTTTGCGTTAAGAGAATCATCATTATTAATCAGGTGGGAATATAATTCCCTGCTGCCATCCCCGTTGCCATTGTCGCCGATGACAAGCGCAATCGGTGGAGGAGTGTTAAACAACCGCGATACCTGTACCGAGGCTGCCATAAGGGAGCTTGTTCCGCGGTTGATATCAAGTTCATAGTTATCCACAAACAGTTTGACGCCATCAAGGCGAATATTGCCACTGAGCAGCGGTGTCTTTTTCTTCCGGTACTGTTCCGACAATAATATTCATAATCGCATTAAGGCTCCTCGTTCATGCATATTCGAACAAGTTCATCGTACGCCAGTTGTAGAGCGTAGCCACACAATGTCGCGCCGTATTCAACAGGCTGACCCTCGAAACCGTGATTGAACTGTCCGAGTATCAGGTTTGTAATTGTTGCCATGACCAGCAGAGCGATAAATCAGCCAAGCAGATGAGTTTGCCCAAACAGAATGACATCGCGCCACGCACCCATAGTGCAGAATTTTGATCGCTGCGCGAGGAACCCCACGATTAGTCCGATAACAAGCGCAAGCGCAAGCGGTGCGTACGCCGCTCCAGGTCCTTTTAACGAATACCAGAGTACTCCGCTCTGGTAAGCTTTCCCCTCAAATCCCCCAGCCACTCCTACTGGTGGATAAATTATTCGCAAAATCAGGAATCCAAGCATTGTGATTGGCAAAATCCATCCGGCGAATGAGCTCATCTTGATACTTCGTCCGAGAGTGTATCCGTTTCTGAAAAACAACGTTCCAATCCAGACACCGAAAACCAGTCCGATAATCGCTGGAACGGCATTCCAGTCACCGCCTGCCAGTCTCAGCACGACGCGCCACGGGCATCCTAGAAAAATCAGTGCGCAAATCATTGCAAACGCGCCAAGTAAAAATCGAACAATCGGAGAGGAACCTCCGCGTGATTTGAATTCCCTGAAAAGCAGCGCCGCAATCGCAGATCCAAGTATGAATCCGATTATCTCAGGCCTCATGTATTGGACAACAGCGGCGCGGTGCATTCCGGGCGCTCCGGCGATATCCCTGTTGAAACACGCGACACAAATTCCCATGTTCCCCGGATTGCCTAGCTTTTGAAGTAACGAGGCGAGTATCCCGATTATGGCGCCAACAAGGATTATCCCCCACCGTGTCGCAAATATATTCTTAATTCCTGTACGCACTGCATCTCCTATGGATTCATTTTATCTATAAATCACGATATACAAGCAATGCCTATATGTCCAACTGGATTTATTTATAGAGAAATGGCTTCTATCGAAAAAATCGATATGTGGATTTCCCCCGGTGAAGGGACACCGGGTTACATGTTATAAATAATCTTAACCAGGTTGAAATAACACCATGCTTTAGCGTGGTGCTTGTATAAGCTGCCGGTTCGGAAGCACCACGCTAAAGCATGGTGCTATTTAATTGAGCTAAAGCTCGGGTGCCGCCCATACAGCCGTCTCGGCTTTATGGGTGATTTACAGCGAAGATACGCAGTTCACCCACAAATCACAAAAAGACGTGATTTGTGGGTCCCTCGATAAACTCGGGATCTACGAGCGGCACCCGAGAAACTGTCTCAGAATTCCATTATCGGCATGAAAGACTGTCCCGATTGTGCCCTGAGTTGGCCTTTTTATTGTTTGTTATTTCTCATATGTCTTGTCAAGAAGGAACTGCCTGAAGACACTGCACAAAGGCGACTGGGCGCGACGTTTGTCGTGTATTAGAAAGAAATTTCGAAGTATCTTTAAATTCTGTATTTGAACAGCTTTGATTTTGCCGCATTCAAGTTCGCTTACGATTGACCATTTGGAGAGTATCGAGACACCAAGATTATTCTTGACTCCCTCCTTGACTGCTGTTGAACTTCCGAGAACAGCAACGATGTTGAAATCATTGAACGACAGATTCTGTGAATCCATCAAGTGTTTTTCAACAATATACCGTGTGGCGGAACCCAATTCCCGAATAATAAAAGGCTCATCCTGCAATTCCTTTATGGTTACTCTTCGTTTCGATGCCCATCTGTGTTCGGAATTGACAGCCAGAACAAGTTCATCATCCCACAGTCTTTCGCTGACAATAAGTTGATTGCTTTCCTTTGAGCCAACAACCGCAATCTCAAGGCAGCCATCCAGTATTTTATTTACAATTTTACGAGTATCGCCGATTTCCAGTTTTATCTGGATGTCAGGATGCAATTGCCTGAATTCACCAAGATGCATTGGCAGAATGAATTCACCGGGGATTGTGCTTCCACCAACGGAAATATCGCCTCGCTGCACGCCAAGAAATTCGTTTAACTCCCAGCACGCCTGCTCTTTATACGCCAGAAGTTCTTTGGCTTTTTTGTAGAGCATTTTTCCAGCGCTGGATGGAACAATCTGTCTGCCAAGGCGGTCGAGGAGTTTTATGCCAACAATTTTTTCAAGATTGGCAACTCTCTCACTCGCGGATGCCTGAGTGATATGAAAATCCGCCGCGGCTTTTGAAAAACTTTTTAATTCAACAACTTTGCAGAATGTCTCGCACTGTTTGAGATTAAAATCCATATCGTTGCAAAAATCCGCTTGTTTTTTCCTGCTGCTTTTTTTCTTTTTCATTTGCCCTACCCTGCTTATAAGCAGGTTTTTCATTCTTTAAATAAAATTAATTCAAATTGTACACTATTGAGACCTTTGCGAAAGAATGGATTCCGGGTCAAGCCCGGAATGACAGTAGCTTGTTATTCCGGCGAAAGGGGCTGTTGAAAAACCCCGTTTTGTCCCAGACCGTAGGGGCAACTCTCCGTGGTTGCCCTGTATTTATGCCAATATTTAGGGTAGGCACAGAGACCTACCCCCTACATTCAGCCCTTTTTCAAC
>JAGGVT010000064.1 GCA_021157815.1 bacterium | reverse complement strand
GGGTTGGGGTGGGGGAGGTCTTGTGCTCGAAACAGATTCATGCTAATTATAATCGATCTCATAAAGCACAGCCCCCCTGAACCGCTCAATCTCCTTCAAATGCGGACGCAGATTCAAATAATGATTCAGCATAAACTGCGTACGATCTCTCCTCACAGTCTTTTCCCACCATTCCTTGTATAAATGATAATAAACCTCGCCGTTTATTATTTTTGTTGGTGTCTGGGTAATCGTGCCAAACTCCGCGATTTCCTCCGGCTTGTATGAATACTCAGTTTCCATTTTTGTCAGCTCGGCAAGCTGTTGGGCCGTCATTATAAGCTCACCATGCTCCTCGATTCCCTTTGTAACCGAGTATACAAAATACGAATTCATCATGACATTTTTTGAAAGGTTAAATAATAGATGCGTGATTCCCAACTCCTGCCAGCCTTTTAAAACAACATCACTGCTTTTCTCCGACCACGGAGGGAGAATCTGCGACTGCTTTCCCGCGGTTCCAATATAAAACTCACGTTCAAGGAAGTAACCTTTGGGGTCGGTTGTGAGAATAACCGCATCATCCGGAAGATTGTTGTTAATCCACTCGATTGCGCTGTAACCGTCGAACTTGGCGCGATACAATTGCTCTATTGTCTGTTTTCCAGTGAGCACGGGAAGAACATCGCGAACTCTTTTCGCAATTACGAAAATGTTGAAAACAAAAGGCACAATCAAAACCAGCACCACGAGCGCTTTCCCGAATCGTTTAAAATCATCGATTATGTACCCAAGACACGCCGCAGTCAGCACAGACATCAGGCAGAAAATCGGGAGCATGTATCGTGTCGATGACGGCGCTATTTTATACGCGATAAACATGAATACGGCGATGACCAAAATCATGAGCGGGAAAAACGGCTTTGGAAATCGTTTGCGATAAAACCACCACAGCGGGAGCGTGCCGACAAACAACGGGCTTATTCCCATAACCCAGAAATCAATGAACTTAAAATCAGTAGTTAATTTCCAGGGGTATGAGAGAAACGAAATTATTGTTCGGCTGTAGTCCGGACGGCTCCACGCATGCACGCTGATTGGCTCCTTGACTTCCCGCCATCCGTAGAAAAGGCCCGGCAAAAATGGGTGAATGGGATTACCGGTGTGAATGTAGCTCTTTATATACCACGGAAGCGCGACAGCCAAAGCCAACACAAACAAAATCCCGAAGTGCGACATCCAATTTTTGAAACTTATCTTTTTGTTGAACAAGTCATAAATCACAACGCCCAGAAAAACAGCCGCTAGAAATTCCACCGCCAGATGTTTTGAGCCTAATGCCCATCCGGCGAACAATCCAGCAAGTATAAGCCGTGATTTATTTTCAGTCTTTCGATAATCGAGGTACATCCAGAATGACATCAGGCAGAAAAGCGAGTAACCGATATCTATCAATCCACCGGTGAATATCTCAATAGTAAGCGGCATTGAGAAAAACACAACCGCCGCAATCAATCCCGCGCGAGGATTTATCCTGTCAGATGTGAAACTGAAAATTGCAAGCCCGAGTAAAACGGATAAAGACCAGCCAACGATATTCGCCGCCCATTCGCTGCCCAGCTGCAGACCCATCATGTAGAGAAGTTCTATCGTCGATGGATACTCCGCGAAAATGATTCTGTCAATAGCGACTATCCTTCCAGACTGAAGCCAGATTTTGGGAACCAGATAATGCTGTGTTGCGGCATCCCATGTAATCAGTGGTGAAATCGCAATCAGAAAATGCCCAAACGCAATTAAAGCCAGTGCCGCGATGATTAACCAGCTAACGATAGATAATGATACGAGTGACGAAATGCGAAACGAAAATCTTTCTTTTCGGATAACAAATTTGTAAATCAATCCAAAAAAAACAATCAGGCCTAAAACAACAAACATGGGAACTTTGGTTGTGAAAAGACCGACAAGAAAAGAGAAGTACGAGAATATTCCCAACCCCAGAACGGTTCGAATCACAAAACGTTTAACGCTTGCCTCATCATTATCGCAATAGAAAAACGCGCCGATTATGTATGAACCAAAAATCAGGCATGATGACAGGATTATTCCGAACAGGAATGTCACGAAAGCAGTCCTTTTATTCGCTCAATCAGGTTGGGATGAAACAGAAGAATTCCGTTAACGATGCCTTTATAATACGCGAAATAGACAATCGCAATCCATGCGAAACTGAAAGTTAAAAATATTTTCTCCCACGTTTTCATCAAGTCGTAAAATCATATCATCATGTTCGAAGTTCATCATTAAAAATTGTTACTTCTGTCCGTTTAAATTTAAAGGAAAGTAGAAAAACTTAAAACCTGGCTATTTTGTAATATCAGCAAATTGCCGAACCTGGGAGCGCTGGTCTCTGACCGGCACTTGGACAAAGTTAATAGAAATTATAGAGTATATCTAACAGACAATATGCTAAAAGAAAGAGATTGAATTTATAAACCATGTCTGAAAATTGTCCATTTTATAATTTCAAGTTAGAATGCTCAGGTGCCGGTCAGAGACCAGCGCTCCCAGGAAAAACAATAACTCATAGTTAGAAGAAAGTTTTTCAGTGACGACTATTTATTGAAGCGACAAAATTGTAGAATGGTTCGCATCGGAGGTAAACGATGGCGCAAAAAAAACCGCTCCTGATTTTAGTTGACGGCTACGGTCTTATCTTCAGGGCATTCTATACCGTTCGCGAAATGTCATTCCATGGGCAGCCAACAAACGCGCTTTTCGGATTTGTCGCGATGATTCTCAAAATCATGGAGAGAGAGCCGGACGCTCTTCTTGTCGCGCTCGACTGGCACGGTGAAACGCAGCGGAAAAAAAAATATTCCGAATACAAGGCGAATCGCGATGAAGCCCCCGAAGATTTAAAATCTCAAATCGCGCGACTTAGAAACCTTATTGAATCAATGGGAATCTCCTGGATGGAGGTTGCGGAGCAGGAGGCGGATGATGTAATCGGTACGCTGGCAAATTCAGCTGTAAACGATGGTTATGAAGTGGCAATCGTAACAGGCGACCACGACCTATGCCAGCTGGTAAGCGATGATATTAAAGTCCTCTACACACTCAGAGGAACCAGTGAATTCAAGGAATATAATCACGAAGCGGTTTTCGAAAGGTTCGGTGTTTCGCCTGAGCATCTTATTGATTACAAGGCGCTGGTTGGGGATTCATCGGATAATATCCCCGGAGTGAAGGGAGTAGGGGATAAAACCGCGAAAAAACTCCTTGCTGAATACAAGGACATCGATGAGATATACAGCCACATCGATGATATCAAGCAGGAAACCCTGAAAAAAAAACTTGGCCACTCAAAAGAAAACGCCTTTCTCTCAAGGAAACTCGCGACAATCCGAACCGAACTCGATATCAAACTACCCGGTGAAAGCAGAAATTATTTCAATCCTGAAACTGCGTTTAATATTTTTAATGAACTCGGATTTAGTTCATTCATTAAAAGGCTTGGATTGGAGGATAAAGAAAAAGCGCCAGTATTAAAGCCTGACACGAAGGTTGATTTCACAATCATTCAATCCATCGACGAACTCGAAAACGTCATTATACAAATTGAGAACAAAGGCGAAGTCGCGTTCGATGTTGAAACCTCCTCTCTGGATGCGAGAAAAACAAAACTGGTTGGCATCGCACTTGCGATTGGTTCAAACAGCGGCTGGTACATTCCTCTCGGGCACGCTGATACCGGTGATCTGCTTTCTATGCTCGAAAGCAAGCATTTCAATCTTACACTGAAAGATGTAATCAGCAGAATAAAGCCGGTTCTTGAATCGGATAAAATCGGAAAGATTGCACAGAACGCGAAATTCGAATATCTGGTAATGTCGGGGCATGGAATCGAACTAAGGAATCTTTCGTTCGACACGATGATTGCCAGTTACATTATCAATCCTGATGACAGGCACAACCTGAAGGAACTTGGGCTGCAATGGCTTAACCGCAAGATGGTTCCAATAATAGACCTGATTGGCAGCGGTAAAAATCAGGCATCCATGAGTGATGTCGCGATTGAAACTGTTGCATCCTATGCTGTCGATGACGCATCCGTAACGTGGGGCCTATATGAGAAATTCAAGAACGAGCTGGAAAAATCCAAAATGGATAAGCTCTATTATGAAATTGAACTGCCGCTTGTAACAGTGCTCGCGGAAATGGAGCGTGAGGGAATACGACTTAACGCTGGAGTGCTTCGTGAAATATCAACCACTTTGCAAAAGGATATAAACGAACTGGCTGCCGATTCCATTAAAATACTTGGCAAGGACATTAACCTTAATTCACCAAAGCAGCTATCAGATGTATTGTTCAATGAGTTGAATCTTCCAAATCCTAAAAAGGGATCAACCAACATTGACGTTCTGCTTGAAATCAAGGACACTCACCCGATTGTCCCATTGGTAATTGAGTATCGTTCGATATCCAAAATCCGAAGCACTTATGCTGAAGGCCTGCTTCATGAGGTTGATCCGGAGGATGGCAGGATACACACATCATTCAATCAGGCTTTGACATCTACCGGACGCCTTAGTTCATCAAAGCCAAACCTTCAAAATATCCCAATAAGAACTGAAAAAGGAAGGCTCATTAGAAAAGCGTTTATGCCCAATTCAGATAATCATGTTCTGCTTTCAGCTGATTATTCACAGATTGAGCTACGCCTTCTCGCGCATTACTCAAAAGACGCGGCGCTGATAAAGGCATTCAAGGAGGGTGAGGACATTCACGCAAGAACAGCCAGAGAAATCCTTCCGCTTGAGAACGGTGTTGTAACGCCTGATGACCGCAGAATGGCAAAGGTGGTTAACTTCGGAATCATTTACGGCATGAGCGCGTTTAGCCTTTCAAAGGAACTTGGGATTTCCCGCTCAATTGCGAAGTCGTTCATAGATGGTTATTTCGCGCGTTACCCACAGGTACGCGTTTTCTATGATGAGCTTCTTGAAAACGCAAGAAAGAACGGATACGTTGAAACATTCATGGGACGCCGTAGGTACATACAGGATTTAAATTCCAAGAATGGCCTTAGGCGTTCAAACGCTGAAAGAGCCGCTATAAACATGCCCCTGCAGGGAGGAGCCGCGGATATCATGAAAAAAGCCATGGTCGAACTGCGAAACGCTTTACTGGAAAAGAACCTGAAATCCAGAATACTTCTTCAGGTGCATGATGAGGTTTTACTGTCAGTGCCGAAAAATGAATTCGATATCGTTAAAAACCTGACTGAGGATATTCTAAGCAATACATGCAAACTTGAGGTTCCTCTTATCGTGAATTTAAAATCAGGAGAAAACTGGTATGAGTTGGAGGATCTATAAAAACGCTGTGTATTCATTTGTTTCAGAACGTTGAGTAAAAAAGGGGACTGTCCCAACAACGTTTATAGATGCGATAAACACTGGGGTTCTTTATTTGATAATTAATTGCATCATGTTTGAAGTCTGGTGTGGACGTACCCCATGATTGTGGAATGCCCCTTTTTTGCGAGTTCCAATAGACATATCCTTTTCGCAACACACCCACATTAAGAAATCACATCAAGACTCCGATTATTTCACTGTAAAGTTAATTGTTAATGACAAGATAATATTATTTTGATATAATTATAAGGTTGCAATTATTTTAATTACTTAACGCATAACACAGTCGTCGTAAAGTTACGTCGTCGGCGCTTTAATTAGCGCGCAGTCACAGTCGGAGGTGTTGAATTGTTGAATGAATTTATCGGAGAAGGAACCCCGTTAGGGGACACACCGGAAAATATTCCGGAAACTCTTCAGAAAGATGTAGAAAGTAAATTCCCGGATGATTTTGGCGAAATGAAGAGCTATAAAAATGGTGATATCGTTTCGGGAAAAATTGTTGAGATCAGAGATGATGCAGTACTGATCGACATCAAAACCAAAAGCGAGGGAATTCTTCCAAAGGAAGAAATCAGTTTTGCTCCAAATCCCACAACTGAAAAATTCGAGGTTGGCGAGGATATCGATGTAATGGTCATCAAAGAGGGTGAGGATGTTTACACACTCTCGAAACGCCGGGTTGACGAGAAGAAAATCTGGGACCGTGTTGCGAAAGCTCACGAGGCGAACCAGCGCATGACCGGGAAAATCATTGCCGCTGTAAATGGCGGATTGATAATCGACATCGGTGGGCGAGCCTTTCTTCCCCAATCACAGATCGACATTAAGCGAGTCGATGATCTTGAAAACCTGATTGGCAAGGATGTCGAGGTTAAGGTTCTTGAGCATGACCGTGAAAAGAACCGTCTTGTGGTCAGCAGAAGAATGTGCATCGAGGAAGACCTTGACAGTGAGAAACTTCAAGCTTTTGAAAGCATCAAGAAAGGTTCCATCATTGAAGGAAAAGTTGAGAAGATTGTCGATTACGGCGTTTTCGTCAACCTTGGAAATGGCGTAACCGGATTGCTGCATGTTTCAGAATTGTCATGGGAAAGAGTGGACAATCCAAGGTCGATTCTCAAGATTGGGGATGTCATAAAAGTTAAAGTCCTTAAGACTGACAACGAGAAAAAGAAAATTTCCCTTTCACGAAAAGCCACTTTGCCTGAACCATGGGACCTGGTCAATGAAAAATTCAAAGCTGGCACAATCGCGGAGGGTGTTGTAACACGCGTGGCAACTTTTGGATGCTTCATCAAACTCGATGAATATTTCGAGGGCCTTGCTCACATCTCCGAACTGGTTGATCAGCGAATTAGTCATGCGAAAGAGGTTTTCACTCCCGGAGACAAAGTTACCGTTCTGATTCTCGATGTGGATAAAAAGCGAAAACGAATCAGGTTATCGGTTAAGAAAGCTCTTGAAAAGCAGACTGAACGTGAAGTCAACAGCTTTCTTAAACAGCAGAGTGAACTTGACAATACACTTGGATCAAGATTTGGCGATGCTCTAAGCGGCCTGTCTGTCGGGGATTCCTCCGATAAGGAAGAAGCGGCAAAACCCGAAACGGAAGATACGCATGTTGAGAATGGCGATGCATCCAAATCTAATGTTGAAGTCGATACAGTGGAGGTTGCAGAACCATCTGAGGATGACCCCGCTGTCGTAGCGGAACCGGAATCCGAGGCTAAAACCGAAGAGGACGATACTTCAACTGATGAGACAGAGGCTAAAACAGAAGAAGAAGCGTCTTCAACTAATGAGACTCCGGATGAGCCTGAACCTGAGGATTCTGCTGAAAAAACCGAGTAACTATTTGAGAAGTTTCGCATAATGAATATAATTCCCCTATCCATACAGGATGGGGGATTTCTTTTTATAATGATTAATCAGGAAAATTTATGCCGGATGAAAAATACATAATTGGAATTACAGGCGGAATCGGCTCAGGCAAATCAACTGTCGCGAACCTTTTTCGAGAGCGTGGATTTCATATCATTGACGCTGATGATGTCGCGCGGGATGTGGTAAAGCCCGGCAGTGAACTTCTGATCAAAATAACCACGCATTTCGGGAAGGATATTCTAAACCGCGATGGCAGCCTTAATCGCGCGAAGCTCGCGTCGATTGTTTTTCAAAATCAAAAAGAGCGCGAATATCTCGAACAGATTCTTCATCCAAAGATTATTTCACAAATTATCATCCAGATTGAGAAAGCTGATGTGAAAACGGTTATAATTGTCGTTCCATTATTGATTGAATCAGGAATGGATAAACTGTGTGATCTTGTCATAGTTGTTATAGCAGATGTTGAAACCAGAATAACGCGTATTGAAAAAAGAAACACGGTGGATAGAGATGAGATTCTCAGCAGGATAAACGCTCAGATAAGCGATACTGAAAGAAGCGAAAACGCGGATATCATTATAGATAACAATTCTGATGTGAACGAGTTGGCAAGGCAGGTGGATAAGGTTATTACTAAAATAAGCTGATAATCCTGCGGATTAGCGCAGATAACCAAATTCGAGGAAACCAGTGTCCGAGGTTTTAATGAACTACGAAGAAGCAAGAGAATATATTCGAACTCTCTATGAGGAAAAACGAATCATCCTTGGGCTTGAGAGAGTTACAGCATTAATGTCCCTTGTTGGAAACCCGCAGAATGACTATCCCTGCGCGATTGTTACCGGAACCAATGGCAAAGGAAGCACCGCGACATACCTCAGCGCGATTTTAAAATCCGCTGGTTTAAAAGTGGGTACAAACCTGTCTCCCCATGTGCAGGATATTACCGAGCGATTTCTTGTCAATCTGGAACAGATTGATAATCAGCATTTTGCGGATTTAACCTCAGTGTTCAAGGATGTCATAGTCGAGAAATGGCCAAAGGGAGTGGAACGCCCCACTTTTCACGAGCTCATGACCGCAATGGCGTTTTATCTGTTCGCAGATGAGAAAGTCGATTACGCGATAATGGAAGTCGGCATGGGTGGCAGATATGACGCATGCAATATTATCGATAACAATCTGAGTATTTTTACTCCCATTCACTACGACCACTGCCGTTATCTGGGGGATTCGCTTCAGGCGATAGCTCAGGAAAAAGCGCATATTATGAAAGCAGGTGGCGTTGCTGTAAGCGCTCCGCAGTCTCCTCAGGTTAGAAAAGTAATCAGCGATGTCGCCCGGAAATTCTCAGTTCATCTTCAGTTTCTCGATATCAAACGATTCACACGCCTGGAGGGAGAACTTCTTGAGCCGGTAAAATTCCGCTACAAATTCAGCGATTCAATCCAGGATGATTTATGCCTCAGCATGAATGGGCAGTATCAAATATATAATGCCTCTCTTGCAATTCTCGCGGCTGAAAAAATCGCTGAACTCGATATCATTAAAGGTTTTGCAAAGAAATTAGACAGTAAAGTTGTCAGCAAAGGATTAAACCTGGTTATTTCACACCATTTACCCGGTCGACTCGAGATTGTTGGCACAAATCCTGCAGTAATTATCGATGGCAGCCACAATGTTCATGGAATAAGAAATTTCATGAACGAATTAAAAGCATATAAGCTGAACGGGAAAATAATCCTGGTGATGGGATTTAAAAATGGTAAGAACTACTACGATGTTCTTCCGTTGCTGAATCATTCATTCGACAAGATTATCTTCACGAATTTTGAAAAACAGGGAGGAGTGCAGCCGGAGGAGTTGAAATGTGAATTCGAGAAAATCAACAGCGATTTCAAGCCTGTGGTTGAAACCGTTGATGACCCTGTTACCGCTTTGGACAAGGCGTATGATGATATCGATGATTCATCAAAGGACATCATTGCCATTACAGGTTCGCTTTATCTGGCTGGTGAAATAAAAAACAGGTACGCTGACAAATTCAATGTTGATACTATTGATGGGAAAATTAATCGAACTTAAGTGAACTAAAGTTAAGGCATATTCGTTCTTAATCATTAGAACAACATACATCGGAGATGAAATTGGCTTTTCGTTTTACCAAAGCGTTTTACTTAAAGATAACCATATTGCTGGTTTTTCTGATTGCGTCACTGGTAGTGTCGTTTGTGCTCGGTCGGAATTTCGGCTATTTCCTAATGGGCGATATTCAACAGGATGAAAAACTAAAAGCTGTGGTGGAGCAAACATCGGAGTCTGATCAGGATTATTCTCCGCTTGTTTCATCCAGATTCAAGTTCAATCCTGATGAATTTCCACAAAATGAATTCCGGGATTACATAGCTGAAAGGCCGGATAAGGATGATGTATTGGCGGAATCCGCCAGAGTTGAAATGAAATATGCCGGAAACAGCGAAACGGCAAGGGATTTGTTCGATCTTGCGGAGAACACAGAGAACCCGGATTCACCAGACGAAGAGGTAAACAAAACCAAACCAGCATCAGGATTGATTCATAAAGTCCACGTTGGAACATTCCAAAACCGCGAAAGCGCTGAAAAACTGTGCAATCTTCTCAGGCAGGATAATTACCAGCCTTACATTGAAGTAATTGTCGAAAACAATGTGAAGCATTATCGCGTTCAAATCGGAGCGTTTGCGGATGAGAACAACGCCAATAACCTTGCTGAGGAACTTCGCAAAAAAGGCTACCACGCATGGACGTGGTTCACAAAACGCTAACTCGTATATTTTACCTTTTTAAAAACCTGAGTATGTAATAGAATATTCACATCTTGGAAAGATGAGGTGTTTTATCATGCCCGATAAAAAAGATAGCAAATTGTTTTCCGGTTCAGGTCCGGTTAAATTGTCATCATTGGAACAGAGTGAAAGAATTAAAAGCCAAATCATCACAGAGCAACCTGTCTCTCAGGAAATTATCGAGGAAAAACCGGAAGAGGAATCCACTGTTTATAAAAGGGAAGTAAATGTTAAAGAACCGGGGTCTTCCGGCATGTTAAACATGTCAACGATATCCTCAACGGAAAGGCATGCCCCGTTTTCATCACGGGATACATCGCCTGTTGAGTCAAACATCGCGACATCATGGTCGCCAACAAGAATAAAGCCAATGGTTGACTCGGGCGCCTATATTCATCCGCGCGGACTTGTGATTGGAAACGTAATTATCAACTCCGGCGTTTTCATTGCCCCCTTCACCTCAGTAAGGGGAGATGAGGATGAGCCGATATTTATTGGTAGCGACTCAGCTATTCTGGAGGGAACAATTGTAAATTCTCTTCCAACCAGACGAGAAGGGAAGAAGTTGGCGCAGAGACTGATTAGAGTGGGAGATAATGAATATCCAATCTACATTGCTCATAAGGTAACAGTTTCTCAGGGTGTGAAAATACATGGGCCGGCATATATCGGGAGCAATACATTTATCGGAATGGGCGCATTAATATTTTGGGCTAAAATCGGTATGAATTGTGTCATAGAACCAGGAGCGCTTGTGATTAATGCGGAAATACCGGATGGCCGTTTTGTGCCCGCGGGATTATCCGTGACAAGCCAGAAGATAGTACAGTCGTTGCCGATGATAACATCGAAGTACAGATTTGAAAGCATTAATAAGGAAATGCTTGATGAAAATCAGGAGATTGTACAGGGTTATCTGAGTGGAAGATAGGGATTAAACTGGACAATGGTCTTAAGCCTATTGTGGTTCATTGATAAAATGGATTTAATAACAGCAAAAAGGCTTTGACCAGGCTGATTTGATAGAATATAATATCTGTTTTAGGGTAATCTGAAATTACCCTGAAATTATTGGTTTTATACTTTCATTCGCATGGAGGTCGAGGATTTGACGACCCAGCTATTGATGAAAACCGCAGGAAAGATATTTCCTGTAATGATTATTATCTTAATGTTTACATGCTTTCAAATGCCGGCTCAGGGTGCAAGAGAAGGTGAGAAGGAAATTCTAAGCACACGAGAATTCAAGCGTGTCTATTCGGACCATTTCAGAAATGTGGCCGAAGCGCTTCGATTCAGTGTCGTGAGTGTCGAAACTCGATTCACGCGTGATGTTCGCGATGGCGACGGCAACATTCGCACCATCTATGAAGAGGGCAACTACGGAAGCGGATTCATCTTTGACCGTGAAGGACACGTTATTACCGATCTGAGAAATGTCCTCCAATTCCCATCCGGTTTCATGAGCCCTTTGAGTCCAAGGCAAAAAGGAGCACAGATTGGTAATTACATAAAAGTTACTCTTTATAACCGTGATAGCTTTGAGGCCGATTTTGTGGGAATCGATGGTTCTACAGGTCTTGCCGTTTTGAAATTAAAAAGAGCAAATCCGGATGAACTTCAGCCAGTAGTTTTCGGGCCTGTTGACGATATCGAGGTCGGCGAACCGGTAATGATTCTAAACTACAATTATATCGCCAAGAACCTTCTTGGTGGTGCGTTTGGCGTTGTTGCCGCGCTTCGTGGACAGTATGCCTCACTTGACCAATCTGAAAGTGAATTCATGATGATTAATTTCCCTAAAATCGGAGGCAATGATGGCGGTATCATCATTGATGTCTATGGCCGTGTTCTTGCCATGGTCAGTTCCTATACCCCCTATCGGGAAACATCGGAACTCCATTACGGCATCCCCGTTGACATCATTTCCAAGGTATGTAACAGCCTTATTGATAAGGGAGTTTATCACAGGCCTTTTTATGGTTTTACACTTTTAGAACTCAATGAGTCTCTTAAATTACAGGAGGATATAGATTTTGATGAAGGCTTGTATGTGGCGTATGTTGAACCGGATAGTCCGGCTGAAGATGCAGGCCTTATTAAAGGCGATGTGATCTACATGTGGGATGGTGAGATTCTCGAAGACGTATCAACCATTATGAATACATTCGAGAAAAAGAAAATTGGCGCTGTTGTTGAAATTGAGTTCTTCCATAGAGATTTCAATGTTTGGGATTCGGTTACTTCTGAATACACATTGGAAGTCAAGGAAACCGATGAAGAAGATGAACTGGAACGAGCTCGAGAAAGAGCAAGGAAATATCTCTAGAAGTTCGTTAATTACTGAATGAATCATTATTTATAAAACATTACATATCAACATCGGGGGTGTGTGAAAATGGATAAAATATTTCTAGGAAAACCTTTCAAATTGATGTTTCTTTCGTTACTGCTTGCGGTATTCTGCTTTGCAGGTATGAGCTCAACAAGAATAAACGCGCAGCAGTGGGGTGAAGACCGTCTGCTTATGGATCTTCAGCAAGGTGGCGCTGAACTCTTCAAGGAAGTATCACCCAGCATGATCCAGATTTTCAACCTTGACTACGTCTCCTGGGGTGGTGGCGCTGGAAGCGGTTATGTTATCGACAAGGAAGGACACGCAATCACGAACAAGCACGTTGTTGCCAATTCACAGATTGTCGAAGTTGCTTTCTTTGGCGATGAGGATACTGGTGTACGGCACAAGGCAATTGTTATTGGCGAGGACCCGCAACTTGACCTTGCTATTATAAAAGTTGTTACAGATCCTAAAAACCTTCACCCTATCAAACTTGCCGACAGCGACAAAGTAAAAATTGGTGATGTTGTCGGCACACTTGGCAGCCCAGGTGGAGATGCCGGCAATGTTGATTCAGGTGACAGAAGTTTCTCATCTGCGAACTGGCTTGATTTCTTCAACTTCAACCTTGGTGTGGTTGATGAAATCCTGGATTTTGAACATGCCTGGACATTCTATTCAATGGGTGGTGGTTCCGGGCGAGAAGCATATGGCCAGTATTACGGTTCCGGTGTGCAGTATCTCTTCCACGTTTCTTCCGCCATTAACCATGGTAACTCAGGTGGACCTTGCATTAATGCAAATGCGGAAGCAATCGGCACAAACACATGGGGTTACGGCGGCTTGGAAAATGTTGGATTCAGTGTACCAACAAATTTCCTTAAAAGAAGCGCTCGAGACATAATCCAGTATGGTCGCGCACTTACTCCATGGTTCGGTGTTCTTTGTCATCCATCCAATATTCCCTATAAGTGGGCGTATTTTGATTCACCACTTGGAATTACAAATGAGTGGGATTTATGGTTCGATGTCGAAGTCGATTATCCGGTTGTCCAGCACGTAAATCCATACAGTCCGGCTTATAAAGCGGGAATTCGTGAGGGTGACAAAATCCTGAGTATCGATAATATTCATTTCTCCAACGTTTTTGAACTGTATAAATATTTCCTCAACGGACGAATAGGCCAGAAAGTGACCGCAATGATTGAACGTAATGGTGTGGGGTTGGCGCCAATTACTGTTGAACTCGCTGAGAAGAAAGTGCGATACGATACTATTCGCGTTAATACTTACTCAATGAAGAATTACTCGAAACCATATCAGGCAACACTTACTTACTAATATTAAGTGTTACCTTTAAAAAACGGTGTTATTTTAGTAATGATTTAAAATTTAGCAGGATTCATAGATAATTATCCATTATCGGTGGAGGTCATTTAATCAATGTTGCGCATATACAGATTTATTCTTTCAGCGCTGATCTCAACAGCAATAATCACTATTAGCCTTCCAGCTTTTTCACAGGTTGACCCGGCTGCAATTCGAAGTGATTTCCCGTCAATCTCGGTTTTTGAAAAAGTTAAAGACTCAATGGTTAGCATTACATCAGTGGAACTGCCATACTCAGGTTATGGTAGATACTCAGCTTACACAAAAACCATTCTCACATCTGGTGGTACCGGCTTCATCGTGACTGAAGATGGCTATGTCCTGACTTACCTTGGAACGGTGGAGGAAAGTGAAATAGTCAAGGTTACAATTGGTGAGGATGAGTATGAAGCTGATGTCGTGGCAACTGATGATTTTTTCGATATCGCGCTTTTAAAAATTGATGACCCTGATGCGGAAGGAATCGAATTCTCTCCAATTCAATGGGGAGACTCAGAAGATATCCTTCGTGGTGATCCTGTGGTTGTTGTTGGCGACCCCGCGGGTGGGATTGATAAAACACTCACTTACGGATTCGTTACCAACTTCAGGGATTTAAGGCTTGCCGGTCCGCATAACTTTGATGGTGTCCTTATTTCAGACGCTATTGAAATTGACGCATCAATTACTCGCGGCAACTATGGCGGTCCCGTTTTCAATAGAAAAGGCGAGGTTATTGCTGTGGTTAATCGTCTTGCTTCTGGAAGCGAGGATATGAACTACACAATTCCAAGTAACCTTATGAAGAATATGTTCGATCAATTGTATGAACGTGGAGAAATATTTCACCCGTGGTTTGGTGTTTTCCCCTACAATAAATTGGACAAACGCCTTGCTGTATATTTGGGAATACCGATGCGGGAAGTTAA
This sequence comes from bacterium, assembly GCA_021157815.1. Classification (GTDB taxonomy): domain Bacteria; phylum JAJVIF01; class JAJVIF01; order JAGGVT01; family JAGGVT01; genus JAGGVT01. Next base: position 9,498 of record JAGGVT010000064.1, on the reverse strand, counting down.
TCCGGACACTGATGAGCCTTACGGAATTGTCGGTGTGTTGATTGATGACGTAGCTGCTACATCACCCGCGGCACGTTCCGGAATTCGAAAGGGTGACCTGATTCTTGAGCTTAACGGTATCCTTCTTAAAACACAAAAACAACTTGAGAAGCTAATTCTTGCTATGGAAGAAGACGAGACTTTTGCCATCACGATAGTTAGAAATGGCGAGGTTTTCTACAAAAGGATTCGTGTTTCTGAAAGAGCGACGGATTACGCAAACCTTGGTTGGGTAGCATCAATATAGTGCTGAATGGTTTCTGGAATTTATCAAACCGGCATAACCTGCCGGTTTTTTTATTTGAAAGACAGGCGTTAAATGACATTCGCTGTAAATTAATCATGCTATAATTACGTATTTCCATGGGAGGTTTATCGGAATATGGATTTCGCTCTCGATGAAACAAGTGAACAAATCAGAGATTTGGCAAGGGATTTCGCAACGAATGAACTTGCTCCAAGAATGGCTGAGATTGACGATGCTCACGCTCATCCGTGGGATATTTTCAAGCAATTAGGAGAACTTGGTTTCTATGGAATCATCTTTCCAGAAGAAGCTGGCGGATTAGGACTGGATTTCCTGACCTATGCAATCGTGCTTGAGGAAATAGCCACTGGATGCTTCAATACGGGCTTGATGATGGGCGTACACACGATGTCAACTCATGCCACATATACCTGGGGTTCAAAAGAGCTATCTGAAAAATATGTTCCGCAATGCATGGCTGGCGAAAAACTATTCGCGTTCGCTCTCAGCGAGCCCGACTATGGTTCCGATGCCGCTGGAATTAAAACAAGAGCTGTGAAAAAAGATGGAGGATATGTAATAAACGGAACAAAAGCATGGATAACATTTGGCGAAGCCGCCGATTATTTTCTTGTCATGGCTACTGTTGATCCTGAATTGAAATCAAAAGGGATTACAGCGTTCATTGTTGAAAAAGGCTGGGATGGTTTAAGCTTTGGTGAACCTGAAAAGAAAATGGGTGGAAATGGTCTTATAACAAGCCAGGTTATTCTCGAGGATGTTTTTGTGCCTGAGGAAAATCGCGTTGGAGATGAGGGCGTAGGCTTGAAAATCGCGCTTGGCGCGCTTGATGGCGGACGTATTGGAATTGCGGCAAACGCAACCGGTGTCATGCGGAGGGCTTTCGATGAGTCGCTCAAATACGCAAAAGAAAGAATTCAATTCGGAAGAGAGATAATACGATTCCAATCCATGCAGTTTAAATTTGCGGACATGGCGGCAAAAATTGAAGCGTCATCACTTCTGACGAAAAAAGCGGCGTGGTTGAAAGGCAAAGGATTGCCCTGCACAAAAGAGGCATCAATCGCAAAATTAATCTCAACCGATTTCGCGAACGAAGTATGCTCCGAAGCTGTCCAAGTTATGGGCGCGTACGGTTACATGCAGGATTATCCCGTGGAACGTTTGCTCCGATATATTAAATGCACGCAGATTTTCGAGGGCACAAACGAGATACAGCGCATCGTTATCGCAAAGCATTTCATGTAACTTAAGGATTAAATATAATGAAAACAGCGTTGAAAATCACAATTACATTCCTTCTGGCTGCGAGCCTTCTTGGATTACTCATCACAAGCGCAGTAGCCAGAGGAACCATTATTCCGCAAAGTGACGATTATCCTCTTAGGGATGTTGTGATTGATGATGACGGCAACATTTACGTTATCGCGATTCACTGGGCTACTGACAGGCCGCATCTCAAAGCGTTTACGGCTGACGGTGAAAATCGAAAAATATTCAGGCTGGTTCTTCCCAATTTCTGCTGCGAACCATTCCCTCTGAAACTTGTTTGCTCTCAGGACGGTTACTTATATGTCCTCCTTCCGGGCAAGGAAGGCTTCATAATGGGCGCTGATCTTCAGCTTGTACGTATTGACAAAACCGGAAGGCAGGACAGGGAGTTTGGCGACAAAGGCGTTTTGATATTTCCTCCGGGATTCAAACTGAAGGATTTTGATGTATCACCTGAAGGAGATATCTGGGTTCTGAATAACATTCTTGAATTGCATAAATTCGACGATACAGGCATACTTCGCAGAATTCGCGAGTTGAAAAACATCTTTCCTGAAAACATGATTGGGGGCAGATTGGAGCATTACTATGGCAGAAACTTATTCGCGCTGAAGGATGAAAAATTATTGTTGGTTGGTAATATGAAAGTATCAGGCGATGAGTGGTCGCGTGGTGAATATTTCTCGGCTCTCGAACTTGACAAGGACGGCAAACTAATCAATCACATGGAACTGGAGGTTCCATGGTTTCCTAAAACTCCGGATTCACCATCTTTTTTCAAACCGCTCCAAGGGAAGAGCTTTATCCGGGATGATGGTCTTTACGGCTCAGTGCTTGGATTCAGGGAGGGTATCAAAGGCGAACCTGATCTTCGTGGATTGTCAATTCTCGATTGGTCGATGAAAGAGAAATTCCACTTTTTCAACCTGCTTTCGCTGGAATTGCCAAAAGAGGTTTTTCTCGGATACAACCTCAACCATGTTTTCTTTACGCGGACAAAGGACAGTATTAAACTATTCTATCCATTTGAGGAAAAACGAGACCTTCTTGTTGTCGATTACGACGAAGAGGGCAAGATAAAAAGTAAATTCAAACTAAAGGCTTTTCAGTAAGCGCTATTTATTACTAATGTCCGATTAAATTTGAATAGAAGCAGAAAAATAAAGGATTACTCTATAACGGTATAAAAAAGGGGACTGTCCCAGCCAGGTGAATAAATACAGCATACATGAGGGTTTGCAGTGAAGTAGATTGATAATATCAGATTTGAAGCCTGTTGTGGACTGTCCCCTTTTTACGGATAGAACGATTTGATATTCACTTGCGATTCATGTCTGATAAATACCAATAAGCCGGGAATTGGTTTTAACTTAACCGGACAATAGTGGCTATTTATATGTGTTCTAATCCAGGGATTTCGTGGTGACAGCTTATGAGATTTGCGTCAAACTGGGATAAATGGACAATTGAAAAACAACGCTCATATCAACTAAGCATGTTGAAGAAATTTCTGGTGAATCAGGTAATCCGGTTCAGTCCCCATTACTCGCGACTCCATAAAGAAGGCAAATTTCAAGTGGAGAAACTCAAAACGCTGGATGATTTAAAACACCTTCCGTTTACCACAAAGCTCGACATGATCCCAACCGAGGAGAATCCTGCCAAATCGCGTGAGTTTATTCTGCAGCCCAACCCGGATACTGTCTCGTCTCAACTGACAACCAAACGAAAATCAGAATTGATTGCCGGTAAACTAATCAGGGGAAAATCACCAAAATCCCAAATCCTTGACGAGTACCTGCCTGTCTTTTTCACTGCTACCACAGGACGTTCCGCCGGACAGGTTCCGTTTGTATATTCTAGCCACGATGTTCTTCGGCTAAAGGAAGCTGGAAAGCGCCTCTATGATGTAGCAGGCATGGTCAAAGGAAAGGATTTTCTGTTAAACCTGTTTCCCTATGCTCCTCATCTGGCGTTCTGGGTGGTGTATGCTGGTTCCGAATCATCTGGAGTTCCCGGATTCCATTCCGGCGGCGGCAAAACTCTGGGAACTCACAGAATACTCGACCTAATATCAACTCTGAAACCTACCAATATTACAGGTGTTCCGGGATATGTATATCATATTCTCAGGATAGCGTCTGAAAAAGGTATGGACCTAAGTTCCATTAGATCAATCGCTCTTGGCGCTGAAAGGACAACACAGGGACATCGCGATAAATTTAGACGTTTTCTGCAATCCGGTGGCGCGGATAATGTTGCAATACTTAGCACTTACGGCTTCACCGAAGCAAAAATGGCGTTCATAGAATGTCCAGAGGGTGAGCAAATGGGATACCATCTGTTTCCCGATATGGGCATATTTGAAATTGTCGATACTGAGTCAGGCGAACCGGTTGGCGAGGGGCAGCCGGGTGAAATCGTTTATACATCAATCGATTCACGGGGAAGTGTCGTTATTCGCTTCAGGACAGGCGATTATACCAAGGGTGGAATTCTCTACAAGCCATGTCCGGCTTGCGGCCGTACAGTACCCAGGCTGACCTCCAACCTTACAAGGCTGACAAACAAAAAGGAACTCAATCTTGCGAAGGTAAAAGGCACACTGGTCAATATGAATGATGTTGATGAAATTATTCACGCTTTCAATGAGATTGTCGAATGGCAGGTTGAAATCGGCAAAGTGAATAACGACCCTCTGGAAACCGACAGCGTTACATTTTATATCTCACTAAAAAAGGACTCCGACCAGGACCGTTTAACCCGAGAAATAGTGCATGAATTTACAAAGAGATTTGAGTTCGCTCCAAACAGAATTGTTATTGAATCAACAGATGACGTTCTAAAAAGATTAGGCATGGAAACCGAATTAAAGGAAAAGCGAATTATCGATATCCGCAATCAGTGCGGATAGCTTGAATAATTGAATGGGCAAACAATCAACGTTTCATATATTTCTTCTGAGTGATAAAGGCGGCGTTAGTCGATACACCTGCGCGTTATGTGTCCTGTTTATAATCGCGATTTTCATCGCTTTCCATATTATTTCCAACCTGCCAGCCATACAGAAAAAATTCCCAGGAAAAGACCCTTATAAACTGGAGGAACTGGCAAAACGACGCCAGCAGCTAAATTCATTCACGAATATCTCACTGGGCAATTCAAAAAGCGACATCACCCGCGCTGAATCGGCATTTCTTCAAGGCGAAATCCATGAAGCGGAGTATTTCCTGTCCAAGGCGGATAAAAACAGCAGAGAGTACAAATCCTTAAAATCCAAAATCAATAGCTACAAAACTCTACGGGGCGATTTGGAAAACTGGCTATATGTAGAACGTAACTTCCAGAATGAACCGTTCACTTACGGGGAAGCCTACAAGATTATTAATAATATTTTGAAGCTAAGTGATACCGGATACATCCACGTTCGCAACCTATTTTTAAAAGGATACCTTCTTCTTAAAGAGGGGCGTCGAACCGAGGCAAGGAGAGTATTCCAGGATTTATCCAAAAATGGCGGAGTCCTTGCCGAAACATCCGGTTATCTTCTAGCTAAAACATATATGCCTGATGATGACAAATCGAAAAGCATTGGACTGTTTAATCAGTTCATCGATCGAAATCAAAATTCCCGCCTTGCGCCACTTGCGTGCTATTACCTCTCATCAATGCTTCATGAAACTGGTAAAAACAAAGAGGCTCTTGAATCTGCTGACAGGGGAATTAAAATAGGCGAAAACTCCGAATACCTGCAGGAACTGCTCATTGCTCAGGAAGCAGCTTTGGATGTAACATCATCTGAATTTGCAGGAAGTGCGCTTTCCAGCCTTCTCAAGCGCTTTCCATTAGATAATGAAGTATTCAAGCGCGCGATTCAGGTTTACGAGGATTGGGATAAAGGCTTGATGCAAATCGACAAATCGGATGTCCTTCTTGAAACATGCAACGTTCTTGTCGTAAACGGCAGGTTTCATCAGTCAAAGAAACTTATCGACAAGCTCATTCCTACACTTGAGAAAAACAACCTCGCGTACGCGCGATTAATACTGGCAAAACGCCAGAAGGGAGTAGGGGAGCTAGATTCCAGCTTGAAGGAATGTAAGTCTGCGATTGCGCTTACAGACGACAAAGAACTCAAAACCTCGATTTACGCCCTGATGGGCGAAGTGTACGGATTAAAAAAGGATGTCGCATCCGCGGAAAAATATTACTCTCTCGCGGGCAAGGCAAAAGGCTCAATGAGCGATTGGGCGCTCAGAGAGATTGCGAGAATCGCATACGAGAACGGATGGAGAAAAAAAGCTGAAAAATATTACAGCGAACTCGCCGAATCCTTCCCCGATTCACAATACGCCTCCGAGGGATTAAACTACCTCGTTGTCCTGTCGCACTATAATAAGGATAAAGCAAAAACTGAAAAATACGCCAGACTACTGAAGGAAAACGGAACGCTATACGAGGACAGGCTGAAAGGCGATTACTACCTGAACAAGATAGGGAAGGGGAGATTGAAATACTGCGAGGAGTATCCACTGGCGTATTATAGTTTCATTGCAAAGAAATGCCCTGTCGATATGCACATCGAGCCATCCAGAGCATATCCGGCGGTAAACCAAAACAAGAGCAATCTCGCTTGGGAATATTTCCTTGCCGGATGTTACGACCTTGCCGAGAAGGAATACGAATTTCTTAACAATCAAAACGACCCCTACGGCAGAATGGTTCTATGCCACCTCGCATTTATCAATAAAGGGCCTCATGATGGCATCCTCAAAACGCGCGATTTCACAGCCGGGAATTTCCAGGCTCAATTAGAAAAAGGTTACTCAGACTGGTTTTTCCAAAGTGCGTTTCCAATGAAATACAGGGATGAAATTGAAAAACTTGCGATTGAATATAATTTTTCCATCTCCTTTATACTTGCAATAATCAGGCAGGAAAGCTATTTCAGAAAAAATGCGAAATCATCAGCCGGCGCACTGGGACTAATGCAGATAATGCCATCGACCGGAAAATGGATAGCTCAATATTTCAAAGAGAGCAGGGGATTCAAGAAATCCAAACTGACAGACCCAAACACAAATCTTAAATATGGTGTATGGTATCAGAAACATCTTAGGGATATTCTTGGAAACGAAGCCGGCATGATTCTTGCAGGACATAATGGGGGGCCTGGTAATGTGGAAAAATGGAAAGGTATGTTCCCAGTCTGGGACAAGGATAAGTATCTGTTTTATGAGATGATTCCATCAATGGAGACAAGGAATTTTATCAGGCACGTCCATGTAAACCAGAGAATATATGAAATCATGCTTAAAAACGAAAGTGAGAAAGTGTATTTCTAAAATAATGTTAGATCTTACAGTTCTAGATGTAACCCGGCGTCCCTTCGCCGGGAAACAGAGTGCGGGAGAAAAAGACACATGTGTGGAATAATTGGATACACGGGCAAACTGGATGCCCTTCCCATAATAATGGAAGGATTGCAAAGAATGGAATACCGCGGATATGATTCCGCCGGAGTGGCGCTTATTGAAAATGGTAAACTTGAACTCAGGCGCAGTTTGGGAAAAATCATTGAGCTTAAAAAAATTCTGGAAAATGAGACATTCAGCGCTAAAACCGGACTTGGCCACACCCGATGGGCAACACATGGTCGTCCCAGCGAGGATAACGCGCATCCCCACACTGACTGTAAAGGCAAATTCGTTGTCGTGCATAACGGAATCATCGAGAATTACTACGACCTTAAACAGGACCTGATAAAGAAAGGCCACGTTTTCAAATCGGAAACTGACACAGAGGTGGTAGCTCATCTTCTCGAGGAAAACCATTCCGGAGATCTTCTGAAAACCGTAAAGAAAACAGTCGAATCACTTCAGGGAGCGTACGCCCTTGGAATCATGCATATCGATGACCCCGAAACTCTTATCGCGACCTGCAATGCCTCACCGCTTATAATCGGGAAAAATGGTTCAGGGCTTTTCCTTGCATCGGATATTACCGCTCTTTTAGAGCATTCAAAAGATCTGTATTTCCTTGAAAACGGGGAGGTTTGTGTATTAAAAAACGAGAAGATCGAATTCTTCAATTCAGATTTGGAAAGCATTAAAAAGGAAACCACTCACATCGACTGGAATCCTGTAATGGCGCAGAAGCAGGGATACAAGCACTATATGCTTAAGGAGATTTTCGAGCAGCCCAGCGCTATTTCAGAAACCCTCATGAGCCGCATCAACTGGGATGACGCCAGCATTTACCTCGATGAAATTGAGGGCTTCGATGAGGATTTCATGAAAAACATTTCACGAATCTACCTTGTCGCATGTGGAACAGCATGGCATGCATGCCTGGTTGGGAAATATCTTATTGAGAAGCGAAGCCCTTTCATAGCGCACGTCGATTATTCACATGAATTCAGATATCGTAATCCAAAGGTTGATGACAAAACGCTGATGATTTGCGTTTCGCAGTCAGGCGAGACTGCGGACACAATCGCCGCGTTGGAAGAGGGTAAAAAACGGGGAGCAAAGATTCTGTCGATCTGCAATGTGCTTGGAAGCACGGTCGCGCGTAAATCAGACGGCGTTCTCTACACGCGCGCGGGTCCCGAAATAAGCGTGGCATCCACGAAAGCTTTCACAACCCAGCTTGTAAGCCTTTTCATGATATCAATCTACCTCGGACGAATCAGCGGAACAATTGACAAAGCCAAGGGAATCAAGATGCTGAATGACATAGTTGAGATTCCCGACCTCCTTGAAAAAACTCTTGAGATGAACAATGACCTTAAAAAACTTGCCGGACGATATATCTACAAGCAGGATTTTCTGTTTCTTGCAAGGGGTATAAATTATCCCATCGCGCTTGAGGGCGCTCTTAAACTAAAGGAAATATCATACATTCATGCCGAGGGATATCCGGCTGGTGAAATGAAGCATGGCCCTATCGCTCTTATTGACCAGGATATGCCTGTCGTGATACTCGCGCCAAAAAACCATCTTCTCGATAAAACACTAACGAATCTTCAAGAGGTTAAAGCGCGTGGCGGTGAAACAATCGTATTCTGCCAGGATAAAAGCGAGGTTGATAAATATAATGTGGATCACATTTTTGAAGTGCCGGAAACCATTCACGACCTGACACCTATTGTAATGACAATTCCGATGCAGCTACTGGCGTATCACATAGCCGACCAGCGCGGCACCGACCTGGATCAGCCTCGAAACCTCGCAAAAAGCGTCACAGTGGAGTAGGGGAATATTTCATTTACAACCCCCAGCCGCCGGTTTTTCCTCTTCTTCTTTTGGGAAGTTCTTTTGACAGATACTGCTCCTGAACCCATCCGGATGTCGGCAGTCCCTTTGCGGTTCTTATGTAATACCAGGTTATATCATCCGCTCCCTGAGCCGACTTGACGACTTTAACCTTTATCCTGTGCGGCAGGCTAACATTTGTATTCTGATATTCCTCCTGGTCTGAACCGTCATAGGTTTTCCACAGTGGGACTTCATTTTGATGCCATTTAATTGTGTCGCCAACGGATGAATCAATATACACAACTTCGCCCGGCTGGAATTTGGTTTGGGGCTCTTTTGGTTCGTTGTTTTTTACCGCTGTTGCATGATTATCAGGCTTTTCAATGGATTGTTCAATCGCATCATGATTCGGATTCTCACCCATAATCCAGCACTTTACATCGTCGTAATTGATGTAAACATACACGCTGATTGCCGCTAGAATTAATGTAACAAGTATCAGTCTCATTGTCTTTGTGATGCTTCGATGGATGAAAAAATGGATCCAGCAGGACTCGAACCTGCGACCCGCTGATTATGAGTCAGCTGCTCTAACCAACTGAGCTATGGATCCATGAATAACCGTTCTGCACATTTAATTTAACTTATGATGACAGATTT
>JAGGVT010000039.1 GCA_021157815.1 bacterium | reverse complement strand
TCTAAGAAGTTTTCATCCAGAACATCAGCCAGTTTGCCATTTTTGATGCTTTCAGTCGCAATGTTTTCAGGAATCATTGTCAAAGCAGCGGCGATTCTTGATGCAAATTCCATGTTGCAGATGCATAAAGCAGCCAGCTTGTTATCATCTTTATCAGCTTCGTATGCAGCAACTGCCACAACCGGAAGGGGTTTGATTTCAAGCGGTTCACACTTTTGAACCGCTATTTTCTTGTCAAGCAAGTCAGCAATCAGGTTTTGTACTATCACAGCAGTAGGCATTGGATAGGCCATGCTAAGCATCTCCCTTTTTTTCTCCCGAATTGGGAGCTATTACTACAATATGAGTGTTCAGAGAATCCAATTGAACTTCAGCAACTGCAACCTCCTGTTTTTCCGTGAGCGTAATATTGCCTTCAAAAAAAATAGGCAACCCGATCTGCATATTGGATTCCTTCTCTGACATTAATCCTTTCACCACACCAATCATAATGTTAGCGATTTCTCCAACAGCATCTGCAACATCAGCCTGGGGCAGTTCTTCGTCATCGCTTTCCATTCCAAATAAAGCTTTGGCAAGCAAATTACAGGTTTCATTGGTAGCAGTAATACCCAATTGCATTGATACTTGTGAACCCATCAAACTAATAAACGCCCCAGCCATGTCTAAAGGAAACTCGTTGGATGTTTTTATGATTTTTACTCCATCATAACCAAGTGCACAGGTTGCAGTTTCTTCGATGCCTTTAATCGCAGCATCAAGCCAGTCTTGTGTTGTGATTTCTGTTTGTGCCATTATCCTATTCCTTTTAGTGCATCCTTTAGTGTTTCTGCGTTAAATGGTTTTGCGATAAGGAATAATGCTCCTGCTTCCTCAGCTTTTTGCCTCATATCCAAACTTCCCTCTGATGTCACGAACCCAAACTTGACTGTTGCATTGAGTTTATTCAATTCCAACAACAGTTCCATGCCGCCCATCTCAGGCATGTTCCAGTCGGAAAGCACAATGTCAGGCTTTGATGTCTCGATTGTCTTCAATGCTTCGATTCCATTTTCTGCTTCAAGATATTCAGCATCATTGAATCCTGCTTTGCGAACCGTTCGCTTGACAATCATTCGCATCGCCTTGCTGTCGTCAACTATTAAAATCTTCATGGCGCCTCCGAGATAATTAGAATTTAGATTATCTCTATTAACTAAATAATATTGTTACACCTTACGCTTTAATGAACCAAAAGCATGCATAATTCCCTGTGGAATTCTGTCAAGCGACATTACTTTTCCCGCGGCCCCCAGATCGATCGCAACTTTAGGCATGCCCCATACAACACATGAATCCTCATCCTGCGCGATTGTACTAGCGCCGGCTTCTTTCATGGCAAGAAGTCCCTTGCCTCCATCCGCTCCCATTCCTGTCATAATTACACCAACCGCATTAACACCAACATGCTTTGCTACTGAATTGAACAGCACCTCTACACTTGGCCGCTGATGAAAGACCTCAGGACCATCTTTTATATGAGCAATATATTGGGCGCCATTACGCATAATAACCAAATGCTTGTTACCCGGTGCGAGTAAAGCCAATCCCGGACGCATGATCTCCCTGCCTGAGGCCTCACGAACTTCCATCTGGCAGTTTTTATTCAGGCGTTCAGCAAATGCTTTGGTAAAGTTTTCAGGCATATGCTGAACGATTAGTGTTCCCGGCGTTGTTGGAGGAAGTTGAATCATGACTCTGTTAATCGCTTCTGTTCCACCCGTTGATGCTCCAATAGCAAGGATTTTATTTGTTGTCTCTATGCGAGATAATTCCGCTCCTGATACGGTTGATAGTTTATTGGATTTGCCGAAATTACGATATCGGGCTTTCGATGCTATTCGGATTTTATTTATTAACAAACTGGAAATTTTATCCAGTGAATATGATGATCCCGGTTTCCCGACAACCTCAACCGCGCCGAGTTCCAAAGCGCGAAGGGCTGTAGCGCTGCCCTCAGGTGAAAGTGAACTGACAACAATAACAGGCAGGGGAAAATGTTTCATGAGTTTACCAAGGAACGTTAAGCCATCCATGCGCGGCATTTCGATATCCAGTGTAACAACATCGGGTTTTAGCTGGACAATCTTATCTCGTGCAATATACGGGTCTGTTGCGGTTCCAATAACTTCAATATCATTCGCTTTCTCAAGTTTTTCCTTGAGAATTTTGCGAACAACCGCAGAATCATCAACTATCAGTACTCTAATCATATTCTCCTCCAGCTCTTTTCAAAATGAATCCTCATCTGGTTCAGATGCTTCATTCCGGTTTACAGAGTCCTGGTTAACAATAGCTACTGTCAATTCAGCCCATCCGTTATCCAACTGAAGCCTTGTACTTGTTACATCACCGGATAATTCAACTGTGGATACTGTTTCTTCTCCCGGCAAAATCTGAGGAGCGTCCAGATTAAATACAGGTTCAGGACCAGCAAGGTCAGAGAGAAGATTTCCGCAGACAACATTTGTGAGTTCGCAAAGAGCGTCGTCTTCTTGTTGTTGCGTTACTTCATCTTCATCATCCTGGCACAGCATATTTTTTGCAAACTCAGATAACGCCTGATTTGATATTGCCAGAATAACAATACCGCTAAACGGCCCATGGTACTGAACCGTTGCGCTTTTAAATTCCGTACTGTCAGACTCTTTTCCATCACTTGTATCAAGGAAAGCAAAAGCCATGGTTTCAAGCACATTCGCAGCGACCTTCACAAGCTGCTTTTCGCTTACCTGCACTCTGAAAGCGAGATCGCCAAGAATATCGTTGATGACTTCCCTGAGTTTTTCAGGTGTGAAAGGCTTATGAATAAAATGCACACCTTTTTCTGTAATTTCCTGAATTCGCGTAGTGCTTGATTCTGTTGAAATCACAATTATCGGAATTTCCTTTTGTTCGTTGTTATTTCGAATGTTGTCAATCATCTCCATGCCATTCATAACAGGCATGTTGATATCCGCAAAAATGACATCAACCCATTCGCGCTCCAGAACATCCAGTCCAACCTTTCCGTTTTCAGCCTGGAAGAATTCTGTTACCGGAACACCGCTCATTTTAATGGTTTTTTTAACCATTGATCTCATGACTGAGCTGTCATCCACTATCAATACGTTGAGTCCCATAGTCCTACTCCTTGTATTGCTTTTCCGACTCTATAAGATCATCCTTGACTTTTGCACATAACGATTCCATATCCGTCTGGCTTAATCCCAAACGCTCAGCTGCAGCTTTGCTGACATTCGAATGCATCTGTTCAGCTCCAAGACCTACACCTATCAGCTTGGCGATTGAATTTGAAATGTGAACCACGTCAAGGAGTGTATTCGACATTGGATCCGGATCGTGGTGGTGTTCGATAGCAAGAACCAACTCATCAGGGAAATTCCAGTGGCGTGCTATAGCTGCTCCCACCTCGGTATGATCGGTTCCAAGAATCCTGTGTTCCGCTTCAAGCCAGGTTATTCCCTTGTCCTCAATCATGGACAGCATCAATTCGGTAACTTCAGCATTCAGATGCCGTTCCAAAAGAAGTTTTCCAATATCATGAAGCAAAGCCGCAGTGAATGAGATACCGGGAATTGGTACGGATGCATATTTGCCGATACTCTCCGATGCCAGCGCTGATGCCACACTGTGACGCCATAGCTCATGCTCACATAATCCATAGCCGGTGAACTCCTCACTCATTGCGCTTACCACCTGTTGACCAACCGCCAACTTTAGAATCTGGGCTGTACCGAGACGAACAACAGCGTTTTTCACCGTTGTTATCTTGGTTCTTGATGCGCTTAATGCTGAATTTGCCGATCTTAAAACATTAGCTGTCAACGCCTGATCCAGTTCAACAACACGGGCAATATCATGAACTCCGGAATCCGGATTGCTGACCATCTGTGTCAGTTTGACAACAGAAGCCGGCATTGGCGCCAGACTGTCTATTTCCGCCATGTCTATTGTTATTATCATAGGTCCCATTCACGGCCTCCTGAACTCAACCATGTTCTTCCGTTACTGATATCAAGGTATAATGTTCTTGAAATACTTCCGCCTACATCCTCGCCACTTATCATGATTCCGTTTTTCCAGAACAATTTTCTCAACATTACAAAATTACGTTTGCCTATTGCAAAGAAATCATCACCACTTCCAAGTGCGGCTCCTCCCGCCACTTTTACAATTATTCGCTTTTTGTCAGCGCCCGTAGAATAGAGTTTTTTAAAGAACGCCGGAGTTCCCTTATCAACAAACATATAAGGATTTGTCTTTGCCTTTTCAGGATTCACTTCCGAGTTTGGGAGCATGACATGAAAAATACCGCCAACACACGACACTGGATCGTAAGCTGTAATGCCCAGGCAACTCCCCAGTGCATGTGTGACGACAATATCACCAGGCTGCTTTGAAATCTTCATATCTGCTACTCCGACAATGTGCTTCATTGTTTTCTCTCTAACTCCATAAAGTTAGCGTTTCTCATAAACAGTAGCTTTTATGTAATTAAATTGATGCTTTACACCTGCAAGGCTTTCCGAATGTCCCGTAAAGAGCGTTCCTCCAGGACCAAGCAGATCGTAATACCTGTTGATAAGCGTCTCTTGAGTTTCCTTATCGAAATAGATCATTACATTACGGCAGAAAATTACATCAAACGGGCCTTTCATGGGCCATTGTTCCATAAGATTCAACCGGGCAAAATGAACCAAACTGGTCAGTTTGCTGTTAACTCGATAGATACGTGGTTTTTTCTTCTTAATGCATGTTAAATATCTGGATCTCATCATTGCTGGAATTGTTTTGATTCGATCCTCATCATAGATGCCTTCTTTTGCTTTTTTCAGTACTTTTGTTGAAAGATCGGTTGCAAGAATTTTCACATCCCATGCTTTCAGATTTGGAATCTTTTCGTTAATAACAATACCTAACGTGTAAGGTTCCTCGCCTGATGAGCAACCTGCGCTCCACATTCGGATCTTATGTCCCGTTTGGCTGGCGCTGGCAACCTTTTGCTTTAATATATTGTTCGCAAGGTATTCAAAATGGTCCGCTTCACGGAAGAAACTTGTCAGGTTGGTCGAAATCGCATCAAGCATCAATATAAATTCATCTTCATCAGCTATTGTTTTGAGATACTCGATATATTCCTTGTAGTTTCTCATACCAAGCTCACGGAGGCGTTTATTCAACCTGGATTTAACAAGTTCCATCTTGCCTATGCCAAGATTGATGCCAGCCATGCTCTTAACCAACAAGCTTATCTCTTTGAATTGCCGTTCTGTTAAATCATCAATATGCAATACGGTTGATACCATTCAAAACCCCACATTTAGGCTGATAAAATCTTCATTTAAGTCTTCTTCATCAAGTTTTGATAACAGCTCAGAGCGTTCTTTATCAAACAAACGCTCTTAGCCATTGATTATCTCTCAAATTAGAAATTCGCCAAATCTTTGTCATCATCGAATGGAATTACATCTTCAGGTGAGTTGCTCTTGCCTGCCGCATGTCCCACCAGGTTATGAACATTACTCTTACTACTCCCGTTCGAATTGGATTTTGGCTTGTTTCCTTTCATTCTTCCAAGTGCGCCTTTGATTCCATTTTCTACACGACCATTGCCGGAATAAGAATCGGAACTGGAAGAACTGCCATCACTTCCACCCACGATTTGAATCAGTGCATCAACCATACCCTTCAGCATTTCAGACTGCGCGGCCATTTCCTCTGCAGCGGATGCTGTTTCTTCTGAATTGGACGCGTTAGCCTGTGTTGCCTGATCGACCTGTGTCATGGCAACATTCATCTGGTCGATACCCTGCGCCTGTTCGTTGGATGCCGCGGCGATTTCAGCGATAAGCTCAGCGACCTTCTTTGAAGAAACAATAATTTCTTCAAGTACCTGTGATGTCTCCTGAGATACGGTGACACCCCTTTCCGAGTTTTCAACCGAACCATCTATAAGAACCTGGGTGTTCTTTGCCGCTTCAGCAGAACGTTGAGCAAGATTACGGACTTCCTCCGCAACAACCGCGAATCCCTTTCCGGCATCGCCGGCTCGCGCGGCCTCAACAGCAGCGTTCAAGGCGAGTAGGTTTGTCTGGAATGCAATCTCATCGATTGTCTTGATGATTTTGGCCGTTTCATCAGATGAGGTTTTTATCTCATCAATTGCATTAACCATGCGTTTCATGGATTCCTGCCCGTTGTTTATCAAATTCACACTGTCAGCCATTAGAGTGTTTGCCTGTTGGGAGTTCGATGCGTTCTGCTTTGTCATTGAACTTAATTCCTCAAGTGAGGCGGTAGTCTCTTCGATAGCGGCAGCCTGTTCACTTGTGCCCTGGGCAACTGATTGGCTGGATGATGAAACCTGGCCCGCAGCAGAGGTCATCTGATTTGAACTCTCTGTCAGTGTGGAAATAACCTGGTTAAGCGATTTGGTTATTGAAACAGTAATAAACCATGCGGCGAGAATGCCGATTAAAATAGCGCCGATTGAAATCGACATCATAACCATATTGGATGATGCCATGATTGTTTCCATCTTGTCTTTCTGTCCTGCGCGAAGCTCTTCTGCATCCTCTTGCAGCTGCCTTGCCGAATCAACCATTGTAGCCGCCTCGGTTCTTTGTTCTTCCACATAACCGGCATATTCCTTAAATGCATTATGGTAAGTGTTAATTGCATGAATGACATCATCAGTCTGCTTCTGGTTTAACGGGTCATTGAAACGACTTTTCATGTCCTCCGCGAGGGCAACCATTGCAGTAACTTCCGCAGCAACGTTATCCACATACTTATTATCATCCCTGATTATGTAGTTTTTCTCCTGGCGTCGTGCTTCAAGAACAAACTTGTTGAGCCTGTTTGCATCATCCGCCTTTGCCAGCCTGTCAATTAGTTTTGCTGATGAATTCTCGTTATCCATCTCATCAAGCAGCTTTGTTTTCTGGTCGGCACGCATTTTCTCGATCTCCGTGATCGCATCTCTTGCGGCCGTAACCATTTTTGCGTCAGCTTCTACCTTTTTATCCTCCAGGGATACGTACTTATCCAAAGCTGTTATCCAAGTATCAACTTCGGATGTAGTGCTTGTCAATGTCGACTTGTCTGCTGAATCCTTGAGTTTGCCATTCAGCGTAGTTGCACGTTCATGGATTCCCGCAACAAGTTCCTTTGCTTCATCCTGATATTTCTTATCCTTGCGCAGCATAAAGTTCTTCTCTTTGATTCGCCCATCCAGCGACTGCTTGATGATCCAGTTGGCGTCATCCGCGTTTTCAACCGTTTTACCCACATTCCCAAGGCTGGAAAAGCCGGTGTATCCAAGGATTGCCGCGAATAGAATCAGCACTCCAAATCCGAGAGCCATTTTTGTAGCTAGTTTCATGTTTGCAAACATTATGTAATGCCTCCGTTGTTTCAGTAATATTTCATGCTTTTAAATCTATTTATATGTAATTGCTTTCGCATAATTGGTAATGGTCCTTAAAACTTCTCGCTAACCTCCTTGCCATTTTCCTGATTCATGAAATCCATATCCATTCCATCCAGGACTTTTGTGATATCCAGTAATATGCTTACTCTTTCCTCGGTTTTGCCCATGCCAAGAATAAAATTGGTATCAACTGAGGAACCGAACGACGGTGAATCTTCAATATCTTCCGATGAAATATCAAGCACTTCAGAAACCTTGTCAACAATGATACCCATTTCCAAGCTGTTGACATCTACAACGATAACGCAGGTTTCTTCAGTCACCTCCATTTCCTCGATATCGAATTTGAGCCTGAGGTCGATAACGGGTATAACCTTGCCTCGAAGGTTGATTACTCCCTTGACATCATTTGGTGTACGAGGTACAGCGGTTATCGGCATCATCCCCATAATTTCGCGAACCTTCAGGATTTCCAGGCCATATTCCTCTGATGCCAGTTCAAAAGTAAGGTACTTCCCGCCTAGTTGGCGGCCTGTTGGAACATCGGTTGTTGTAACAGTTTGAGTGTTTTCCATTTCAAAACCTCTCCTTTCGTTTTGCTTGCTTTGCTAAATGGCGATTAAACATCACCGTTAATAAATCTATTTAAAAGCAATACTTATTGCTGTCTAAGTGTGCGCAATATTCATAACTCCAGCGACATCCAAGATTAACCCGACATGGCCATCACCAAGGATTGCAGCTCCTGATACGCCATCAACTTTCTTAATTCCGTCTCCCAGCGTTTTAATAACAACCTGCTGCTGCCCCAGAAGTTCATCAGCAAGCAATGCGCAGGATTGTCCTTCGTGTTCAACTACAAGCAGAAGCGCTTCAGTTGGCTCCTCTATCGCATCTGGAACATTAAATAGTTCATGCAGCCTGTAAATTGGAAGGAGATCACCTCTAAGCATGACCATCTCGCCTCGATTGGTAACCGTATTTAAAGCGTCTTTTTCCGGGCGGAATGCACGAACCACATTCAGTGTTGAAATGATATATTTTTCATCACCAACTCTAAGCAGCATGCCATCGATGATCGCCAAAGTGAGAGGAATCTTCAGAGCAAAAGTCGATCCTTTTCCTATTTGCGAATCGACATCAACGCGTCCTCTTATCGCTTCAATGTTTTTCCTTACAACATCCATTCCGACACCGCGGCCGGAAACATCAGTTACTTTCTCCGCGGTTGATAATCCGGCTGCAAAAATAAGTTTGAAAACCTCACTGTCACTGAGCTCTTTGTTTTCAGGAACAAGGCCATTTTCAACTGCCTTTTTAAGAATTTTGTCACGATCCAGCCCTTTGCCGTCATCCAGTAGTTCAATTACAACATTTCCAGCAGTGTGATACGCCCTAAGTGTGACTGTTCCAACAGGATTTTTGCCTTTGGCTTTTCTATCTTCAGGGCTTTCTATTCCATGATCGACTGCGTTTCTTATCATGTGTATCAGGGGATCGCCCAGCAATTCAACCATGTTGCGGTCTATTTCGGTGTCTTCACCCTCGGTTACAAAATTCACCTGCTTGCCGGATTTGCGCGCAAGGTCACGAACCAATCGAACCATCTTCTGGAAGAGGTGCTTAAGAGGAACCATTCTGAGAGACATGCTTAAATCCTGAAGGTCACGAGTGATTTTACCCATCTGTGCAACGTTTTTCGCTACAGAGCGATCTTTCTGAGCGATGATCCATTCATTCTGCTCAACCATAGCCTGGCTGATTACAAGTTCACCAACCATGTTGATTAAACCGTCAAGCCTTTTGGTACTAACGCGGATACTTGAATCCGCAATCTTTCCCCCCCCCATCTTTTTCTGCACACGAAGCGCTTTTGCGACATCCGTGGTTGTAGCTGCGCCTGATTCCACAATCGCTTCCCCGATTGGTTTTTCTCCTCTTTCTTTCGCAACTTTTTCAACCTGTCTGCGAGTTACTGTTTTCTGAGCAACGAGAATATCTCCCACTCGTGGAACATCCTCAGCGGCTATTGAATCGGTATCGCTTACGCCATAATCTTCAGGATTTTCCAGTCGTTTAATAAGATCATCCAGGTTCTCCGGGTCTGGCAGGGGCCCTTTTTCTGTTTTCGCCTCGAGGTCTATCGTCATTTGCTTTAGCATATCCGCTGATTCAAGCGCCAGATCAGCGTAACCTCCAACAAGCTGAAGTTCCCCCTTACGCGCTCTGTCAAGCAAATTCTCGGCCCTGTGAGCCAGTGTTTGAACCGATTTCAAATTGAGAAATCCGGCAGTGCCTTTGATTGTATGGAACGCGCGGAAAACAAGGTTGAGTGAATCCTCATCTTCCGGGTCAGTCTCAAGTGTAAGTAGCGCAGCTTCAGAATTCTGAAGATGATCCATCGCTTCGGTGATAAACTCCGCAATCAATTCAGGGTCATCCTCGAATGAGTCAGCTTCAATATCCGGCTCTGGAGCCGCTGCCTCTTCAGGTTCATCATCCTTTTCTGTCGATTCAGGTGGGGTCGTACTTTCTTCGGCTTGAGGTTCGGAACCTGATACGGGAGTTTCGCCTTCTGAAAAGTCCACTTCATCCGGGTCGATAAGCATTTGGAGAGATGAAATTATCTGGCCTACATTTGCAAGTGTTTCACTCGAATCCTCTTTCTTGCCATTTATAACTTCATTAATCAGGTTAGCGGCTTCACTTGCAAGAAAGCGAGCCTCATCAGGTAATTTGGAAGAATTTTTCAGTTCAACCAAAGAGGTTCGAATGTTGTTAAGCTCTGCTTTGTCATCGGGTTCTACACCAATAGCTGCGGCAGCTAATGCGTCAAGTGCCATGAAAGTTTCGCTCCTTTTATTTTTTTCTACTGCAAGATTCTGCCCTATAATCTCAAATTTATTATCTAGATGAACCTTTGGTTTTTTGCTTAAGAACCGAAAATATCGATTACATTATTCTTTTTCAAAAAATATCTCATTGCGACATCAATTTACTGGTTTTTAAATAAATCGAGTGGGTTGAGTTTAGATTGAGTAAAAAAAAGGGGACTGTTTAAATGTATAAGCTTTAGTTAATAAAAAAGGCTTCCCGCTTGACATTCCGAGGAATTCAAGAAAAAGTTATGTATCTAAATAATACATACTTTTGGGAGACACCTGCCTCCTTTGCCATGGTTCGAGTGCTCCACCTGGTCGATGACTTTACGGAGTTTGCTGCTATCTATGGTGGGTTTGCGACCTCGCCCCAGGGCATCTTTAAGCCCCTTGATGCCCTGCTTTTCAAAACGCATGGTCCACTTTGATACACTTGTATGGCTGATGCCCAGATTCTTTGCGACATCTCTTTGTTTCATTCCGCCTTCTCGCAGAAGAATTATATTGGCTCTAAGACTATCTCGCTTGGATGTCTTGCTACTTTGGACTCTTCGATGGAGTTCGGTGCGCTGGTCTTCAGTGAGCGCATATTGTTTGGTTGAATATGTCATGTTTGATATTATGGATGAAAACTGTTATGTCCAGCAAAAAGAGTTACATGACACTAGCATCATTGTATAATGACCTCCTGAAAATGAACACAAAACACTGGATAGACACACACTGCCATATCGGAATGTGCGACTTCATCTCCGAAGAAGATCTAATCAAACACGCGCATGATAACAACGTCGATATCCTGCTGGATGTTGCTGTCGACGGGCAGTCATGCAGGGATGTAATTGCGCGTGCTGAGCGTTATGATGAGGTTTACGCTGTAATCGGAATTCATCCGCATGATGTAAAAAACGCAACTGAAGCTGATTTGGATTTCATAGCCAATAATTTCAATCACCCGAAAGTGGTAGCGATAGGTGAGATTGGGCTTGATTACTATCGCGATTACTCTCCGCGCGATTTGCAAAAGCAATTTTTTGAAACGCAACTGCGGTTTGCCGGTGAGAACAATATGCCGGTTGTGATTCACTCACGCAAGGCATGGGATGATACGCTTGAGATTGTGAATGAAGTTAGGCGCGATTTTCCTCTCAGAGGCGTTTTTCACTGTTTCGGATACGGTCCAAAAGAGGCTGAAATCTGTGTTGACATGGGATTTCATGTTTCATTTCCCGGCGTTTTGACCTATGAACACTCTAAAAAATTAAAAAACACCGCAAAATCAATCCCGATGAAGCGGGCATTGATTGAAACCGATTCGCCGTTTATGACTCCCGCTAAATTCAAGAAGCAGAGCAGGGGGAATCTACCGGGGTATGTAGTAGAGACAGCGAAAGAGCTTGCGAGCATACGCCAGATGGAGCTTGATATTCTCCAGAATCTTCTGTTTGAAAATACAATGGACTGTTTCCCAAAACTTTTGTCCGCGTTGGAAAAGAGACAGGCTGCGCTTGGTTGATAAAAATAATAAATACCATTTCCGCATTGTTGTAGGGGTGGGTTTTAAACCCACCCCTACAACTTGACGAGATAAAGCCCTATTGATGAGCCACACCGAGAAAGTTCTATTTAACGTTGATTTCGTGCGAGTCACCGAGTACGCTTCACTGAAGACACATCATTTCTGAAAAAGGTTTTTTTCAATAGCTCTGGTGGGGTATAATCCCTTTTTCATATCTGATCTTGCTGATTCGACGTGCGAGAAATATCAGATAGAGGTAACTGACTATGTATATAGAACAATTGCTGTATGAATATTTCCAGGTAACATATACAGGCTGGGGCGGGCTGGCGTGGACAATCGGGCTGCGGCTTGTTGAGGCGCTTCTGGCGATTGCAGTCGCGTTTTTGGTAATGATTATTATTCAACGGCTGTTTAAATCTTTTGTCAGCAATATCATTCCGAAATTCCTGAGTGTGGGAAGCGAGGAAGAGCGAATTGAACGAACAATGAATGTTGTAACCAGCGTCGTTCGATTCCTGACAATCTTTTTCTGGACTGTGTGGATGTGGTTTATCATTCTCATAGTCATGCAGGAAATCGGAGTGCTTGGCGGGGCGGTTTCAAAAGCGTTATGGATGTCTGTTCTCTATAAACTATGCCTGATATTTGTAATTCTAATCGGTGTGGAACTGGCGCTGACATTTATCAATTTCGCTGTTGACAAGTGGGTTGAGTCGGTCGAGGATGATGATCCGGCTTTCAGCGACGCTGAAAAGCGCGCGCATACAATCAGTTATCTTCTGAAAAGCACGTTGAGATACATGCTTTATTTTGTCGGGTTCATGATGATTCTCAAGGAAATCGGGCTGGATATTGGCCCAGCGCTAGCCGGTGCAGGTGTCATGGGTCTGGCAATCGGGTTTGGAGCGCAGACACTTGTGAAGGATATTCTCTCAGGATTTTTCATTTTGTTTGAGGGCCAGTTCCATGTCGGCGATTATATTAAAGTGGGCAGCATTTCGGGAACAGTGGAGAAAATGACGCTCAGGCTCACGGTTGTTCGATCTTTCGATGGCGCATTGCACATGTTTCCGAATTCATCTCTGGATACGGTTTCCGTTTTGTCGCGAGGATTTTCCAGGGCGATTGTGGAAGTCGGAGTAACCTACAACGAGGATATTGATATTTTAAGAACAACGATAAATGAAATTGTGGGTAAGTTCGAACATCCTGACCTTCTGGATCGGCCTGTGGTCATGGGAGTAACCAAACTTGGCGATTTTGATGTAACATTCAGGGTCGCGGTTCGAACCAGGCCGCTGGCGCACTGGTCTATAGAAAGGGAACTGAGGCAGATGATTAAACGCGGACTGGATGAGCGCGGGATTGAAATTCCATTCCCGCAGCAGGTTGTTCATTACATACCGGATGATGTTAAAAAAGACGCACTGCCTGTGTCAGCGAAACAGGTAAAAAAAGGTGATTCAACGGAAATTACGCCGGACGATACTATAGACAATGGAGATTCTGATAATAACTGATGCCTGAATTGTGGAAATATAGATTCCTGTACGGCGCGGCTATTATTGCCCTGTTCGCGCTTGATCAGGCGAGCAAACTATGGGCGATTATTGTCCTCGACCATCACAGCATGGTCTATACTCTCATTCCAAAATATCTTGAATTGAAAATTCTCTATAACACCGGCGCCGCATGGGGCATGTTCTCAGGATGGACTCAGGGGCTTGCGGTTATGTCAACCGTGATGATAATCGTAATCCTGACAATTCTGGGAAAAACCACTCTCAAGGACCGCCTTTTGGGATGGGCGTTGACATTCCAGGTGGCAGGCGCGCTGGGTAATCTCTATGACCGACTTTCTCACAGACAGGGAGTTGTCGATTTTATCAATGTCTATATCCCATGGGGTGGGGGAGTGGGAGGAATCTGGTATAACCTTTCGGGGAAAGTCGGCTGGACTTCAGCGCAGGAATATTTCGCGCAATTCAATCAACTATATGACTACCCGGTTTTCAATTTTGCCGACATCTGGGTTGTGATAGGAACTGTGCTTCTGCTGGCTTTCATCCTGCGAATGCCACCCGACAGCGAAACCAAACCCAAGGCTGAATCCGAATCAGCTGAATCCAATATTGTTCCGTTGGATGAATCCAATCAGGATAAAAACAATAACGAAAAAGGAACTTTTACACCAATCCAAAAAGTCCCTCCTTTAGAGGAAAAAGTTGAGTGCGAGACAGGCGAGGATGAAATCCCCGACTGACGATAATAACAGGCTTGCTTTTCAAGCTGATATCGAGGGGGAGCGTGTCGATGCTTTCCTCGTGCGTATGTTAAAAAGCGAGTCGAGCAAAACTCTGTCCCGAAGTAAAATCCAAAAGCTAATCACGGATGGATACGCACTTGTTGATGGTATCCCGTGTAAAAAGAATCACATTCTTACGCCGGGAGAGCAGGTTGAAATAACCATCCCCGCCGATAAGCCTGTAATTATAGAAGGAGAACAAATTGATTTTGACATTCTTCATGAGGATGATGATTTAATAATCGTGAGCAAGCCTGCAGGTGTAATCACTCATCCCACGGAATTGATGCCATCCGGCACACTGGTTAACGGTTTGATTGGCAGGGGGATTCAACTCGCGCCAGCCGGCGGGAAATACCGTCCGGGAGTGGTTCACCGTCTCGACAAGGAAACAAGCGGGAT
Source organism: bacterium (assembly GCA_021157815.1). GTDB lineage: Bacteria > JAJVIF01 > JAJVIF01 > JAGGVT01 > JAGGVT01 > JAGGVT01. The sequence continues at coordinate 14,325 of JAGGVT010000039.1, read as the reverse complement.
ACTGGCGTTTGCAAAAACAGATAAAGCATATTATCGCATGGTCGAAATATTCAAAGAACGACAGATAGAGAAGTACTACCGAGCTGTAGTCATAGGAAATATGCGGGATATGAAAGGCTCGTTTGATTTGAATATCGGACGCCATCCCAAAAACCGTGTAAAAATGGCGGCGATGAAAGAAGGCGGCAAGGAAGCGATAACAGACTACAAAGTGCTTGAGCGTTACTTCGGATTTGACTCGCTTGAACTTCAAATCCATACGGGACGAACTCATCAGATTAGAGTTCACCTTGCGCACTCGGGGCGCTCTGTTTTAAATGACCATGTTTATGGCACAAGGAAATTGACTGATCATATCAGGTGGCTTGGAATGAAAGGGCTTCCGGCAGACAGAATAGGCAAACTGATGAAGAATGTCAAAGCGATTGTGTCGGAATACCAGGGCATGTTCCTTCACGCTGAAAACCTGATTTTCCGGCATCCGGTATCGTATTTGGAAATGAACATAACAGCGCCTTTGCCGGAATGTTATTCACGATTGCTTGAGATTTTGCGCGACCTCGCACGGGAGGATATGGAATAGTGGCTTTGAACTTCGAGATTATCGCTGAATGTTCACAGACCAAAGCTCGATTGGGCCGGATTACAACGCCGCGCGGAATCTATGAAACGCCTTTTTTCATGCCCGTTGGCACGATGGGAGCGGTCAAGGCAGCGCATACCTGGGAATTAAAGGAACTCGGATTCGATGTCATGCTGTCAAACGCGTTTCATCTATATCTAAGGCCCGGACATGAAATTGTAAAGCAGACAGGCGGAATTCACAGGTTTATGGGATTCGATGGCGGTATTCTTACTGACTCCGGCGGATATCAGGTTTTCTCTCTGTCCGATTATCGCAAGGTTACAGATGAGGGCGTTCATTTTAAAAGCCCGATTGACGGTTCAATGCATTTCTTCACGCCTGAGAAGGTCATGGAAATTCAAGCCGCGCTGGGAAGCGATTTTGTCATGCCACTTGATGAGTGTCCGTCGTCGGTTGCGGATGAAAGCGATGTTGCAACTGCTGTTAATAGAACAACCGCATGGGCGAAAGGGAGCCTTGAGAGTTTTAATCGGTTTGGTCAGGAACATCAGTCGCTGTTCGGAATTGCTCAGGGTGGAATTTATAACAACCTTAGAAAGCAAAGCCTTGAGGAAATTCTTGAACTTGATATTTCCGCGATTGCGCTTGGCGGATTTGCAGTAGGGGAAGAGCAGTCGGCGATGCTTGAATCGATAAACGATTTGACCGATTTGCTGCCCAAAGGCAAACCTCATTATCTGATGGGGCTTGGGTATCCCGGGGATATTGTCAAAACAGTCGCGCTCGGGATGGATATGTTCGATTGCGTATTGCCGACACGACTTGGTCGAACTGCGGCGGCGATAACATCGGAGGGCAGGTTGAACCTGAAAAACTCACAGTATCGCGATGATGATTCTCCGCTGGATAAAAACTGCGACTGCAAGGTTTGCAGAACATACACTCGCGCGCTGATAAGCCATCTGGTCAAGCAGGATAACATTTCCGGCTTGATGATTATAACCCACCACAATCTTGCTTTTTATGCGAATCTGATGAAGGAAATTAGAAAAGCTATTTTGGAAAACCGATTCGGTGATTTTCTGAATGAGTATTTAAAGCAGTCGTTGATTCCCGGAGTTTGAAATAGAAAAGAATATTGTGGATTGTTTTAACTTTCCACTAGAATTATCCGAGCCCCGAACGTTAGTGAGGGGTAAGTATTTCCACGAATCAAGATTCCGTCATTCCCACGAAAGGGGCTGTTGAAAAAGGGCTGAATGTAGGGGGTAGGTCTCTGTGCCTACCCTAAATATTGGCATAAATACAGGGCAACCACGGAGAGTTGCCCCTACGGTCTGGGATATAACAGGCTTTTTCAACAGGCCCTTTCGTGGGAATGACGGGTAATTCGACGTAAGGGACGAGGTCTCTTTATGCAATCACAATCAAATATCAGTATCATCCAGGCGGATTTCCTTGTCTCGCATGCGTTTGTGGAAAATATACTCAGAAATCATTTTCCATTCACCGCATTTGAATACATAACTAAATCCGCCAAATACGATTAGGGATACAATAAGGCCCGCTACAATTGCAGCGATATCACGAACAACACTATGCTCAGGATACATCAAGTTGTAGTAGGCGAGCATATACGTCAACGCGGCATATTGAATAATTCCGACAATCAGCATTTTTAATATATTGCGGTTGAAAAATGATTCCCAAATATCCGGGAGGCGGCTTTTCAGGAAGTAAAGAAGTATCGTGCAGTTTAAGAACGATACAATACTCGTTGCAAAAGCGATGCCCTTGATTCCAAAGTGCGAACCAAGCAGCTGGTCAAGACAGAAATTAACAACAACCATTACCGCGCCAGCCTTGAGAGGTGTCTTTGTATCCTGAAAGCTGAAGAACACTCTGGAAATAAGCAGAAGGGAGACAGCGGGGAAGATTCCAAACGTGTAATACTTCAAAGCGTCAGCAGTCCATTCGACACCTTGAGCGAAATTTTGAAATTCACCATGGCTGAAAAGAACTCTGATTACCGTTGTACTCATCGCCATGAAGAAGACAGAAGAGGGGATAATCGTAAACGCCAGCATGCGCACTCCCATATTAATCGCGTTTTTAAGATCGTTAAATCTTTTTGCGGCAATATGTTGTGCCATTAGCGGGAATAAAACGGTTACAATCGTTACTCCGAAAATGCTGTATGGCAATTGCTGAACTCTGAATCCAAGGTATAAAGTTGTAATTCCACCTTCAACAAGCCCAAACGCAATCGCTTTGTCAACAAACGAGTTGATAACCATTGTCGCATAACCCAGCATCGCAGCGGGAGCCAGGTCTTTGAACTTGACAAACGCCTCGTGAGTGAAATCCGGTATCTTAAAAAGAATAAACCCATGCGATTTGAGCGCGGGCAATTGAACCAGATATTGAAGAAAAACACCGGCTACTACAGCGACTGCCAAAACTCGAATATTGTCAAAATCAGGATTTGATACTTTACAATATATCAATGTGCTGATTACTGCCACATTAAAAATCAATGGAGCGAACGCTGGAGTTTTGTAATCGTGAAGGGAATTGAGAATGCCCTGAATCAATCCGTTTAACGCTATGAAAATCAACATCGGGAAAAGGAGTCGTGTAAGCTGAATAGCAGTGGCCATGGTTTGTGGATCTATTTTTCTGAAACTGATTATCTCAGCCCCTCGAATTACCGCGGGTGCGAACACAATTCCAAGAACTACGGTGCAGACAGCAATCAATGTAGTGAAAGAAAAAATCTCGGTGGTTACACGTTTGGCGACCTCAAACGATTTGTTCTCTCGAAAGTCGGCGAAAATCGGAATGAATATTGTACTCAGTACTCCAGATATAATCAGCGTGCGGATTAATTCAGGAATATTGAACGCGAGGTAGAAAGCATCCGTATTTCCTGTCGCACCGTATATATGCGCGATTGTCATTTCACGAACAAGCCCGAGAAGACGGGACAGGATAGTGGCAACCATCACAATAAGCGCACTGAAAGCAAGAAAGCGCCCACTTGGAATTTTGACTCCACCATTGCTTTTTATTTCATCTGGCTTATTCGGCGTTGTTCTTTCCTTTAAGTTCAAAAGTCCAACCTGAATTCAATTATATGTTCAGCACACAAAACATGCAATTGCCATGACAGAATAGAAGTTAATCATCCCGACATGTTACATAATAAATGAAATACATTCATTTGAATATTAACCTTGAATTTTGCTTATGTATTCATTATAATCTTATGCTTTGTGTGATTTATTTCTGTTTACAGGATATGGATTGACGAATGGCACATACCAAGTCAAGTATTAAGGACCTAAAGCGAATTAAAAAGCGCACGATTCGTAATCGAACTCTTCGAAGTAAAATGCGCACTTATGTGAAGACTGCGAGAGTCGCGCTCGATAAGGATACATCTGATGCGTCAGAGCGTGTAGACGCAGCGTGTCGTGTACTCGACATGATGGTTACCAAAGGCATTATTAAAAAAAATAATGCGTCAAGGCGAAAAAGCCGCCTTATGAAGCGCCTCAATATTACGCTTAACATTGGGCAACCCGCGGTTTTGAAATCTGAAAAAACCATTCATGAAGAACCGAAGGTTGTCAAGCCTGAACGGCCGGAGCTTGATGAATCCACGGAATCTGTAGATGCTGATGTGATGGCTGCTGCTATCAACAAGGCGGAAAAGGAACCGACAGAAAAGGTACCGGATGAAAAAACGGAACCAGCTGAAAGTGAAGAGAGTGTATCTGCAGATACAACGGATGAACAATCTTAGGAAAAAACAACTGAGTAGTCATTACTGATTTTCTTGAAGAAAAAACTAACCGTCCCGTAAAGGGGCGGTTTTGTTTTGCAACACCACGCTAAAGCATGGTGTTATGGAAAAACGTTAAAGCTGGGTGCCGCCCATACAGCCGTCTCGGTTTTATGGGTGTTTGCAGCGAAGATACGCATTTCACCCACAAATCACAAAAAGACGTGATGTGTGGGCGGCACCCGGGTTGAGCTTAGGTTGAGTAAAAAAAAGGGGACTGTCCCAGCCAAATGAATAAACCCAGTATAAATGTGGGTTTGCAGCGTAGTATATTGATAACATCAGACTTGAAGCCTCATGTGGACTGTACCCTTTTTTTTACGGGGTGCAAATAACACACACAATTAATTGAATGCATTAGCATATTGTCGCTTTATGTGTCGCCATCACCGTATGGCCTGAATCCATCTTCCATATCCTCGAATTTGTAGCGTTCCTTCGGATCTTTAATGAGGCACTTGTCGATTAATTCAACCAGTTTTGGATCGGCGTTCGGGATGATTTCAAGAATTGGAGTCGGCTCATCTTCAAGGATTCTCTGGCGAATTTCAGGTTCACTTGCTGCCAGGAATGGGGATTTGCCGGTCAGCATTTTATACATGATTACTCCGATTCCCCAGATATCACTAGCCGGTTCAGGCTTGCCCTTGCATTGTTCAGGAGCCATAAACAAAAGGCTTCCCGCCTGCGCGCCCTTGCCATTCCAGTCAAGAGTGTTGATTGCAAGGCCGAAATCCATTATCTTCGCCCAGCCGTACGGTTCATCGAGGATAACAATATTCGCCGGTTTTATGTCGCGATGGACAATGTAGTTCTTCCCCATGTATTTGCATGCGTCAAGAATTTGGCGTCCAATATGCTCGACCTGTTTTGACGGCATCGGCCCGCCGGCAAGGTCGATAATCTCATTGAGATCCTTGCCTTTGATGATTTCCATTACGAAGAAAAAAATGTTCTCCCGCCTGTCCATCTCGATTGAATAGCATCTAGCGATGTTCGGATGATTAAGCCCGAGAAGAAGTTCCGCTTCCGCCATGTTCTTTTTGTAGTTCTCATCCTTGTTCAAGGGAATTTTCAAGGCGACCATGCATTTTTCCTGCGATGTGGATTTTGATAAATCCTCCGCGGCGTATATCGTTGCGAATGCGCCCTGTCCAAGACGATACTTCACGCCATAATTATTGATTTTTTGATTAAGATACTTGTCCTGCTTTGCCATTATTGCTTCACCTGTTTGATTTTATAAATCAGATAGTTCAGGAAATAATCTCATTTATTGGATATGCCTTATAAGTTAAAGGCATAAAATAACTCAGACCAAATGTCTGATTTTGTACTAAATCCTGCAGCACAAAATTGCAGCTTATGATTCAAACCACAAAAATATAATTGAAAATGCCAGGCATGTAAAGATTGATTACGAATCATTGGGAAATCGCAGTTGAAAATTACAATGCGTTATTTCGTCAATGAGATGAACAAGACGCAACGATTGAACACAAAAAACATGTTGGTTTAATTACCTTGTCAATGGAAAAAAAAGATATTTTTTCAGAGGCTGAAATTAAATGTAATTGGGTGGCGGGTGATACTATGCGCAAATGCCGGTAATAATGCCCGTTAGCGCATGATGGAAGGCAAATCTGAAGCGACATTTGATTCAAGAAAGGAATTTTGGAATAAACGGATGTTCACCTTGAACAGCGAAGTGAATACAATTATTATAGCCGGTGTTACAAAATGTTAAATGGTGTTACAGCAGATAAATATATGTTTCAAAATGTTACTGCTGTGCCTTAAATTAATGTTTCAAGCTGTGACCGGGGACAACGCGAAAATAATAACCAAACCCGGTTGTCATAATAATCCAAAATAACGTTTAACCGTTCGCAGCTTTATTTTTGTTTACACACAATTTGCGGGTGAGAAAAGAAATTACATATTACAGAATCCCGGTCGCCAAAAAATCCAGGAATCTTTCACCCGCGATTGTTTTTAAAAATAACGAAATCTGAATCACATTAACAACATGAGTTTAGTGCTCGACGTAAAGAAAGTCAAATTGGATTCCCGGAACAGGATATTCGTTATCTCTCCTTTAGCGAAGTATCTTGCCGCGATAAAGGACAACGGCAGTGATTCAGATGTTGAATATGGAATTACATTCCCTCTCGAGAAAGATATACCGGCTCTCATTATTTTAAACATGGACAAAGTAAAAGATTTGTTAGACCAGGTAGAGAAAACGGATGTGAATGATGTTTTAGGCAGCCTGCTTTCTCTGGCAGGTGATGAGGATGAGAAACCAAAAGGCAATCTGAGAACGAGTGTGGTTAAAACGAACAAGATTCAATTGTATAAATCCGAAGTTAACCGACTGCAATTACCGGAGGGTGATAACAAGATTATTCTTGATTTCAAGAATAAACAAGTAGTGGTTTGGGCGGAATGTGAATTCAAGAAGAGATATCCAAAACGTTACGATAGATTCAGCGTGGATGATGAAAATGAGTGAGAAATATCATTATCCGGCATTTATTGATGAAATAGTCACATACGGAAATTTTAACGGAAATGGAATTGTATTTGATCTATATGGCGGAGATGGTACTTATGGCGAGGTGCTATTGGAAAAGTTTCCGCAGCTCGAGTACTTCCATTTTGACATCGACCAAAAGGCAATCGATACGGCATCAAAACGGCTTGAGAGATTTGGTAAGAGAGTTCATATAAAAAAGCAAAGTTGTATGCACCTTGACAAGCGGATTTTAGATGAGGGGTTAAGCGAAATCGGATGCGCGATTTATGATCCCGGGCTGAGGCTCGAATATGTTACTAATCCGGAGCGCGGGTTCAGTGTGAAGCTGACAGGCCCGCTGGATGGCAGATTCGACCAGACGCAGGCACAAACAATCGGGCAGGTTGTAAACAACGCGCCTGTGGAGGAATTAATTGCTATCTTGAAAATTATCGAAGTTCCTTTTCCCAAACGGATTGCAATTAGAATCGCTGAAGTGCGAAAGGAGAACGAAATTTCCACGACAGGCGAACTAGCATCGATTGTTTCAAAAGCGGTCCCATTTAAAGCGAAGCGCAAACGAGTTCCTCCCGAGATTCTTGTAATGCTCGCTCTTAGAATTCATGTCAATGACGAATTAAACACTCTGAGAGTGGCGGTGGAAAAGGGATTTGAGGCGTTGAAGAAATCAGGAAGGCTTCTGACTATTTCATACCATTCAGGAGAAGCCAGGATTTACAAGCGTTTCGCGAGGCTTATAGATGAACGATACGCGGATGATGAAAACAAACGCCTTAAAGTAATTACAAGAAAAGCGCTCAAACCAACAGATGAAGCCATTCGAATGAACCCTCTGATAAGGTCGGCACAATTCAGAGTTTATGAAAAATTATTTTAGGAAGATGACAAGCAGATATCGAAGGAGCAGGTAAAAATGCAAACCACTACAATCAACAGACAAAGAACAAGAAGCAGCAAACATGATCGATTTCATGTCACCAGCCGGACAATTTCAAAAACTGAAAATCCTGGCATGAGTTTTGCATCAAGGATGGTTGCATTGGTTGCATTGTTCATACTCATGATTGCGTGTGTGGGTGGACTGAGAGCTTATACGGCAAACCTTGATGTTTCCGTGAATAACAAGAAGGTGGAAATGAATCTGATTGATGAAAGAATAAATGAACTGCAAGGCGAAATCGACGCGCTGTTTGGCGATTCACTTAACGTAAGTTTGAACTGCAATGCGGATTACACGCCTGAATGTTCATTTGTGCATGATCTCTGGGAAGTTGGGGGATAAAGCTGGTGTTAACGAGATAGATCCGGTATTGGACTTTGCGCTGTGAGGATGTATTTAAAACAGTAAAAGGAGTTTTCATCAATGCCGGATCGCTCTTTTATAATTAGGTTTCCAAATGACAGATACGGAATGGATGGGGTACCTGGAATTAAAATTTCACCTAACCCCGGTGCAGTCGCTTAATTGTATTCCCATCCATTTCGTTTTTTGGCTCTTCAATAAATCGTGTGGGTTGAGTTTAGATTGAGTAAAAAAAGGGGACTGTCCAAACCACGTTTATTAATGCGATAAACACTGGGATTATTAATGAGGCTTATTGAAATCATCAAGTTTGAAGCCTTATGTGGACGTACCCCATGATTGGGGAATGCCCCTTTTTTTACGGGGGTGCAGATAACCCACACAGTTTATTGAAGTGCCCGTTTTTTTTAGCAATTTTGTGTAAGCTGGCATAAATGCAGGAAAAAGGAGTATGTTGAGAAAGGAAGAAAGGGATTCCGACCATTCGCTTCGCGAGTATCGGAATGACGATTTTGGCGGGTTTTGAGACAGATTCTTTGCAGCGCCCCTACAAAAGATTGTTCATTTGCATAAGTCAGATGTGTCATGATAGTTATCAGAAAAATATGGAAATGGTTGATAGTTATCCGTGCTCAGTATTTCCAAAAAGGTGTCGGAAGCCTGAAAGCTTGGATTTCCACTCTCTTCCTTCTTCTGATAATTGCTCTGCTTAACACGTCAGTTTTAAATACTGAATTGAAAGCGAGATCTGTTGATGAAGGTTTTGGGAGCAGGAAGGAAACCCCTAAACGCGGAGATATCCTGGACCGAAAAGGGCGCTCTTTCGCTGCCAGCAGATTGTCTCGAGATGTCATTGCTGTTAAACGCCCGGATACCCCGGACATGTATCGCATTATAGCGAAATTCATGGCGCCCAGGATTAACCTGACGGAAGATGAAATTGTAGAGGCGTATAACAATACTAAATATAATGTAAAACTTGTTGAGGGGATGACACAGCAGGAATTCGATGCGTTTTGTGAATTTCGTTATTTGAACTTCTCCAGGGAACTGGATAATTTCTATAATTCCAACCCGGGATTGTTCGACGGATTCAAGGACAAAAGTGAATTCTATAAGAAATTCGATAGGGAGTTTGGTGAAATCCAGGCGCGTAAAAGCTACAAAAGATGTTATCCCGGAGGCGAAATGTCCGCCCACATTATCGGATATTCATCTGATGTGCATGGCGAATTCACTCCATGGAGAGGGCTTGAACGTAAATATGACGACACGCTTAAGGGTGGTGAGGGAAGAGTAATCGAATGGAAAAACGCTCGCGGCGAAAAACTTCCGGGTTTTGACACTGTCAGAAAGGGTATTGTGCCGGGTTATGATTTACGGCTGACTCTTTCGAGTGAAATTCAGTCGCTGGCGTACAAGGCTCTTGAGGATCGTGTAAAATCAACCGGCGCGAAGGGAGGGTGCGTTATTGTACTCGATGCGCCAAGCGCTGAGATTCTTGCCCTGGCAAACTATCCAACTTTCGATCCTGAAAACTACAATGATTACATCAACCTGGGACCCGATCATCCTGACACTCTTCCCCCTGATGAATACAGGCTTAATCCGATGCACAATCTTGTTACTCAGTTGTCGTTTGAACCGGGAAGCGTTCTTAAACCGATTGTGACGTCATGGGCGCTGGAAAATGAACTAGTTAGTCCTGATGAGCGATTCGAAATCAATCCGAAAGGAATAAAAATCAAGGGGAAGGACGAACCGATAACGGATACACATCCACCGAAAAAAACAGAGTTTTGGTGTGTTGATAAAATCAACATTCATTCATCGAATGTGGGGATGGCGCAGATAGGCATGAAAATGGGGCGGGCGAACCTTGTCGAATCATTGGAGCGTTTCCATTTCGGCGAAAAGGTTCTTGGATTGATAGAAGAATACGACGGTAACCTTAACAAGAAACTGGAAGAAGTCATTATCGGCACACCGAGCTGGTCGCTTGCAAGAGAAGCGACAGTCGCATTTGGACAGGGAATTACAGCAACACCGATTCAGATTATCGCGGCGATGAATGTTTTCGCAAACGATGGCTGTTATGTCAAACCGCGAATTGCGCTTGATGCGTCATCGGCTGTTCGGGAAACGTATTACTTCCCCCAGCCTGAACGTGAGCGGATTTTGTCTCAGGAGACACTTTCGATAATGCAGGATATTTTGGAATCAGTTGTGAATGAAGGAACCGGTACAGAGGCGAAGGGCATGGGATATCGCATCGCTGGAAAAACAGGAACTGCTGAGAAGCCTGACCGTGTAACGCATGGATATTATAAAAACCGCCATTATGCCTGCTTTGTCGGATTTGGGCCCCTGCCTGAACCGAAATATACTATCCTTGTTCTGCTCGACGAACCGAAACCCCATTGGGGCGGTGCAAGTTGCGGTCCGGTTTTCCGTGTGATTTTTGAAAACCTTATGGTATGGGATGGAATTCCTCCGATAAATGAGAAAAATACTGACGAGGAACTTTAAATAACGTAAAATCTATACGTATTTTATTGCGTGTAATTCTAGAAACAACAGGTAGCGGTTTCATCTGATTATGTCACAGGAGAATTCATATATGGATTTCTTCGAACGGCATTCGTTTGGAGAGGTTCCTCTTCATGTCTATGATGAGTTTGTTCCGGGTGAATCAAATTGTGGTTATTTCAGAATGGCATCGGATGAATCGCTGTCGCATGATGACAGGATACTCGCGTTTCTTATTCCCCATAATTACTGGGAGGAGCGACTCGGTAACGCTCTCTGGCGGAAATTCGACACGTTTAAATTAGCGATTGTTTCCGGTACGCTTGTCGATGGCAAGGTTGTGAAGGAGGATGACTCATTACTGATAAAAGCGGACAGAATGATCTCCGGTGGTGTAATGCTATCTGCATTATGGGGCGGCGCGGGAATCAGGCATGTTGATTTTGTTGAAAGAGCGGTACCGATTCCCGAGGAAGAGGAGGGTTTTCATGATTACATTCGCCGTTGGCGTGAAAGAGAACTTCGTGAGCACGGTATCATCAAAAGGGAAATTGAGCCTGATGAATACAATTCGAAATTTATGAGAGTGCAGGGCCCAATTCGTTATCACATGTTTTTATCTGAGGATATGGAAAACGAGCCGGAGTGTTTCTACAAGGATGAGAAAGTGTTTCTTCCGAATAACTGTCCGGCATTTGAGGACCTTCTTGTTACCAGAATCGAGATGATGCATGGTGATTCATATTGGGGACCTGTATGGCACGATACTGAATACCCTCACGAAAATTCACTCTGGATGTGGGTTGTACGAAAGGACACGCGTTATATGTGCAGGATTGCGCTTGTCAACAGGGCGGGAAATCTGTCTTTGATGATTGTTCCGTTTTATTTTTCGTTCGTTCTGTGAAATAATCTGATTGATTGTAACCGGGAATCCATTTCCCGGGATAAGGCAAATGGATTTACTTGACATACAAAGACGAGTAAAAATCGAATCGATATCACCTGATTTCAGCGGGAATTTCATTGGGTTGAGCTATGATTCCAGACAGGTAAGGCCCGGTGATATTTATGTCGCGATTAAAGGTGAGGTTGTTGATGGCCATGCGTTTATCGATGAAGCGAAGCGCAGGGGCGCGATTGCCGCTTGTGTCGAGGATTCTGAAGGATGCAGGCTCCCATATATTCAGGTGCAGGATACACGTGCAGCGCTGGCGTCATTAAGTGCGCTTTTTTATTCCGACCCGTCAAAGGAACTTGAAGTAATAGGCATTACGGGGACAAAAGGGAAAACAACAGTCGCATGGATGCTGGGACATCTGCTTAAACACGCCGGGCGGAAATGCGCCGTGATGGGAACTCTGGGACTGATAAGGCAAAACGGAAAGGTGATCGATTTCAACCTGACAACTCCGGCGTCACTGGATATCCAACGTGAGATGAGAAAACTTGTTGATGAAGGTTACGATTCGATTGTATTGGAAGTTACAGCGCACGGAATCCATCTGAAACGCGTTCTTGAGGTTCATTTCGATTACGCTGTTTTTACAAACATAGGGCAGGATCATCTTGATTATTTTAAATGGGATGATTACATCGCGACCAAGCGCCGATTTTTCGAGGATACCACGCAGTCGAAAGTAAAAGAGGGGCTTGCTATTTTAAATGCTGATGATGATTATTTCGGCTCGTTCGTTGTGGCATCGCATGAAAAATATCTATCGTACGCTCTTGATAATATCGCTGATGTTACTCTTGGCGTTCGGGAGCCTGACGGTTCTTATCTTCTTGAAACCCCCGATGGATTCAGCAGTTTCAAGCCAGGCGTTTTAGGCCGTTTCAATCTTCTTAATTTTCTTGCAGTGACAGCGACCGCTTTGACGATGGGAATCTCTCTGGATGACATAGCAAATGCGAACAGCACGTTCAAAGGAGTTCCCGGCAGATATCAAAAGGTCAGTGCCGAGAATGTTCCATACAGTGTTTTTGTGGATTACGCGCACAACCCGCAGTCGGTTGAGGCGATCCTCAAGGAGGCTAGAGCTGAAAATTTCAACAGAATAATAGTGATTATCGGATGCGGTGGCGATAGGGACAGGGAAAAACGCCCGTTGATGGGGCGAATCGCGATGGAACTGGCTGATGAGCTGATAATCACATCTGATAATCCGAGAAGCGAGGACCCATCGAGGATAATCGATGAAATAATTGAGGGTGTGGAGCACAGCGGGTTGGATAGGACGTACCATGTGGAGCCTGATCGTGAGAAAGCAATCGCGCTTGGCGTTTCTCGCCTGAAGGAAAAAGACGCGCTTTTTATACTGGGCAAAGGGCATGAGGACTACCAGATTCTTGCAACCGGCAGGATCAGGTTCAGTGATTCAAAAATCGCGCGCAAATATATCGCCCGGAGGCTTCGCAGTGAAGATCAGGGCGGAAACTCTTAGTAAAATCCTCGATGGCGCTCTTGTCAGGGGAAATCCCGATGCTCCAGTCGGGCCGTTTTCGATTGACACTCGAAACCTGAAACAAAACGAATGGTTCATGGTGTTCGTGGGGGGAAATGCCGATGGCCATGATTTCATTCCCGATGCGATTAACAAAGGCGCCGGCGGATTAATCGTCTCCGACATGACACTGGTTCCCCATGAACCGAAAAACCTTCCCGTAATATCAATAGATAATCCACTGAAAGCGTTGAACGCTTTTGCGAAATATATCCGTATCTCGACAGCGCTTTTTCCGTGGTACGCGATAACGGGCTCAGTTGGAAAAACCACTGCGAAGGGAGTTCTCGCGCGGATACTGCAATGCGAGGGCTCGAATCCGCTGGTAACTCCGGGTAATTTCAATACCGATATCGGAGTGCCTCTCACACTGTCCGCATTTCTGAAAGAAAAATACGATGCCTTCGTTCTTGAATTCGCGATGCGCGCCAAAGGTGAAATAGGGTATCTTGCCGAGATGACACAACCGCATGTTGGATTGATTACGAATGTGGCGCCGTCACATCTCGAATTGCTCGGCACGATGGAGGATATCGCTGAGGCGAAATCCGAACTGCTGCTTAATTTGGATGAGCGAGGAGTTGCGGTATTAAATCGGAGCGACAGTTTCTATTCGTTCTTCCGCTCGAAATTCGACCGTCATGTGATAACTTTCAGCCACGATGGCGCTCCGGCTGATGTCATGGGTACCGAATGGGATTGGGATGAGGATAAAAACGTTACATTTAAATTGGCAATTCAGGGCGGGAAACCGGAAAAGATTAAACTGAATACGCCATCAATGGGTATGGCGCAGTCTGCAATTGCAGCTGCTGGGGCAGCTGTCGCGGGCAAGATTTGGGATAAATATATTTTCGAGGGGCTTACAAGTTATGCCGGTGAAGGGATGAGAATGTCTATATATGTTAAAGATTCAGGCGTTAAAGTTATACTCGATTGCTACAACGCTAACCCCAAATCGATGACAGATGCCCTCCAGGTTTTGGCTCAATACAAGAAAGAAAACAGAACAAT
>JAGGVT010000023.1 GCA_021157815.1 bacterium | reverse complement strand
CTCAAAGATGGCAAATTGTCATTCTGAACTTGATTCAGAATCCACGTCTTCCAGGCTTGAAGATGGATTCCGGGTCAAGCCCGGAATGACATTGAATATACTTGATGGTTTTATTATGATTTTCTGGTCTATTAAACCTTTTTCAACTGCCCCAAGATGTCCGCAGCACAAATTTACTGGATATTTTATCGTTTTATTTGGTTCTTAGACGATTTCCAAGCAGTGCCCATACGGTAGGGAAATGACTTTTGGCATTTCCATATATCTTGAACCGTAGTATAATAATGTATGTCGTATATTTGTTATTTGTATCATGTTTATTTTTTCATAATCGGAGTCAAGTCGTAAAATAAGGATGGTAGATGACAATGGCCGGGTATAAAACAAAAGCGCTTTCAGCTCCCCGTGCAAAAGATATCGAGCTAGAAAAGCGAATGCTATTCCAGGAAAAAATGGACTCGGTTAAAAACGAGCTATACAGTTTTGCGTATCGCCTGATGGGTAACCGAGAAGATGCCGAGGATTTGCTTCAGGAGTCCTATTTCAAGGCATATAAATACTTCAACCAGTTGAGAAACCCATCCAAATTTAAGGAATGGGTGTTTCAGATTACCGCCAATCAGTTCAGGAATCAGATTAAGAAGAAAAAACGTGAGCGAACGTATTTCGTGGATGATGTCTCGATAATCAACGAGAAACCTCAGGAAAAGACAATGAATCCTGATAACATCTTCGAAGGCGTTGACCTTTCGGATAAGGTTCGAAACGCGATTGACAACCTTCATCCGAAGATGAAAACAGCGCTTGTTCTTTTCGAGCTGCAGGAGTTTAACATCGAAGAGGTTGCCGGCATTCTCAACATCTCACCGGGAACGGTTAAATCAAGGCTGCATTACGCTCGCAAACGCCTGAAAACCGAACTTTTGAAAACCAAACATGGCAGGCAGTGGGAAAAAGATTTCAAGGGAGGGATAAACAAGGCATAATGGGGTGTTCCGAGGTAAAAAGCATTATTGACCAGGTAAGGGATCGCGAGATTCCAGAATCCGCGCTGGATGGCATTCAAAAACACATCGAGGAATGTAAAGATTGCCATGAGTATTTCGAGCAGGAAATGTCACTGGGCAATCTTCTGGAAAATTGCCGCACTAATAGCGATGAGACATCCAGTGTTCAAAACACGGATGATTTTTTCCAGAGAATGGAAAGTGAATTCGACAATCTGGATGAAAAGAAACTGAACCCCGCTTGGTGGGAACTGATGATTTATCATCCTTACTCCCGCCCCGCGACTGTCGGAATATGCACACTGATAGTGTTTTTACTTGGAGCATTTGCGATTAATCATTACAGTTTTGGCGAGAAAATCACATTTGGTGAAAAGAAGCTAGAGGCGTCGATGGAACGCCTTCCCGATGGCGCAATCCTGATGAGAACATCCGAAGGCGAAGAGATTATCTTCCTCGACCCAGCTCTTGAAGCTGATGGCACACTCGACGACGCTATTAAGGAATTGGAAGAAGCAATGGGGAGCAATTCGTTTAACAAATCAGAGGAGTTTTCTTTCGTGTCGTATTAATTTTGCTGTTTAAATATTTTTGATTGAAAATTCCGGTTTGCCCCGGAATTTATTTTTTCCTCTCCAAATCGGAGTGATTATTTTTATTTCTGCTGTTTTTAAAGAGTTTGCTGATTACTTTTTTCCCGCCACCGGTGAATAACTGGAATTTGACGCCAACTACAGGCCTTACGCTGGCCATCATGAGAATCATTTCCCTTGTGTCAGGTTTGCTGACCTCCCTGACTTCATGCACGATTGGCATGAAAATCGTAACCGCAATAAATCTGAGAAGCCCTGATGTCAGAAATGCCGCCTGTAATACGGAAAAGAAAGTGAAACTTATTGCGCCCAAATGCACTGTTTGAGGAACATGTGTTGTAATAAACCCGCCAGTTAGTGCGCCAAGAAATATCCCAATACAATTGAAGAAATTCAGGTAAGCTGAACACCGTGCGCGTTTCTGCGGTGTGACAGAATCGAAGAAGAAGTTCCCTGCGCTTAATGCCCATCCTCCCCATGCAAGGCCACTCAGGAACATAATGGAGATAAGGCAATAATAGTTTCTGGTAAACAGCCACAAAATGGGAAGTATGGGAAGCAGTACGCTGGTTATTCTCATTACCGCCTTGTTGCCATACCTGTCCGCGATATTTCCCCAGCGGGGCATCGATAAAAACTGGATAAGGACAGATACACCCTGGGCTAATGTATATTGCCAATATGTCCACTCAAGGTCCCGCAGCATGTAAATCGCGAAAAAAGGCCCGGAGATATTCACACAGAAAGTCATTGCCGCCATGAAAAATGTAAAATGCGCAAAATTCGATTGTTTTGTACGCCGTATGAAATCCCAGAAACTGAAATAAGAGCCTTCGACTTTTCGATAAGGAACATTAAAATGGCGTGCCAGAAATCCGACAGAAACAAGCCGACATGCCATTGCTATCATCAGAATTATGACAAAGCCTTTCAGAGGAACTCCGAGATTATCGCAACGCTGAAGTAACAAACCGGCTGAAAGGAGAGAAAGGAAAAGCACAACCTGGCATAGCCCGTTCCTTTTTCCAAAATATATTCCCCTGTCAATTCCCTGTGTAAGGTCGCCAATCAGGCTGTTCCATGCGGGGATTGCTATTCCATTGAACGTGAAATATATCGATGCAAACAGAATAAATATCCACGGATTAAGCTTGCCTGCCAGAAGAGTAAAGCCAATAACTCCAAGAATGACAGCCTGAGTCGATGCGCCACCAAGTATTATTAGTTTCCGATTCCTTACTCTTTCGATGATTTCGATTGAAATAAACTGTGAGAAAGCAACACAAAGCTGTGGTAAGGCGGCAAAAAGTCCCACTTGGTAATTAGTCGCTTTAAGGGCGTTAAGAAGGGGGATGTAGTAAAGTTCCCCAAAACCGACCATGCCGGAATAGAAACTGCCATCCCATACACTTGCCCGAAGGCTGGTTTGCCTTTTATCGTCCGGCACAAGGGTTGATGTGTCGTTGATATATTTATCTGAGTTTCTCTCATCCATAAAGCCGGACAATTGTAACCCCATTCATCGATAAATAAACACTGAAAAGACTAGCTTTTCTGTCATTCTGAACGAAGTGAAGCATGTCCTGAATTTACCGAAGGGAATCTATTCTCGACGATGCGAATTGTTCCCATCAGGTTTAATCATGAACACCGCAACTTATAGATTCTTCGCTGCGCTCAGAATGACAACGTTTCGCGAATAATTCTATGTTCTGAAACAGTTTCCAAGCAACACCCCTACACATAATAGCTCCATCTGTATTACCAGAGTTTTTTTTCAACAGCTCCATCCTTTCCGGCTGGGATGCTGTTTCTCACGGATTTGACAGACGACTCAGATAGCAGTATTATTAATAATTGGTCTTTATGCTTTTCAATATAGGCAATTTCACAATTACATCTCTTCAGGAGTCAAATCATGAAACGCTTGTATATCCTTTTTACCGTTTTGTTTATCATAACTGCTGGCTGTTCCAGTGGCGCAAATACACCACTGACACCGCAGGAAAATTCCTCTGCTGACGCAATGGAAAATATTCCCGTTATGGGAATGTCATTGCATGAAGATGGCAGTTTCAACGCGTTGGGAATGCTGGGGGCGTATGAATTAAGCATCAATCCTGAAAATGCGACAGCTGAGCTTGTCGCCAAACGAACATCCGCGATTGGCGAAAGCTACGTTGTCAGCGGCATGGGCTTTTTCACAATTTCGCCGTGCCCGACATGCCTTAAAATCAAATCAATCGAGCTTGATGCTGATGGCAATGTCATAGTTGCTTTTCTAATCAGCCATCCATTTGAAAAAGGCGATGCTTTAAAACCGCCAACAGCGATAAATCGCCTTGATTTGGATGTATTCGACCTCGCGATGGTAATCGCGCCGCAGGAAGCTGTCGCATCAACCTACAGCCAGACTGGTGCAAGCGCATACACTGGTTTCTG
>JAGGVT010000022.1 GCA_021157815.1 bacterium | reverse complement strand
TCACTGGTGTCCGGTTAAGTTATTGACCAATTGCCGGATTGATGATTAATAGAAGATATACCGGCTTATTGGGATTTTCAGACATGAACCGAAAGTGAACACCGAATCGTTCTATCCGTAAAAAGGGGACAGTCCACATAGGCTTCAAATCTTACGTTATCAATATACCATACTGCAAACCCTCTTTTATACTGTATTTATTCACATGGTTGGGACAGTCCCCTTTTTACTACCATCGTGGAATATTCTCAGGAATTATATATTTTCACTCTAACTTAACCGGACACTAGTGCAAAAAGAGGGACAGTCCCCTTTGCAGATGACCATGAATAGGGCGATACAGCTATCTTTTTGCGAACTTGTTTCCAGACCGCAAGGACTCTAACTATCTCCCGTCATATCCGCCATTGATTTCATCATTTCCTCTTGGTCAAAATCAATGCCGGAGAATTTCCACTTTCCACTCTCATTAACCATCAGGAATTTCATATAAGGCATTTCTTTAAAGAAAACATCCGCGTTCTTGCCACTAATCGTACTTTGGAGTCTGCCCAACGCTTCAGATTCATCAAAATCCTGATCCGCTTGCGGTGACTCCTGACCCATCATTGATTGATATTTGTTGAACGCGCCCATGCCATCGCGCATATCTTTGCAGCAGTAGTTTTGAACATCTTTCATGTTACCCTCGGCAGACGCTTTCATCATCGCGACGACCACCGCCTCGGGAGATTTTGGGTATGCAGCTCCGCTTGCCGCACAGCCTGCCACAAGCGTTATTAATGCCAGACTGAACACGATTGTGGCGAGAGTTCGTAATGCCCCGATTGCTTTTGTTGATTCAGTTTTCATTGTTTGATTCTCCTGTAGTTTTAAAATGTTACGCTGTAAATTACAAATTCATCAACATACCGGAAATTTTATCACAAGCATCCTGATGAAGTAACTCTATTATAGCAACTATCAGAGATTTAGCCATGGGGTTTAATAGGGACAGTTACCTATTTTGTAACCCGCATGGTTAAGCCAAACATAACTGCCTGTGTTTATCGGCGACATAAAACAGGTAACTGTCCCTATTTTCCGAATAATTGGCAAATCGTAGTTAGCATACAGGTGGCACTTCCGTGTTTAGTTGAATTGATAGGGAGAGCATCCGGGATGGCGTATATAATCAGGCATAGAAAAGGTGTCCGTCCCCTTTTACTAAATAAAAGCTACTCATGGTCATGATTCGATTCTACATATCTTTCCAGCGGTTCCAGTTGCAATTGCATTTGAGATTGGTCGTGTATGGATGCCAAAAGCTGATCTTGCATTAAGGATCTATGATGAAAATCGGAAAATATGTGGCTTTAACGTTGCCTTTTACATTAAGCAATCCTAAAAGAGTAAACTAAAAACAAAGTAACTTACTGTGGGAAATCTCCTCTCCCTCCCACCCAACTAAAAGCGACTTAATGGCGCTTTGTGGTTGGATAGCCACATGAAATTGTGTCAAATTCCACACATGCAGGCGGAAATCATGAGTTTCCATATTTAAAAGTTGATTTTCTTCGGGATTCATCATCGGCAATCGTGGATGATTAAAGGATTCCCTGAAATCTCCGGTAATATATATAAATCAGAAGTTTTTTGGCATGAAGGTTGTATCTCTATAATATTAGCTTTAATTAGCTGGAGTGAATGGCGACTAACTGGAACGAAAATTGCATGATTCCAATGGGAGTCAGGACATAAGTTCCAGACGAGGATACCGGGGTTAAATATCCTCTCAAAGGTTGGACAAAAGGATGAGAGACAGAAAGCGAGACATAGGTATTCACTTTATAGGCATAGGCGGTATCGGAATGAGCGGAATCGCTCGAATCGCCGCCCAATTGGAATACCCTGTTACCGGAAGCGACCTTAATTCATCGCAGATAGTGAGCGAGCTGGCATCGCTGGGATGCGAGATTCATCGCGGCCATGCGCCGTCGAATATCGGCAATCCCGATTTGGTTGTCGTTTCAAGCGCGATTGGCAAGGATAATCCGGAACTTCAAAAAGCCAGGAAGATGAATATTCCTGTAATTCCACGCGCGAAGATGCTTGGGATTCTGATGAATTCCAGCAGGGGAATCGCGATCGCGGGTACGCACGGAAAAACCACCACGAGCGCGATGGTTTCAACCGTGCTTGAATCCGGCGGACTTGATCCGACTGTTATGGTTGGCGGATATACGAATGAATTCAATGGCAACGCCAAACTCGGCACAGGCGATTTCTTTGTCGCTGAGGCTGATGAGTCCGATGGCAGCCTTCTTGAGCTTAATCCTGAAATAGCGGTAATAAACAACATAGACAACGACCACATCGATTTCTACGGCTCGGTGGAAAAACTTCACAAGACATTCCGTGAATTTATTCGAAAAGTTCCGACAAACGGTATGGTCGCGATTTCGATTGATGACCCGATTCTGATTGGAATGAAGGATTCCTTCTCAAGAAACGTTGTGACATACGGAATCGAAAACGATGCTGACCTTAAAGCTACGGGAATTTATCAGGATGATTTCAGCATTTCGTTCGAGGTGCTATATCGAGGCAAAATGCTTGGCGAGGTTAAGCTGAACAAGCCGGGATATTTCAATGTCTATAACGCTCTGGCAGCGATTTCGGTTGGGCTTCATGTCGGGATGCCGTTTGCCGCGGTAAAAAAAGGACTGGCGAAATTCAGCGGGGTAAAACGTCGATTCGACATTCTAAAGCAGACTCCTGAGATGATTGTCATTGACGATTACGCGCATCACCCATCCGAGGTAAAAGTTACTCTTGATTCGATTCGCTCGAATCACTCAAGCAGAATAATCGGCGTATTCCAGCCGCATCGCTACAGCCGCATGAAACATCTGGCTGAGCAGTTCGGCAATTGTTTCCATTCAGCGGATGAGGTTGTTGTAACCGATATCTATTCAGCCGGTGAAACTCCGATTCCGTTCGTGACATCCGATTTGGTTCTGGAAGCTCTCAAGCGCAACAACCAGCGTTATGTTGAATACATCCCGAAGATTGAGGATATCCCGGACTATATCGAATCGCGCCAGAAGAAAGGCGATTTGGTTGTAACGCTGGGCGCCGGTGATGTTTGGAAAGTTGCGCACACACTCGCGGCAAAAGGCGCATAGATTAAGTTGGATTAAGCCGCAAGGAAAAAATTTAACTGAAGTAGCGGAAAATATATTAAGCGTAAAACTGCCCGGCCGAGGAGTCGGGCTTTTTTTATGTTTGAATTTCAGGGCATCTTGTTCAAAGGAATTAAAGGTGATACAATGTAGATATGATGTTAGAACGTAAGGAAGTGAATTATGATTAAGCGTTTGACAAAACATGGGAACAGCCTTGCTCTGGTAATTGAAAAGGCGATACTGGAACTGTTGAAAATCGATGCTGATACACCGTTGGAGATAACCACTGATGGAGAAGTGTTGGTAATCTCACCTGTCAGGGATAAAAAGCGGCAAAAGGATTTTGAAAAAGCCTTAAAAAAAGGAAATAAAAAATATTCTCACGCATTGAAAAATCTTGGGTAGTGTTTCATGTTTATTCTGGATTGACCAGCAGAAACTTTGATTTGACTCGAATATTTTAGGCCAAAAGTCAACAATTGTAGACAATTTGTCAACAAAGGAAAATCATCCTCAACTTATCGAATGAAAAATCATTCATTTTTTATTTCAAAACAGTACTGAAAATTGTTGGATTGTGTCGTATATTAATAACAGCGAATGAACTGCGAAAAATGCGGAGCATATATACCCCACGGAGCAACATACTGCATTGAGTGCGGATACAAGCGTGAAACGCCGCGTAAATGCACCAACTGCGGTGAGCCACTCGCGCAAGGCAGTGAGTTTTGCCCATCATGCGGCATGCCGATAATGAAACTGGCTGAAAAGAAAGTCTGCCCAAGATGCGCGGGACCGGTTTTGGAGAAAGCCAAATTCTGCATTATCTGCGGTATGCGTCTCAAGGATAAGGCGCCAAAGAAGCTAAAGGCGAGAAGATGCTCGCATTGTGGACGTACGAATGAGAAAGCGGGGCGGTTCTGCATATATTGCGGGGAGAGATTTAGCGATGAAAAGTAAAAATGCCGTAGTTCCGCATTTTCCCCGGCGAAGGGACACCGGGTTACAGGAAAATCATGACAGATCAAAATAACATACCCAAAGCAGGGCCGTTCGTATCACACGATGGCGAGATTGAAATCGAAATTCTCCCTCTTCGGAATACAGTGCTGGCAAAAAGTACAGTCGAGAATTATTTCCTGATGGTCGTACGAAGCCTTGCGCACGGAGCCGATTTAAGCAAGCTGACAGTCAATCTTGGGATTTTGATTGACAGGTCGCACTCGATGCTGGGTACGCCGTTTTTGCAGGCGGCGGAGGGCGCGATTGCGCTGATGCGCAACCTGTCGGGGACTGACCGTATGAGTGTCTTTCTATTCGATGATGAAGTCGAGAAAGTTGTTGAGGGAGTCGGGGCAGATAAAATGCCCGAGACCGCGCGTGATCTTCGAGATGCGATAATCGCGGGAGGCAGTACGAACATTTCAGCCGCATTGGAAAAAGGCGCCGCAACGCTTGGAAAACTCAGGCGAGGAAGGGATGTTTCAAAACTGATTCTTCTTACGGACGGCAACCCCAACAAGGGACTAACTGAGGATGATGAACTTGCCGCGCTGGTGGAGGATATTCGCAAATCGGGAATCAGTTTGAGCGCAATCGGTCTTGGGCTTGATTACAACGAGGAACTGCTTGTTAAAATGACAGATGCCGGAGGCGGGTTTTACTACCATTCATCACGGCCCCGTGATGTTAAAAAACTATTTCAGCGTGAAATGGGAATTGTGAAAAACGTTCATATAAGAGGATTGGAACTGACTATTAAGCCAACCGCGGATTTCAGGATACAGGAAATTTACCATTACGATTCACGCGGTTTCTCAGGTGAGCATATTGTAACTCTGCCTGATTTGGAACGAGCGCAGGAGTTGGAAATACTTTTCAGCCTGAATGCGCAACCGCATGGTGAGGGATTATTCAAGGCGTTCGATATCACGACCTCGTATCGCGCTGAGGGCAACGATGAAATCAGCAAGTATTCGAGTTTTGGAATTCAGGAGTTTTCATCCGATACGAATAAACTGAAACAAGCAAACACAAAACGGGTTGACCGCGCGCTGACAATGAAAAATGTCCAGTCGCATCTGATAGGCACAATCCAGGGAATCAAGACGCAGACAATATCGCGCGATGAGGCATATAAACAACTCAAGGATTACCAGAAAACGCTTGTAATGAGTGGGCGGACAATCGAGGCGATGGATATTCAGGAGGCGATTCATTCCTTTGGAAAGGGAGAGGATGAGGAAGCCGCGAAGAGACTGACTCAATCCGCGCAGCATTTAAAACGTCCCAAAAGGAAATCCGACAACAATTCAAACGAGGGGGATGGCTAGATGGCTCAAGGCAAATGCCCATATTGCAAAAAAGAATTTGAGTCTGATGATGGCTTCTGCCCTCATTGCGGATGGTATCTGAAACAGGAGCCGCTGTCATCGGAAAAACTGCCTGAAGACAGGGAAATCGAAGAGGCGCGGATTTTCCTTGCATTGTCGAGCCATGAGAAATATAAAATCGAAAAAGCCAGCACGACACTTGGCCGCGACATGGGTGATATTGTTGTCAGGGATGACCTCGAACTCAGCCGACTTCATTGCGAGTTTGTCTATAAGGAACATCAGATGCATGTTAAAGACCTGGATTCTCATAACGGAGTTTTCATCGGCGACAGGCGAATACCGCCGCAGGAGGAGATTCCTCTTCAGGCGGGAGACAAAATGAAAATTGGGTCGAATATATATACGCTCGAATTCAAAAGCGACATTGGCACTGGCGAGGAAATGGGGTCTGTTTATTATTTGAAGGCAGCTCAGGACGATAAAGAATATCAGCTTCGCCTTGGTGAAAATCTGGTTGGACGCGGTGAGTTTTGCCATGTTCGCATTGATGATGCGGCGTATGTCGCGCATGAACACGCGGTGATTGAACTTAGGGAAGATGCATCCAAACTGGGTTTGATAATTGTAAAAGTGCAGGACAAGGGTTCAAAAAATCAGACACTGGTGAATGGTGTCGCTATATCGCCATATAAATGGCGCGAACTGGATGAGGGGGATGAGATTCGCTTCGCTGACAGGGAATATACGCTCGTCTCGAAACCCCGAACGTAACCGAGCCTCGAACGTTAGAGGATGTCGGAAAAGGTTGTTTTTTTACTCCAGATTTCTTCAAAGATGACAGATTGTCATTCTGAACTTGATTCAGAATCCACATCTTTTAGGTTTGAAGATGGATTCCGGGTCAAGCCCGGAATGACATTGAATACAATTACGGATTTTTTATTATTACTTCCTTGCTTATTAAACCTTTTCCGACAGGCTCGTTAGTGAGAGGTAATCTCGGCTATAATCACAATAGAGGTGTTATTGCCATACTGCCAGGATGGGTGCGAAGTCAGGAAGATATTCAACAAATCGCAGAGAAAAGCATATCTTGCCACCCAAAACAAAAAAGCCCGATCAATTGATCGGGCTTGGTAATTCTTATCTTAATGAGTATTCGCTAGTTTTCGTGGAGTGATCCACCTGTGAAACAACCAGAGATTTCCACTTCATCAATGACAATTCCAGCGTTTCCACAGGAACCGCCATCAAATTTAACATTGGGGCATGTATACTGGAATCTGAACATAACATCTGTTCCTGAATATGAACTGATGTCGATTGATTCATCAGAAATACATTCACTAGCAGTAGTTGTGGTCCAGATTTCAGTCCATGGGCCTGTGCATCCAGCAAGAGAGATATAAAGGTATGCTTGTCCACCGGAACCGAATGCGTTGCAGTGATTGAATTCAATGGTTGTATCAGCAGCAGTAGGTAGATTGATTGATGGGCTGACAACATTGAAATCCGCATTGGAGTAATGGTCAGTTAGGTAACTACAACCGCTACCGTAATTATCTCCACCAGTGGTTAATGCTCCACCACTAAAGCAGGATCCAGCTGCATTCGTACACCATGCGAAATGACCCCAACCATAAAGGTCGTTGTTTGTAAGTCCACAGCCTCCACCTGCCCAGCCTTCGATTGATGAAGTAAATTCATACAATAATGACTCATCAGAGCAGCAAATATCAACCGTAACATCGCATGTGGCGAACACGGTTTCATTTGCAGGTGTGCAACTGTCTGTTGCCCTGAATGCAACTGTGTAGGTTACGGGATCCTCGGGTGGGGTTCCGCAATTCGGGTTATTGAACGGACCGACTGCAACGAAGTTTCCGTCTGTGTTTGAAGCATCAGCTGTGAAAGCTGATCCATCGTAATCGGTGTCAACTTCGTAAAGCACGATCGGATCTCCACCATTATCACTCGCAGCGGTAACGACGAAGTCAATAAAAGAACCATTAGTTGTAGATGTAACCGGGCATGCAGGTGATGTGATCGATCCGGTGATTGGACCGCATCCTAAAACTACAGTTGCCGGGAATGTCTGATAGGTCGCGTATTCAGGCATCGAATAATTATCAAGTACGATTCCATCATCTGTATCGATGAGGAAATCTCGACCATCAGCGG